>JBDTNF010000081.1:0-25462 GCA_039933875.1 Flavobacteriales bacterium | reverse complement strand
TGGAAGCGCGCGAGGCATTCCTGCGCAAGCAGATCCGTGATCAGCGGATCGTGAACCCCGTGAACGGGACCGTGGTGAGCAAACTGGCGGAGCCGCATGAGCTCGCTTCGCCGGGACGCGCGCTCTATCGCATTGCGGCGATAGACACGCTGGAACTGCGCGCGTACATCAGCGGTGCGCGGCTCGGCAGCATCAAAATCAACGGTTCCGTGGAAGTCGGGATCGACGGTGGCGATGGGAACATGGTGCGCATGCCAGGCCGGGTGAGCTGGATCAGCAGCGAGGCGGAGTTCACACCCAAAACGATCCAGACGCGGGAAGAGCGCGTGGACATGGTCTATGCGTTCAAGGTGCGCGTAGCGAACCCCAACGGCACGCTCAAGAGCGGCATGCCGGGTGAAGTCCACCTGCATATAGCGCAACCGTGATCGACGTCGCCCACGTCAGCAAGAACTATGGCGCGGTCCAGGCGCTCAAGGACATCTCGTTCCATGTGCCCAAGGGCGAACTCTTCGGTCTCATCGGCCCGGATGGCGCGGGTAAGACGACCCTCTTCCGTTCGCTCGTCACACTCTTGCTGCCCGACATCGGCACCATCACCTTCGATGGGCACGACGTGGTGAAGGACTATCGCCATGTGCGGCGCAACGTGGGCTACATGCCCGGCACGTTCTCCCTGTACCAGGACCTCAGCGTACGCGAGAACCTGGAGTTCTTCGCCAGCGTGTTCCAGACCACCGTGGAGACGAACTATGACCTGATCAAGGATATCTACGTCATGCTGGAACCCTTCGCGAAGCGTCGCGCCGGTGCGCTCAGCGGTGGCATGAAACAGAAGCTAGCCCTGTGTTGCGCGCTCATCCACAAGCCCTTGGTGCTGGTGCTCGATGAACCCACCACCGGCGTGGACGCTGTGAGCCGTCGCGAGTTCTGGGCCATGCTGAAGAAACTGAAGGATGAAGGCATCACCATGCTGGTGAGCACGCCCTATATGGACGAAGCCGCGCTTTGTGACCGTGTGGGCCTGATCCAGAACGGGGCGTTGTTGCGCGTGGGTTCGCCCGCGGAGATCACACGCACGTTCGATCGCCCGCTCTATGCCGCCACCGGTATTGACACCTACGCGCTGTTGCGTGCGCTGCGGCAGGCTGCCGGTGTGGAAGCGGTCTATCCGTTCGGCACCGCGCTGCACATCACCGCGAGCGAAGCACTGGACATCGCCGTGTTGAAGAAGCAACTCGGGGACCTGGGCCTGGGTGATGCACAGGTGGAACGGATCGAACCCACTATCGAGGACCTCTTCATGCACCTGATGAAATGAGCGACCAGGTCGTCATCAACGCGCGCAAGCTCACCAAGCGCTTCGGTGATTTCACGGCGGTGAACGCCATCGACCTCGACGTGCGTAAGGGCGAGATCTTCGGCTTCCTCGGCGCCAACGGCGCGGGCAAGACCACGGCGATCAAGATGTTCATCGGCCTCTCGCGCCCGACCGAGGGTGAAGCACACGTGGCGGGCTTCGATGTGTACACGCAGAGCGAGGAGATCAAGCGGAACATCGGCTACATGAGTCAGCGCTTCTCGCTGTACAACGACCTCACCGTGCGCGAGAACATCCGATTCTACGGCGGGGTGTACGGCCTGGATGATGCGCGACTGAAACAACGCAGCGAGGAGATGATCGAAGAGCTCGGCTTGAAGGACCATGCGAAGACATTGCTCGCGGCCCTTCCGCTGGGATGGAAGCAGAAGCTCGCGTTCAGCGTGGCGCTGATCCATGATCCACGGATCGTGTTCCTGGACGAACCCACGGGTGGCGTGGACCCGATCACGCGTCGCCAATTCTGGGAGATGATCTACGCGGCCGCCGCTCGCGGTGTCACTGTGTTCGTGACCACACACTACATGGACGAGGCGGAGTACTGCCACCGTGTGAGCATCATGGTGGACGGCGTGATGGCCGCGTGTGATACACCCGTCGCGCTCAAGCAACAGTTCGGGGCGGACACGATGGACGAAGTGTTCTACCGGCTCGCACGGGGCGGCAAACGCGCTGAATGAGATGAGGACCTTCGCTGCGTTCGTCAAAAAGGAGTTCCTGCATATCCTGCGGGACAGGCGTACGTTGCTCGTGCTGTTCGGCATGCCGGTGATGCAGATCGTGCTGTTCGGCTACGCGATCAATACCGAGGTGAAGGAAGCCAGGGTGGCCGTGCTGGATATGAGCTGCGATGTGCGCAGCACCAACCTGGTGAACGCCTTGTTCGCCTCGCACTACTTCGTGAACGCCGCCCGGTTGGAGCGCCCCGCGGATATCGAACGCATCTTCAAGGAAGGCAAGGCGAAGCTGGTGGTGGAGATCGGACCCGACTTCGCCAGGCGCTTCGCGGAAGGCCGTGCGCAAGTGGCCCTGATCGCCGATGCCTCCGATCCGAACGTGGCCAACATCGTCACGGCCTATGCTTCGCAGATGATCGCGAAATGGGTGGCGCGTGACCCGTCAAAACGCATCGTCGAGATCGTTCCCGTGGACTATCGTATGCACTACAACCCGGAAATGAAGAGCGTGTTCCTCTTCGTGCCCGGCGTACTCACCATCGTGCTGATGCTCGTTTCCGCCATGCTCACCTCGATCAGCATCGCGCGCGAAAAGGAATATGGCAGCATGGAGATCATGCTCGTTTCACCGCTGCGGCCCATGCTCATCATCATCGGCAAGGCCGTTCCCTACCTGCTGCTTTCGCTGGTCAACGCCACCTTTGTCTTCAGTGTGGCGCGGCTTCTCTTCCACGTGCCCATGAGCGGGAGTTACGTCCTGCTCGCGCTGGAAGGGCTGCTCTTCATCATGTCCGCATTGAGCCTTGGGCTCCTGTTCAGCAGCATGGCGAAGACCCAGCAGACCGCGCTGATGCTCTCGCTCTTCGTGCTCATGATGCCGACGATCCTGTTGAGCGGTTTCATCTTCCCCACCACGAGCATGCCGTGGCCGTTGCAGGTGATCAGCAACGTGATGCCTGCGAAGCACTTCATCATCATCCTGCGGGGGATCATGCTGAAAGGTGTCGGGCTCGAGGTCCTTTGGCCACAGACGGTGATCCTGATCGGAATGACGCTCTTCCTGCTCGCCGTGAGCGTGCGCAAATTCAAGATCCGCTTGCAATGAGGATCGTGCGACACCTCCTGCGCAAGGAGTTCCTGCAGATCTTCAGGAACAAAGGCATGCTGCCGATCATCTTCGTAGCGCCCGTAGTGCAGCTCCTGGTGCTGGTGAACGCCGCCGACTTCGAGGTGCGCAATGTGCGATTGCTCGTGAGCGACATGGACGGCAGCGCCACGTCACGCGCACTCATCGATCGGTTCGAGGCCAGTGACAGGTTCACCGTGGAGCGCACGTTCCACGGTTTCGAGGATGGCATGGCAGCCCTGGACGGCGGCCGCACGGACGGTTTCCTGCGCATTCCATCGCGCTTTGAAACGGATCTGCGCCGCCGATCACAAGCACCGGTGATGCTCGACCTCAACGGCGTGGACGGCCAGTTCGCCAGCCTCGTGCTGGTCTATGCACGGTCGATCATCGCCAATGAACAGGTCGCGATCGTTCAACACCTGCATGGCACGGACCTGCGCCAACGACCACCCGTGGAGGTGATCCCGCGCTTCTGGTACAACCTCCGGATGAACTACAAGAACCTGATGGTGCCCGGCCTGCTGGTGGTGCTCGTCACGCTCGTGGGCATGTTCCTCAGCAGCATGAACATCGTGCGCGAGAAGGAGATCGGCACCATCGAACAACTGAACGTGACGCCGATCACGAAGTGGCAGTTCATCCTTGGCAAGTTGCTGCCGTTCTGGTTCATCAGTTTGTTCCTCCTCGCGCTCGGATTGGTGCTTGGAAAACTGATCTACCACATTCCGATCGAGGGCAGCGTGCTGCTGCTGTTCGCGTTCGCTGGCATCTACCTCTGGGTGATGCTGGGGCTCGGCCTGCTTATCAGCACGTTCGCCGATACGCAGCAACAGAGCATGTTCCTCTCGTGGTTCTTCCTGGTGATCTTCATCCTGCTCAGCGGCCTCTTCACGCCCATCGACAACATGCCGCACTGGGCGCAGAAGATCACCTGGTTCAACCCCGTGAGCTACTTCGTGGAAGTGGTGCGCATGGTGCTGCTGAAGGGCAGTGGCCCAGCGCAGATCGCGAAGCACTTCCTGGTGATCGCCGCTTTCGCCGTCGGTATCAACGCTCTGGCAGTGGCCAATTACCGGAAGCGGGCGTGATCCATCACTTCCGCTCGTAGTAGAACACGATGCTCGCCCGTGCCAGGGACTGTGCGCTCGCGTTATAGCTCACCACGGCAGGCGAAGCGTTCGCATCGACGCCGAGCTTCTCGTTCTTCAGCGCATAGACGGTGACCACGTACTGGTGCGGCCCAGCACCCGGCGGCGGGCACGGACCACCATAGCCCAACGTGCCGAAATCCGTCTTTCCCTGGACGACACCAGCAGGCATCAGGTACTTGCCAGGGTCACCGGCACCCGCATGCACCGACGTGACCGAAACCGGGATATCATAAACCACCCAATGCCACCAGCCACTGCCCGTGGGCGCATCCTTGTCGTACATGGTGATGGCGTAGCTCTTGGTGCCTTCCGGCGCGTTCTTCCAACTGAGTTGCGGGCTCACATTGCTGCCCGTACAACCGAAACTGTTGTAGACTTGGTCCATTGTGGCCTGCCCTCCGACGGTCTCACTGGTCAGGGTGAACGTTTGCGCGCCGAGGTTGGCACAGGAGAGAACGCCAACGGCGAATAGAAAGGATGCAGGTGTGCTCATGGTCATGCGAACCTAACACGAGGCAAGGTGGAAGTGTTCATTGAAGGACCTTCAAGCAGCGTTCTGATCCATGGGGTCGTCTGATGACCACGTAGCTTCACCCCATGCGCCACGCGTTGATCAGCCCTGCACTCATCTTCTTCCAAGGGATCACCTTCGCACAGAGTTGGTGTCCACCTGGGGCGACGTGGACCTATACCTATTCCAACGGATGGACGACTGAAGGGTATGCTCGGTTCACATACATTGGGGATACGATCATCAGTTCTCTTCCAACTCAGGTGATCGCCATGCATACTGAGGGGACCGAGTTCGGTTCGCCCTTCACACACGACTATGACCCATACTTCACCACCGTCGATGCTGATCTGGTGAGCATCTGGACAGTGGCGGGGTTCGACACGCTCTACTTCTTCGGAGCCGCACCAGGCGATCATTGGGAACTCACCGCAGAGGATGGCGGCCAGAGCCAGGTCCAAGTCATTGTATCCGATACCGGTACAACGATCGTCGGAGGCTTGTCGCTTCACTTCCTCGTGCTCGGCAACGATACCATCGTTCAGCGCTTCGGCTCGCTCTACCAGTTCATGCTTCCATGGATCAACTTCACCACGGATGCTGCCGGTGGCCCTCTGCGGTGTTACAGCGACGTCGACATAAGCTATTCTGCCCTTTGGTGGGGATACGGTTGTTCTTCGTTCATGGGCGCATCGGAACAGACATCGGTCGTGAAGGACGTTTTCCCTAACCCGGGAACCGATGACTTCACCATGCAACTGCCGAGCGGATACCATGCGATCACTATGCGTGATGCCCTCGGGCGTTTGGTACTCACCCAAAACGTTGCTGGTGGAACAACAGTGGTCGATGCATCGTCCTTCGCGCCGGGTGCATACATGGTGACCTGCATCGCTGCGAACGGCACACGCTCGGGTTCGATCTGGATGAAGGAGTGATCCAGGCTGCTTAAGCGGCTTTGCTTTCCACGATATGGGTTCGGTACATTCACCGGGCAATCGAACGCACGTGTTCCGATCACTGACACTCGCCTTCTTCGGAAGCATGACCCTGCTGGGGTTCGGGCAGTGCGCGAACGACAATGTGCTGACCGGCGCTGCGGTGACACCGCCCTGCCCGGGATCCACAGCCATACCGTGCGTGCAGGGCGGGCAATATGTGCTGGTGAACGTCGTCGCAGGGAACACCTACACCTTCAATACCTGTGGCGCCGGGTTCGACACGCAGATCACGCTCTTCAATAACACGGGCGGTGGCTCGTTGGGGTACAACGACGATGGATGCGGCCTGCAATCGACGGTGACATGGACAGCGACCTTCACCGGCCAGCTGCGTGTGCTGGTGGATCAGTTCACCTGTGCGAACAACACCATCTGCAGCCCGCTCGGGATCAGTTGCACCGCCCCCCCTGTCGGCGATTGTGTCTATGTGCTCACCCTGAACGATCTCTTCGCCGATGGCTGGGGAACATCGTTCGTCGGTGTGAGCATCAACGGCGGGCCGTTCCAGAACTACACCGTGTCCGGTGCCACCAACCAGGTGCTCATCGGCGTGAACATCGGCGATATCGTCGTGCTGAACTACAACAATTCGGGCGCTTTTCAGACCGACAACTCCTACACCCTTCAACTGGGAGGCAGCGGCCTGTTCAACTCCGGCACGCCACCGGTAGCCGGCCTGGTCTACACCGGGGTGGTGAGTTGTGTTCCACCACCGCCACCGCAGGAGGACTGCCTGGGTGCCGCCACCATCTGCAGCAACCTCGCCCTGAGCAACAACACCACCAACACAGGGAACGTCGCCGACATCAATGCGATCAACTCGGGCTGTCTGGACATCATCGAGAACCAGGGCACCTGGTACATCTTCTCGCCCAGTGTCGGTGGCAACCTGGGGTTCACCATCAATCCCCTCGGACCGGATGATTACGACTGGGCGATCTGGGGACCCTTCCCATCGGGCACCCAGCCGGGCGCGATCTGCCCGCCCTCCGGACCGCCCATCCGCTGCGCGGCATCCAGTGGTCCGGCGACGTTCGGGAGCACCGGCAGCTACGGCACCGGCATGGGCCACGCCACGTTCTCGCCGCCACAGTTCGCGAGCACGGCTGTGAGCTACGGCATCCCCTCCACACTGGACATCTGTCCCTTGGTGCCGCCGCAGTATTGCGGATGGGTGCCGGGTATGCAAGTGGTGGTCGGCCAGGTGTACCTGATGTACATCAGCAACTGGTCGCTGAGCAGCACAGGCTTCAACCTGAACTGGAATTTGCAGAACGGCGCTTCGCTGGATTGCACGATCCTGCCGATGGAATTGATCGATTTCCAGGCCATCGCCATTGATGCTGGCGCGGACCTGCGATGGAGCACGGCGAGCGAAGTGAACAGCGATCACTTCGGGATCGAACGTTCCACGGATGGCGAGCACTTCGAAGAGATCGGTACGTTGCCGGGCGCAGGGAGCAGCATGCAACCGCACCAATACACCTTCCTCGATCGCGCACCGCACCCCGGCCTCAACTTCTACCGCCTGCGCCAGGTGGATGTGAACGGCGAGCATGACTATTCACCACTGCGGTCGGTGCTGTTCAAGCACCCCGGCGAGGATGTGCGCCTCGTGCCCAACCCGGGATCGGGCTTGGTGGATGTGTACCTGCCGATCGTTGATCCCGGAAGCACGCTCCAGATGCTCGATGCTGTTGGCCGTGAGGTAATGCGACTTGCGTTGACCAGCGACCGTGCAACGATCGATGCCGCCACACTACCGCACGGTTTCTATGGTTTCCGCGTGCTTTCGCCCAGCGGACGGACCACCGCGCACGGCACGTGGATCAGGGAGTAGACCAGGAACTCATTCGTGGATCACCTCACCGCTGCCGATGACCTGGGTGCGCACGTCATACGGCTCGCCACGGTAGTACACATCACCCGCATCACGCACCTGCACATCAAGCACATTGTCCACCCAGCAGCGGATGTCGGTCACACCGCTGTTGTTCACGTTCACGAAGCGCGCGCGCATGCCTGATGCGTCGATCGGACCCATGATCCCGCTGTAGAGGTTGGCCGTCGCACTGCACCGACCGTAGATGGTCACATCGCCAGCGCCGGTATGCAAGGCGATGTCCACGTTGCCCACGTCCATGGTGAGCACTGCGCTACCCTGCGCGCCCCATTGTTCCAGGAGGAAGTAGCTCCGTTGTATGGTATCACCACACGTAACGTTGCCCGTGCCACGCAGAACGAGTTTCCCAATAGCATCCACGGGTACTTTCACCGTGATGCGCGGCTTGAAACTGCGCACCCAGTTGCAGCGGTTATCGTTGCGCACGTAGAGCACACTGTCCCGTACTTCGGTGATCACCTGCCCGATCAGGTTCAAGCCCGCCTCGATCGCCACGGTGTTCGCCGTCCGCTGTTCCAAAAGGAGATCCAAGCGGTCCTCCATCTCCACGGTATGGAAGCCTGCGAGCATGCGCACCTCCTCGCGCATGGGGCCGGTGCTGGTTATGCAATCGTCCATCTGCTCCTTGTCGCAACCAGCGAAGAGCAGCACGCAGAGCGGTATGAGCCGTTTCAGTTCCATCGATATCCCACGCCGAACTCCCAGTGATCAGCAACTGCGTAGTGGCTCTTGAGCGAAATGTTCCAGACCAGGTGCCTGCCGCTGCGGTAACGGAAGCCGAGCCGCTGGAACAGCGGCGCTTCGTCCGGCACAGGCGTGTACACGTAGGCACCCACGTTCATGAACAACTCCGCGCGACCGAAGAGCAACGATCCCGCACCATGCACACCGACCTGCGTGAGTTCCGCGCGA
Organism: Flavobacteriales bacterium; assembly: GCA_039933875.1. Classification (GTDB taxonomy): domain Bacteria; phylum Bacteroidota; class Bacteroidia; order Flavobacteriales_F; family PHOS-HE28; genus PHOS-HE28. The sequence continues at coordinate 16,797 of JBDTNF010000081.1, read as the reverse complement.
TCGCTCCCTTCAAGCTCCTCATGAACTGTGGCCAGCGCACCCTTGTTGAACACGTCGGCACCACAACCAAGTGTCCCCTTCTTTCCGACCCGCCATTGCACCTGGCCATTCAGCGAGAACACCGTGTACTGACCGTTCAATGGACGGCCGCTCTCGCTGACGCCGCAGGCAGCGGTGATGAGTTGCTCTCGATGCGGCGCCGTGAAGGCTGAAGGGGCCATCACCGTATTGATCGCCACGGCATCACGCAAGGCGTAGCTCGCGCCGATGTTCGCGCTGAGGTAGTTCAACCCGAGGTTGGGCAGCTTCACCGATCCATTGCTCCAGTGATCGATCCCGATCCCCGAGGTGAACATCCAGCGATCGCAGTGGTAGCGGTATTCTGGCATGACCTGGATCGCGGTATTGATGCGCGACCCGATGGCGATCTGCTTGGTATTCTCCACCCGGTCGTAAGGCTTGGCGATGTAGCCCACGCCCCAACCCAGCCGCAGTCCGAACGCGGAACGCTCTCCTTTAGCAAGAGGCAGGAAGAGATACGGCAGCACGCGCACCGCTGTACCGATCTTTTCCGGGTTGGCCATGCCGGTGTACAGCACACCGATGCCGTAGCTGGGCAGTTGATAATCCTGGTGCCAGGGCTGATCACCGTGCACACGTCGCTCGGCGAACAGTTCCACCGCAGCGGCGTGGCCTTCCACCAGGATCCAACTGCTGGGTCGGTGCGGCCAGAGGAACCCATAGTGAGCGCGTGTGCCGATCGACCAGGGTTGCTGCGCCGAAACAAGGGCCCCGGCAAGGAGCAACTGGATCGAGAGGACCACCCGTGGAGCGCGATACATGGGGGCAAGTTATCCGCTCCTACATCTACGTGTCCCTCACACGGCTTTTTCCATAACACCCTCCCGATCCATCACTTCTGGGTATTGCACGTCAGCGACCTTTGGGCCATCTTGCTGCGGTGGATCCGCATCGCACCAACCCTGCTCCACGCCTTCCTCCATGATCCTCAACAGGTCCTTCTTCGTTGTGCTGGCGGTAAGTACCTGTAGCACCTCTTTCGCTCAAAGCCTCGCAGCTTCCGACTGCGCAGGGGCCCTCGCGATCTGTAGCGATACGTCCTTCAATGTGCTGCCACCGGACGTCGGGGCAGTGGTCGATCTCGATGCTGCGAACCGCGGTTGTCTGGTCAGCAACGAACACATGGGGCAGTGGCATCGGTTCACCACCAATGCTGCCGGCACACTGGCGTTCTCGATCAACGTTCCACCCAATGTCGACTACGACCTGGCGGTATGGGGACCTTACACCAGCGAGATACCCTGTCCGCCTTCAGGCCAACCACTGCGGTGTTCCTTTTCCAGCGTGACGGGTGCAATTGGCCTCGACTACGCGGCTATCGATCTTTCCGAAGGTGCGGGCGGCAATGGTTGGGTGCGCTACATCGATGTGCTGGCGGGCGAAACCTACATCTTGTACGTCGACAACTTCTCGATGAACGGCCTGGACTTTGATCTGGTCTTCGACAACGAACCCGATGACTTGGTGGAATGCCTGACCACAGGTGCTGGTGGTCCGTGGTCTGGACGAGATCCTCTCTCGGTCCAGCCCAACCCGGCCGACGATCACCTCTTCGTGAGCGCTTCGCTAATTGGCGATGTGGAATGGCGCATCCTGGACAGCAGCGGACGCCTCATGTCGCGTGGCCGGATGCTCTGGACGGACCAGGGTGTGATCGGTATCGACGGACTTGCGCAGGGTGCTTACACGCTGCGCTTGATCGATGGCTCCGGGAAGTCAGGAACGGTGTTGTTCATCAAGCGTTAGCGGACCGATCAAACCGCCACAGGCTCGCTGTGCGGATAGCGCATGCGTCCGTGCTGCTTCATGTACAGGTCGTAGATGATCCCGTCGGCGAGACCGACCTTCGGAACAAAGACCTCGTCGATCTCCGCATGTTCCAACACGCGGAGGAAAATATCTGCCGCAGGGATGATCACGTCCGCACGGTCGGGTCGGAGGCGCAGCAACTTGATGCGATCGTCGTACGAGTAGGAGGCGATACGTTCGCGCTGGGTGCGGATGTCGTTTAGCGCGAGCGGCTCGCCGAAAGCATTGCCGTTCTCCTTGAAAATGCGGTTGATGTTACCTCCCGTACCGATGGCCATCAACGCACCGTGTTGCGCGCGCAGGTCCTCGAGGAAGGCGCGCATCTCGCTCCAGCTCTCCTCCTTCACCTTGCCTTTCAGCCAGCGTACCGTACCGATCTTGAAGCTCGCGCTCTTCACGCGGCGGCCCTTCTCCAACCAACTGAGTTCGGTGCTACCACCGCCCACATCGATGTACAGGTAGCTGCGTTCCTTCAGCAGGTCCTGCGTCCAAAAGGTGTTCACGATGAGGTCCGCCTCCAGCTTGCCGTTGATCACCTCGATGTGCACACCGCTATCGATCTCGACACGCGCGAGGATCTCATCACGGTTGGTGGCCTCGCGCATGGCGCTGGTGGCGCAACAGCGCATGTACCGCACGGCGTAGACCTCGGTAAGCAGGCGGAAGGCCTTGAGGGATTTGATCAGGTAATCGCGCTTCGCACTGCTGATGTTGCCTCCATCGAACACATCCTCCCCCAAGCGGATCGGCACACGGACCAGGGTCTGCTTCTTCACCACCGGGTGGTCCTCCCGTTCGATCACCTCACCCACGAGCAGGCGCACGGCGTTCGAACCGATGTCGATGGCGGCGTATGTCAGGTCGCGGTCCATGGGACGAAAGTAGGACGCGGCCGGTGCGATTACCTTGGCAACTATTGGCGGTGCTCCCGTCTTCCATTCAAACCGGTCCTCATGCTACGAACACTACTACTGCTCCTCATGCTGCGGCTCGATGTGCGTGCTTTCGTCATGCGCGCGCTCCTGACGCCTCTCGCCGTTCTCCTCGTGCAACTCGTGGCCCATGGGCTGCAGGTTACCGTTAACGTTCAACCTGGCTCATGCGGCCTGGCCAATGGACAAGCCTGGGCCAACGCTTCTGGTGGCACCCCACCTTACACCTATTTATGGAGCAACAGTGCCACCACCCAGAGCATTTCGGGGCTGGTCGCAGGTAACTATTCGGTCACAGTGACCGATGCGCTCAGTGCAACAGCGAACAGCAGTGGCTTTGTATCGAATACGGGACAACTGAACATGAGCGGCAGTTCGTCCGCAACACTCTCCTGTGCCTGCGATGGGACCGTAACAGTGGCGTTCGACAACCTCAATGGGGTACCGCCATATACTTTGTTACCACCTCCGTCAACGCAGGACGCGAGTTCGGCTCTCTACACCAATGTCTGTGCGCCGAACAACCTCTCGTTCACTGTGACCGACTCCCAGGGCTGCACAGGCAGCACAACGGTGAATGTACCTGGACCGATAACGCCAACGTTCTCCAGCGTGCAAACCACCGATGCGTGCGCAGGCGGTGCGAATGGCAGTGTCTTCCTCGAGCTCTTCTCGCCCGAATATGAGTTCGGCGACTTTGCCACCCTTGAAGTAACAGGGATATCCGGGCTGGTGTACTCCACGGATCTACCGGCGACCATAGTGCTGCCGTATCAAAACACCATCACCGATCTGTTGCCCGGCGACTACACGGCAACAGTGAACGTTCCTTTTGAACTCTGCCCGAGTGCCCCCACCTCGGTCTCCACCCAATTCACGATCGGTAACAACACCTCGGATTGTGGTGGGCTCAGCGGAACCGTTTGGGCCGATGTCAGCGGCGATTGCACTGTTCAGGGCAACGAGCCCCGACTGCCGTTCCGCATCGCGACCATTCAGCCCGGACCGCACTATGCGCTCACAAATGCCAGTGGTGTGTACAACATCGGTCTCACCTATGGCAACTTCACTGTTGAGGTGGACGCCAGTTCCAACCTCCTCACGACCTGCCCACCCGCTCCATTCACGCTGGATCCGGGCACCACGAACGTGTCCCGCAACATCGGACTGGAGAGCGTTCCGCCCTTCGATCTGGAAGCCGAAGTGTCCGTGGGTGTGATACGCCCCGGTTTCGCAGCGCACGCCTGGGTGAAGGTTTTGAACCAAGGGATGATTCCGAGCAATACCATCATGTTCAGCCTGACCTATGACCCGGTCCTCTCCTTCCAAAGCGCGTCCATGGTGCCCGTGGTGAACTCTCCCGGTTATCTCGAATGGTCGTTGAACGCCCTTCCAGGATTCGGCGCATCGCCCACCATCGACGTCATCCTCGCCGCTCCACCCAACCCCGGACTGTTAGGTACCGATGTGATCCTCACGGCGACCTGTAGCGATGGACAGAGCGAGGTGAACTTGACGAACAACACCGTCACGGTCACGCGCACCATCACGGGTAGCTACGACCCCAACGACAAGCAGGGAGCAACGAGCAGTGGGCTAAGCGCGACGCAGTACTTCCTCCCTCAGGATAGCTGGATCGACTACACCGTGCGCTTCCAGAACACGGGAACTGCTGCGGCGGAGACGGTGACGATCCGCGACACCATCGATACCAACCTCTTCATCCCTTCGCTGGAGATCCTCGGCGCCTCGCACGCCTTCACACCTTCATTCGGCCAGGACCGTGAGTTGGTCTTCATCTTCGACAACATCGATCTACCCGATAGCACGACGGATCTGCTCGGCAGCCAGGGCTTCATCAGCTATCGCATCAAGCCGAACAATGACATCATTGTCGGCGATGTGCTGGAGAACACGGCGGGCATCTACTTCGACCTCAACCCACCGATCATCACAAACACAACAAGCCATGTGGTGGACTTCAATACAGGCACAGCGTGCGAGTGGGGACCGCCGAACGAAGTGGATGTGTACCCGAACCCCGCCGACCACTTGATCACCGTTGTGCTGAACGATCCTGCGACGCGGATCCTCGGCGTCTTCAATGCGAGCGGATCGCTCGTTCAGCTTCCCATGGAACACCGTGCGGACGGTGCCGTGATCGATGTGAGCAGGCTGCCTGCAGGCCTGTACGCCGTTCGTAGCACAAAGTCGTTCGCCAGGTTCGCCAAGCGGTGATGGGCGCTACTTCAGTACGGCAAGGCGCTCTTCCAATGCCTTGATCTTCGCTTCGGCGTCGGCCTTCTTCTTGCGTTCGTTCTCCAGTACCTGTTCAGGCGCTCCGCTCACGAAGCGTTCGTTGCCGAGCTTCTTGTCCACGCTTGCGAGAAAGCCGCGCGCGTACTTCAGCTCCTCCTCCACTTTCTTCATCTCGGCCTCGGCATCCAACTCGATGCCCAGATCCACGGCGTATTCGGTCGTACCGACAAGGAAGGTAACGTCACCCCCAGCGGCTTTCACACCCTCCGAGATGGCGCTCACGTTCGCGAGCCTGTTCACCAAGGAAGCCACGGTAGCACGCATAGGCGCCTGGCCCTTGGCCTGAACACTCACCGCATCCTTAGGGCTCATTCCGCGTTCGTTCCGCAAGTTGCGCACGGCGGTCACCAGATCGAAGGCGTGCTGTACCTCGGCATCGAGCTTCGCATCACCAGCACCGGCTTTCGGCCATGAAGTGATGATGATGTCATCGCCCTCTTTGCGATCGCGCAACAGGTGCCAAAGTTCCTCGCTGAGGAAGGGCATGAACGGATGCAACAACTTCAACACCTGCTCGAAGAGGTCGGTTGCTTCGCTGAGCGTCTTGCGATCGATGGCTTCGCCGAAGGGCGGCTTGATCGATTCGAGCGTCCAACTGCAGAGGTCGTCCCAGATGAGCTTGTAGGTGCTCATGAGCGCCTCGCTGATCCGGAACTGCGCGAACTGCTCGTCGATCTGCGCGGTGGCGCGCTCGATACGCGAACGCATCCAAGCTGTTGCGATGGCACTGTGCGCAGGCTGTGCCGCATCGCTCACCTCCCACCCCTTCACCAAACGGAACGCGTTCCAGATCTTGTTGCTGAAGTTCCGTCCTTGCTCGCAGAGCGAATCATCGTAAGGCAGATCGTTGCCTGCTGGAGAAGTGAGCAGCATACCAACCCGCACACCATCGGCGCCGAACTTCTCGATCAGCTCCAACGGATCCGGGCTGTTGCCAAGGCTCTTGCTCATCTTCCGGCCCTGCTTATCGCGCACGATGCCGGTGAGGTACACGTTCTTGAACGGGATCTCCTTGCGGTATTCCAAACCCGCCATGACCATGCGCGCCACCCAGAAGAAGAGGATCTCCGGCGCGGTGACGAGGTCGTTCGTGGGGTAGTAGTATTTGATGTCCGCGTTGTCTGGGTTCTCGAAACCATCGAACACACTGATCGGCCAGAGCCAGCTACTGAACCATGTATCCACGACATCCTCATCCTGCTTGACACCATTCGTGCTTTGGCCTGCGGCTTTGAACTGCGCGATGGCTTCCACTTCCGTCTTGCACACCGCCGCATCACCCGCATCATTGTACCACGCAGGGATCTGCTGCCCCCACCACAACTGCCGACTGATGCACCAGTCGCGCACGTTCTCCATCCAGTACTTGTACGTGTTGGTGAACTTCTGCGGATGCAGTTTCACACGACCGTCGAGCACCACTTCCAATGCGGGCTTGGCGAGCTCGCTCATCTTCACGAACCACTGCAACGAAAGGCGCGGCTCGATCACGGCATCGGTGCGCTCGCTGTAGCCCACCTTGTTCTTGATGTCCTCGATCTTGACGATGTGCTCCTTCTCTTCCAACTCCTTCACGATCTTCTTCCGCGCGGCGAAGCGGTCCTCGCCGACATATAGCTGCGCCGCAGCGCTTAGCGTTCCGTTCGCTTCGAGGATGTCGATCGTTTCGAGTTTGTGCTTCTTACCAAGTTCATAGTCATTGCTGTCGTGCGCAGGAGTCACCTTCAGCGCACCAGTACCGAATTCGCGCTCCACATACTCATCGAAGATGATGGGTACACTTCGACCGATCAACGGCACGAGCGCGCGTTTTCCTTTCAAGTGGGCGTAGCGCTCGTCCTCCGGATGAACGGCAATGGCGCTATCGCCGAGGATCGTTTCGGGACGCGTGGTCGCGATCGTGATCCACTCATCTTTGCCGCCCTCAATAGCATAGCGAACGTGGAACAGGCGCGAGTTCACTTCCTTGTGGATCACCTCTTCGTCGCTCACGGCGGTGAGCGCGACGGGATCCCAGTTCACCATGCGTTGGCCACGGTATACCAGTCCTTTCTTGTGCAGGTCGATGAACACCTCGAGGACCGCCTCGCTCATCTTCGGCTCCATGGTGAAGCGTGTGCGATCCCAGTCGCAGGACGCACCGAGCTTCTTCAACTGCTCCAGGATCACACCGCCGTACTTGTCCTTCCAGGCATGCGCATGCTCGAGGAATTTCTCGCGGCCGATCGCGCTCTTCTTGATGCCTTGTTCAGCCAACAGGCGAACCACTTTCGCTTCGGTGGCGATGCTCGCGTGATCGGTGCCCGGCACCCAGCAGGTGTTCTTGCCTTGCATGCGCGCGCGGCGCACCAACACATCCTGGATGGTGTTGTTGAGCATGTGCCCCATGTGGAGCACGCCCGTCACGTTCGGCGGCGGGATCACAACAGTGTAAGGTTCTCTCCCATCCGGCACACTGCGGAAGTAGCCCTTCTCCATCCAGTGCTGGTACCATTTGCCTTCGGCAGTCCCCGGCTCGTATCGCTTCGCGAGTTCCATTTCCTTGAATGAGCCGCGAAAGTAGCGGTGCCATGGGGTTTGTGCGACCTCCCAAGGCATCGCGGCCTTTGTGAAGTTCTTGTCAATGCTGTCAAGGTTGTGTTAGATCCTTCGATCCGCTGCGGGGTGGGCCGGAACATTGTCGCAAATCCTAGCAACCATGAAAAAGCGGATCCTCTCCCTCCTTCTCGGCGCCCTCGCGATAGGCGCCCGTGCACAGTCCAATGGGCCATCGTCCCCCAAGGGTCCCGTGATCACATTCCAAAGCCAGGAACACGACTACGGCACGATCCCATTCGGCGCGAACGGCGACTGCGAGTTCACCTATACCAATACCGGTAACGACTTTCTGATCATCACAAGTTGCAAGAGCAGTTGCGGATGTGTGGTGCCCAGGTACGACAAGAACCCACTGGCCCCAGGCAAGAGCGCGGTCATGCAGGTGAGATACGACACCAGGCGTCCAGGACCGTTCACGAAGTCGGTGACGGTGGAAAGCAACGCGACCAACACACCCATCGTCGTACTCCGGATCAAGGGACAAGTGCTTCCGGCCCCGGCCGAAGTCGTTCCCACGAATAGAGGCATCCCACTCGAGCGTTGACCACACCCCCTCCCTGGCCGCGCTGTTAATGTCCTGTTAAGGTCGCCGGGGTGGCATTTCGTCCTTCTACTTTCGACGTACCAAAAGCGAATAACACAAACCCAACCCATGAAAAAGCTTCTCTTCACTCTCGGCCTAGGCCTGTTCACCTTGGGCGCAATGGCCCAAACCCCTGTTGGTGGTCCCCAGTTGAGCATCGACAAGGAATCGCATGATTACGGTACCATCTCCCAGGGTGCGAACGGAACCTGCGAGTTCATCGTGACCAACACCGGTGACCAGCCCCTCATCATCACCCAGTGCCAGGGTAGCTGCGGCTGCACGGTGCCCAAGTGCGACACCGCGCCGATCAAACCCGGTGAGAAGAGCACCATCACGGTGAAGTACGATACGAACCGTGTTGGACCGATCAACAAGAGCGTGACCATCACGAGCAATGCCACGAACGCGCCGAGCAAGATCATCACGATCAAAGGCCTGATCGAAGCCGCTGCCACCACGCCGACCTCCCCTGTAAAGGAGACCAGCCCGTTGGCACCTGTTGAGAAGCACTAAGAGCGGTCGCCGCGCTAACGGCATGTCATTTGCCCAAGCCCGGCCCGTTCCAAAAAGCAACGAACCAACAACCATGAAGAAGCTCATTTTCTCGACGGTCCTTTGCCTTGCCTTTGTGGCCGCCTCCGCCCAGGAGAACGCCAAGCCCGTAGGCGGCACCGGCCCCATGATCCAGATCGACAAGGAAGTGCATGACTACGGTACGGTCGCCCAGGGTGGTGATGGGAACTGTGAGTTCGTTGTGACGAACACCGGCGACCAACCCTTGATCCTCACCAACTGCAAAGGGTCATGCGGTTGCACGGTACCGAAGTGCGACACGGAGCCGATCAAGCCGGGTGGCAAGAGCACGATCACGGTGCACTACGACACCAAGCGTGTCGGTCCGATCAACAAGAGCGTGACGGTGAGCAGCAATGCCACCAACAGCCCTGAGAAGATCCTGCGCATCAAGGGTACTGTGGAAGGTGCACCGGCACCAGCCGATGGCTCGGGCACTCCTGCGGCCCCGGCACCGGGTCACTGATCCCGATACGATCCCAAGAGAAGAACCCTTCCGCCATGCGGAGGGGTTCTTCGTTCCCACCCGGTCCTGGAGGAAAGGCGAACTTCGCATCGACAACCAGCCACACCATGCCATCGATCTCCGCCAAGGGGCGCCAGATGCCGCCATCGCCGATACGCAAGCTCGTGCCCTACGCCGAAGCGGCGAAGAAGCGCGGTGTCCATGTGATCCATTTGAACATCGGCCAGCCCGATATCGCGACCCCCACGGTTGCGCTCGATGCGATCCGTCACCTGGACCGCACGGTGATCGAGTACAGCCACTCGGCAGGATATGAGAGTTACCGCAAAGGACTGGCGGCCTATTACGCGGACCATGGGATCGATGTGACGCATGAGGAGATCATCGTGACCAATGGCGGCAGCGAGGCGCTCACCTTCGGCATGATGGCCTGTTTCGAGCCGGGTGATGAAGTGATCATCCCCGAACCGTTCTATGCCAATTACAACAGCTTCGCCGTCGCGGCCGGAGTCAAGGTCGTGCCCGTGAGAAGCACCATCCACGATGGGTTCGCGCTCCCGCCGATCAGTGCCTTTGAAGCGTTGATCACCCCACGCACCAAGGGCATCCTTATCTGCAATCCAGGTAACCCCACCGGATATCTCTACAGCAGTGCGGAGTTGGAGACGCTGCGCGACATCGTGAAAGCGCATGACCTCTACCTCTTCGCCGATGAGGTGTACCGGGAGTTCTGTTATGATGGTGCGCATCATGTGAGCGCGATGACCCTCGCCGGCATCGAGGAGAACGTCGTTCTCGTGGACAGTGTGAGCAAGCGCTACAGCATGTGCGGCGCACGGGTGGGTGCGTTCATCACGCGCAACAAGGAGTTGTATGCCGCTGTGCTCCGCTTCGCGCAGGCGCGGTTGAGCCCGCCCACGTTCGGCCAGATCGCGGCGGAGGCCGCCTTGAAGACCCCGCAGAGCTACTTCGACAATGTGCTCTCGGAATACCAGCAACGCAGGAATGTCCTGGTCGATGGCCTGAACACGATCGACGGTGTCACTTGCCCGAAACCCAAGGGCGCATTCTATTGCGTAGCTGAACTACCCATCGACGATTCGGATTCCTTCTGCCAGTGGTTGCTCGAATCGTTCAACCACCAAGGACATACCGTGATGCTCGCTCCCGCGACAGGCTTCTACGCCGAGCCGCGCACAGGCAGGCAGCAGGTCCGCATGGCCTATGTGCTCGAACGCGAACAACTGCTCTTGGCGGTGGAATGCCTGCGTGAAGCCCTGGACCAGTACCCTGGCATTGTCCGGACCGGAGCGCGCTCTGTGGCCGGCGTGCGGTGATGACCCATGCGCTTCCATCGAAGCGCATGATCCGTTCGTGTGATCAAATAGGGGATCCGACTAGTCAGCCCCCGTTCGAGGCAACCATTGTAGGATCCGAGCGTGTCCTATTGGTAACAGGTCAGGAACATCGAATGTGGAGAAGTCAGCACCTTACCTATCTTGGGAACGTTCGGTGACGAGGAACGCGTTGGTTCGACTATGACCATGGATCAGGAACGATGACAAGATCACTACTCCTCCTGCTGGGCGTTGGTTCTTGTGTGTTCGCTTCAGCCCAAGCTTTTTCGGTGTATGAGTTGCGCTCAGAACCCGCGCTGGACGCACGCGGCATAAAGTTCCTGCACGCTACTGTTCACGCCATCGACGACCATGGACAGGCTTGGGTGTATGAGGACAGGATCAAGGTCCGGTTGCATGATGATGTCAATTTAGAGAGCACGCTGGAGGCCCTTTCCCAAGCCACCGGTACAACATTCACATTGGTGCACTCCGTTGTCGGGGGCGAGCGTTCAACCGCACCCGAGCCGCCTCCCGGGTTCCCAGTGCCGCACCACACGGGCAACATCGCGCAGGACGCAGCGGACGATACCGCTGCGAAGCAGGCATGGCGGGAAGCGAACCCCGAGTTGTATCAGGAGTACCTGGAAAGTCTGCGTCAACGAACACCTGCGTCCCGATGATCGGCCGTAAGCTCTTCATCGGGTGTCTGGCTGGCGTGTCCTTCCTCACGTTGAACAATGTCTCGGCCCAGGTGTGCGGAACGACCGTTTATGATACGGGCGGGCCGGGAGGCGACTACGCCAACGGGGAGAACTACACCGTTACCTATTGTCCGACGAATCCGGGGGATGTGGTCACCATCACGTTCACCGCCTTCAACACAGAGGCGGGGTGGGATGAACTCTCCGTGCACAACGGCCCATCGAACGCCTCCACCGAACTCGGGCTCTTCAGTGGGACAACACTTCCCGGAACGTTCACAAGCACCGACCCCACCGGGTGCCTCACCATCTGGTTCACTTCGGACTTCATCTCGAACACGGCATCGGGCTGGGTGGCGAACATCACCTGTAGCACACCTCCGCCACCACCACCTTCATGTGGCACCACGGTTTACGACAGCGGTGGCGCGGGCGCGAACTATGCGAACAACCAGAACTACAGTACCACCTATTGCCCCACGATCCCCGGGCAGGCGGTCACATTGAACTTTACCGCGTTCAACACCGAAGCTGGATTCGACTACGTGACGATCCACAACGGCCCCACTGCTGGCTCGCCGGTGGTCGGTTCATTCAGTGGCAACTGTAATCCAGGCTCGTTCACCTCGACGGACCCGAGCGGGTGCATCACCCTTCAGTTCACGTCCGATTTCATCACCACCGGTGCCGGCTGGGCAGCGAACATCACTTGTGCTGTCCCGCCTCCCCCACCGGCGGGCGGCTGCTTCCTTACGCTGCGCCTGTTCGATAGCAACGGGAACGGTTGGGGAGCATCGTCCGTTGGGATCAGCATAAACGGTGGGGCGGTACAGAACTATGGTGTGGCCTGCTCTTTCAACCAGGTCAGCATTCCGGTGAGTACGGGCGACATCGTCGCCGTGAGCTACAATAACTCAGGGCCGGGTCAGGGCCAGAACTCCTATATCCTCGGCCTTCAGGGTAGTTCGAACCCCCTGTTCAACTCCGGAACACCACCGGCGGCGGGTACTGTCTTCGTCTACACAGCCACCTGCCAACCTCCCCCTTCCCCACCTGAGGATTGCTTCGGCAGCATCACCATCTGCAACAACCAGAGCTTCAACAACACCACGAACAATACCGGCAATGTGGCCGACCTCACGTTGACCTCCGCAGGTTGCTTAGGAGCGTTGGAACGGCAGGGCACTTGGTACAATTTCTCACCCAGTGCGAGCGGAACGATCGCGTTCAACATCAACCCGGCCAATCCTCTGGACGATTATGATTTCGCCATTTGGGGGCCGTTCCCACCGGGCAGTACACCGAATTCGATCTGCCCTCCTTTGGGCGCGCCGCTCCGCTGTTCGTTCGCCGCGCCCCCCGGCCAGACCGGTTTGAACTATACAGCCACGGATGTTAGCGAGGATCCGTTAGGGGACAAATGGGTCCAGTACATGAACGTCACGGTCGGGCAGGTTTACCTGCTCTATATCAGCAACTATTCCCAAAGCGGCCTGGCGTTCAGCTTGGGCTGGAACCTTGGTGGCGGGGCTTCACTGGACTGTACCATCCTTTCGATGGACCTTCTCGGCCTTCATGCGGAACCCAATGCATCGAGCGTGGATCTGACGTGGACGGCCGTGAACGAGGGGCAAACCGATCATTACCTCGTGGAACATTCGGTGGACGGTGTGGAGTATCGCACGTTGGGACGTTTGAACAGCGCCGGAAGCACGGCAACATCGACGGACTACCGTTTCGTGGACGGGCAGCCCGTAACGGGCGTCAATTACTACCGGCTTCAACAGGTGGATGCGGCCGGACATGCGAGCGCGAGCGCTCCTGTTGCCGTCCTTTTCGGATCCCACTCCACCGCACCGGTACTGGTCCCCAATCCGGTTGTCGGGTCCACGGTGATCTACCTGGATTGGACCCTGGAGAGCGCCTGCACCATTGTGATCACGGATGCCGGTGGGCGAGAGGTCCATCGTTCATCGCGTGCGCTCAGCACAGGACCACAACAACTCGTTCTTCCTATGGCGGATCTCGATCACGGCGCCTATCTGCTCCGCTTGTTGGCTGCCGATGGCAGCCAACAAGGCCAGGCCCGGTTCGTTAAACTCCGGTGAATAACTTGTTGACAGGCTTTGTATGCGACCCCGGCAACCATTTGTTGGGATGCCCGTCTAAGCCCCAAGGGGCTTCGATGGAACGACCGTTTGCGACGTTGGATTTCAAGGACTTAGGGTCGAATTGACCCATTCGTTCTATTGACCCCATATATTTACGCTCAACAAAGAACCAGGTCACATGCTGTTACGCGCTCTATTCTTTACTGCCGTGATACTCACGGGCGTTGCGATCAAGGCACAGGCCCCCGTCATACACTACTTCCAAGCGGAGAGCGCCTTCACCGCATCGGAGTTCAAGCACGCGATCGAAGAGGTGATGAACATCGATCCCACAGCGACGTTGGCCCGTTCCGATGATATGACCATTCTTTCGGTGACGAGCACCAGCGGTTTGATCGAGTCCGCGTACCGTTCGGCGATCGGCCAGGCAGGCGTCACGCTTCGCGCCGGAATGGCCGTTCTCCCCGCCACCGTTGTTGACCCGAACACCCAGCCCATCTACGTTGTTACTGATGATGCCGCACAGGACTTGGCCCGTTACCAAGCCAGTGTGGACCAGTGGAACCTGGCCCACCCCGAGCAGCCCCTTGATCGCACGCCACTCCATATGAACGGTAAGTGAACACGGCTATGACCATGAGAAAACTTTACCCGTTCGCTCTCGCGCTCACCATCACCGCTTTGGCCGGGCGGAATACCGCTCATGCACAGTGCTATGGCGCCTATCCATCAGGCGGTGAGGTAGCCCTCGCAGCTGCAGCATGGCTGCCTGCCTCGCCCCCCGTTACCCCTTGGGGCAACAATGCCCCCCCAACGGCAGCGGGGGCCGGTAACATCAATTGCAGTTATACCGGTGTACTCACCGTTCCTGCCTGCGCGAATAATTTCGGCACCATTTGGATGTGCGCCGGTAATATTTACCAGATCTCATTGTGTAGTGGAACTTCATGGGATTCGTTCCTTACCCTGACCACAACGGGAGGCGCGGCATTAGCGCCGGCTGTTTTCGATAACGATGGCTGCGGCACGGCTGGTGGCTTGTCCACCGTGAGTTATCTCCCAACGGTTTCCGCGAACTACCGTTTCAGGATCCGTACCAATCCATGTACGGTCAACTCTCTAGCATGCGGCACGTTGCAGATCTCGATCAATCCTGCACCCCCGCCACCGGCCAACAACGACCCCTGCGGCGCGTTCACGTTGAACCCTGTGACCTCCGTCTGCAATCCTTTAGCTACAACAGCTTCGTTCGCAACGCAATCGAACCCACCCACCAGCGTTGGACTTTGCGGCGTTTTCTCAGGGTTTGACGTGTGGTACACCGCCACCGTGCCTGCCTCAGGAAATATTTCCATCCAGGTCGAACATGTGAGCGCGACCAATTTGGCCATGGCAGCCTACACGGCAGCTGCTTGCGGCGGTCCGTTCACAATCCTTTCGTGCAACGCCGATCTGGCGAATCCCACGCTGCTCAATCCGTTCCTTACCTATAGCGGGCTCACTCCCGGATCCACCATCTGGATAAGGGTATGGCCAGAGGGCGGGGTTAGCAACAATGGGTCGTTCACGATCTGCGCCTATGAACCAGTGCCACCCCCCAACGACAATCCGTGCGGTGCCACTCCGCTCGCTGTGGTAGCGCCCTGTTCGCCGACGGGCTTCACCACCGAGAGTGCCACGCCCCTGTCACCGGCGATGACGATCATAGGCGCACCCTGCGGCACCAACCCGCTTGCTGGCGGTGACGTTTGGTTCTCGTTCGTGGCTCCTGCCACGGGTTCGGTCACGATCAGCACCTTCCCAGGTTCCATCTCGAATATGGCCATGTCCGTCTACAGCCTTACGGCTGGAACGCCATGCGCCGGAACGTTGACCCAGTTGTTCTGCGACGACAATAGCGGCGTGGGCGGTACGATGCCGCGCATCACCGCCGGTGGCCTCACCAATGGTGTCACCTATTACATCCGGATGTGGAACCAGAGTTCCGCCTTTGGCACCGCCTCCATCTGTGTTTACCCGAACACCCCGCCCCCAAACGATAACCCTTGCGCCGGACTCGCAGTTTCGGCCACTCCGCTGACCGTGAACGCAGGTTGTCTGTTCACCAATCAGACCAATGCGTTCGCGACCGTTACCCTGCCCGCCAATGGCGCTCAAGGATGGTTGGCGGCACCTGCTCCTGGAGGTGCTTGCGCCAGTGCCGCAACAAGCGATGTGTGGTACACTGCTACGGTGCCCGCTAATGGGATCTTGCAGTTCGATACGGATGACGGCTCATTGACCAATGCGGCGATGGCCGTTTACACGGTCACGCCGGGCACGTCTTGCGCTGCGGGGAACTTGGCTCTGACGCAAGTCGCTTGCGCTACCAATGGAAGTTTGAATGCAGGTGCTGGTAGTATGCCCGCACTCACTGCATCCGGCCTGCCTGTTCCGGGCCCCGTTTATGTGCGTGTGTGGCGTGAGGGTCCTGTGGCCGATGGCAGTTTCCAAATCTGTGCCCGCACCACCTTGAACCCTGGTGCCTGCAACTATGTGCTGCGCATGACCGATAGCGGGAACGATGGCTGGGGCGGGAGCTTTGTAACGGTCACCATCAACGGTGTGCCTACGAACTATACAGTGATCGGGAGCACCGGGAACATCACCTTCGGTGCCAACGTCGGTGATGTGATCGTGGTGTCCTACACCCCTGTGGGCGGTTTCCAGAACCAGATCGCTTACCAGGTCACCACGCCGACCGGCAGTGTCCTTTTCGCAAGTTCCAGCCCACCTGCGGCCGGACCAACCTTTGCGTTCACTGTGAACGCGACGTGCAACGTACCACCTGCGCCGGTCTCCGATTGTGTAGGCGCAATGCAGGTGTGCAACAACCAGGCGATCACCGGCTCGCCGGTTCCGGGCTTTGGTTCTACCCAGGATCTCGGGCCGGCTAATCGTGGCTGTCTCAGTGGCAACGAGATCCGAGGGGTCTGGGTGGCGTTCACCGCACAATCCGCTGGCACCATCGCGTTCACGCTCAACGTGGCAGCAGGTACCGACTATGATTTCGCTGTGTGGGGCCCGTTCGCCGGTACTCCCACATGCCCTCCACCCGGCCCACCATTGCGCTGCTCCTGGTCCGGTGCAACAGGCAACACGGGGTTGAGCTATACCGCCGTGGACCTGACCGAAGGCGCCGGAGGGGATAAGTGGGTCCGATGGATCGATGCACTTGCTGGCCAGAGCTTCATGCTATACGTGGACAACTGGTCCAACAACGGGGTGACGTTCAACCTGAC
>JBDTNF010000080.1:0-26550 GCA_039933875.1 Flavobacteriales bacterium | reverse complement strand
CGATGACCCCGTACATCATCGAGGAACGCCAATTGAACGTGGCCCAGATGGACGTGTTCAGCCGCTTGATGATGGACCGCATCATCTTCCTGGGCACCGGCATCAACGACCAGGTAGCGAACATCATCCAGGCCCAGCTCCTGTTCCTTGAGAGCGTGGATGCCAAGAAGGACATCCAGATCTACCTGAACAGCCCGGGTGGAGGTGTTTACGCTGGTCTGGGCATCTACGACACCATGCAGTACATCAACTGCGATGTGGCGACGATCTGCACCGGCATGGCGGCCAGCATGGGTGCCGTGCTGCTTTGCGCCGGAGCTAAAGGCAAGCGCAGCGCGTTGCGGCACAGCCGGGTGATGATCCACCAACCGATGGGCGGGGCCGAAGGCCAGGCCACGGACATGGAGATCACCGTGCGCGAGATCCAGAAACTGAAGAAGGAGCTTTACGAGATCATCAGCAACCACAGCGGCCAGCCCTTCGAGAAGGTGGAGAAGGATGGTGACCGTGACTATTGGATGATCGCCGAGGAGGCCAAGGCCTACGGCATGATCGACGAGCTGCTGGTGCGGAACAACAAGTAGGCCTCCAAGGAGTTACGCCCTGGACTTGTTCGGGTGCAACACCTTGATATCCGAGACTGGCGAGGGCCGGGTGGACTACCACGCGGCCCTCGCCGTATCTTGCCGGGCCGTTCACGGAAGACCATTCCGCCAACAGCCTTCTCCCCATGGAAAAGAAAGACATCAAGTGTTCGTTCTGTGGTCGCGACAAACAGGACACCAACGTCCTGATAGCGGGTATCACCGGGCACATTTGCGATAGCTGCATCGCTCAGGCCCAGAACATCATCAGCGAAGAGCTCAGTCAGCGGACACGGACCGAGATGGAGGGCAGCCTGATCCTGCAGCGCCCGGCGGACATCAAACGGTTCCTGGACGAGTATGTGATCGGGCAGGACGATGCCAAGAAGGTGTTGAGCGTGGCGGTCTACAACCACTACAAGCGCCTGCTCCAGAAGCCCGTATCCACCTCGGATGATGTGGAGATCGAGAAGAGCAACATCATCCTGATCGGGGAAACCGGCACGGGAAAGACTTTGATGGCGCGCACCATCGCCCGCATGCTCAATGTTCCGTTCGCCATCGCCGATGCCACCGTGCTGACCGAGGCGGGTTACGTGGGCGAGGATGTGGAGAGCATCTTGAGCCGCTTGTTGCAGGCCGCCGATTATGACGTGAGCAAAGCTGAGCGCGGTATCGTGTTCATCGACGAGATCGACAAGATCAGCCGCAAGAGCGACACCCCGAGCATCACGCGCGACGTGAGCGGGGAGGGTGTGCAGCAGGCGCTCTTGAAGCTCCTGGAAGGAAGCACAGTGAGTGTGCCGCCACAAGGTGGCCGCAAACATCCGGAGCAGAAACTGATCCAGGTCGATACCAAGAACATCCTGTTCATCTGTGGCGGTGCCTTCGACGGGATCAACAAGATCATCGCGCGTCGGGTGAAGAGCAGTGCGGTGGGTTACAGTGCGAGCAAGGAAGGCCGTATCAACGATGAGCACCTGTTGCAATACGTGAGTCCCACGGACCTGCGCAGTTACGGGCTCATCCCCGAACTCATTGGGCGCTTCCCGGTGCTCACCTACCTCGATCCTTTGGATCGCGAAAGCCTGCGCCGGATCCTTACCGAGCCGAAGAACGCATTGATCAAGCAATACGTGAAGCTCTTCGACATGGACAAGGTGAAGCTCACCCTCGACAAGAAGGTGCTCGATTTCATCGTCGAGAAGGCCATGGATTACAAACTTGGCGCCCGTGGCCTGCGGAGCATTTGCGAGGCCATCATGACCGATGCGATGTTCGAAATGCCAGGCGCACCGGAGCGTCCATCGGAACTCCGCATTACGCTGAGCTATGCCCGGGAGAAATTCGACCATTCGCGCCTGAGCAACCTCAAGGTCGCCTGAGGTCGTGCCGTGTTCCGTTCTACTTTCGTGGCCCCCGAACGATCGGAGGGTCCTAACGCCATCATCATTTTCGCCATGAAGAGCCTTGTCCTTGCCTCCGTGTTACTTGCCTCCAATGCGCTGGTCGCGCAAGACCTTCCCCAACCGAGCCCCAAGGGCCGTGTTGAGCAGATCGTCGGCCTCACCAAAGTCACCGTCGACTACTCCCGTCCGAGCGTGAAAGGCCGCAAGATCTTCGGTGACCTGCTGCCCTATGGCAAGGTCTGGCGTACAGGTGCGAACTCCTGTACCACGATACGCATCAGCAGTCCTGTGAAGGTGGAGGGTGCTGACCTGGGCGCTGGTGTCTATTCCCTCTTCACGATCCCCACCGAGGATACCTGGGTGGTCATCTTCAACACGGATACCACGCTGTGGGGCGAGGAAGACCGCAAGGACAGCCTTGATGTGCTGCGCGTGAAGGTGCCGCATGTCAAGACCACCGAACTCACGGAGACCCTGACCTTCGACTTCGAGAGCGTGAAGGATGACAAGGCCCGCCTCGACCTGCGTTGGGAGAACACGCTGGTCAGCATCAACCTCTTCGCGGATGCCACCGAGCAGGCCCTGGCGAACATCGATGCGGCCATGGCCAAGCCCGATGCCGATTTCCGGGTCTACAACAGCTGCGCCCGCTTCTGTGTGGACCGTAACATCGCTCCGGCCAAAGCGCTGGCTTGGGCCCAGAAAAGCGTGGGTATGGAGAAGAAATTCTGGAACACCTATACGCTGGCCCTCTCCCTTGCGCAGAACGGCAAGTACACGGAGGCTATCGCCATGGCGGAAGAAAGCATGAAACTGGCGCAAGAGGCCAAGTACGATGCCTATGTGAGCATGAACAAGGAACGGATCGATGAGTGGCGGATGAAGAAGTGAGCCACGCCTATTCCCATACGAAAGCCCTCCACGTTGGAGGGCTTTCGCATTTTCAGCTTCAGTTCTGTTGGAGCATGGCCCGCAGCGGATGCCAGTAGTGCTCCTTCCAACCCTGGCGAAGGCTCTCCGCCAGCTCGCTAGGAACGCGTTCATGCTGGAACACCAACCGTGTGCGCTTGCCTTTTCGCACCAGCTTATAACTCACCTGGGAGTAATGGTCCTCGGGCCAGCCTTTCTCCTGCGCCCGCCAACTCTGGACGATCCGTTTGCCGGGTTCCAAGGCCAGGTTCAACCCATCGATGTATCCGTCGTAGGAGGTGAACGCATCACCCACCCCTTTGCCGATGTGTGCCTCGCTACCCGTAAAGCGGCTGTGCAGGCGCGCGTCCATCAGCGCGGTATAGACCTCGTTCGGGGTGGCGGCGAAGGTCGCCGTCTGGCGTATGGTACAGACCTTCATCACGGAGCACTTGAAGGAAGGAAGGTAATGCACGGAACGCCCGATGCCAAACGATCCGCCCGATCGGGTCCAAGGCCCGTTCGACACGGTTGAATGGGTCATCGGATCACAGCCCCTGGGAGAGGAACCCGCCATCGGCCACCAAGCAATGGCCGGTGATGAAGGAGGCCTTCTCCATGCAGAGGAAGGCGATCGCGGCGGCGATCTCCGCAGGCGTCCCCACACGCTTCATCGGTGTATGAGCGAGTATGCGCTCCAAACGAGCGGGTTGTGAGAGGACCGGCTCGGTAAGCGGTGTTCGGATGTACCAAGGAGCCACTGCGT
Source organism: Flavobacteriales bacterium (assembly GCA_039933875.1). Lineage (GTDB taxonomy): Bacteria > Bacteroidota > Bacteroidia > Flavobacteriales_F > PHOS-HE28 > PHOS-HE28. The sequence continues at coordinate 22,882 of JBDTNF010000080.1, read as the reverse complement.
TCACCCGGATGCCATCCGCGCTCCATTCAACGGCAAGGCTGCGGGTCAATTGCAACAGGGCCGCCTTGCTCAACCCATAGGCCGCGCCGCTGCCCACATCCACGAAGCCGGCCACACTGGCCACGTTCACCACGGCGGGTGCTGAGCCTTTGCGCAGCAGGGGATGAAGCTTGCGCGCGAGGTCCGCGGGCCCCAGCAGGTTGGTGCCGATCACCAGGGCCTGCTCCTCGCTGGTCAGTTCCACCCACGGCTTGCGGATGTTCATCCCCGCATTGTTCACCAGGATGTCGAGCGCACCCCAGCGCTGTTCGATGGCCTCCACGATGCGGGCACGGCCGGTGGGTTCGGTCACATCCGCCTGCACGCTACGCGGATCGGTGTGCGCTGTGCGTGCCGCGAACATCACCTCGGCACCCAGTGCTTCCAACTCAGCCACCGTGGCAGCGCCGATGCCGCGAGTGCCACCCGTCACCAGCGCACGCTTGCCTCTCAGGTCCCATTCGGCCATGCGGCAAGGTAGTGGGCCGGGTGCAAAAAAGAACTCCCCCCTGAAGGTCCCGTTGCCGGACTTCAGGGGGGAGTCTGGAGGATGGTACGCTCCTTAGTTCAGCGTAACACGCTGGACGGAGGTGCTGGTGCTGTTCGACACACGCACACTGTATACGCCATCAGCGAAGGCGGCCAGATCCAGGACGGTGTTGCCGGTGAAGTTGGTGGTCAGCACCACTTCGCCCAGGATGTTCATCACCTCCACCGTGTACTTCTCGTTCTTCGTGGTCGAGATGCGAACGATGTCGTGCGTGGGGTTCGGATACATGGTCAGGCCGGGAACCTCCGAAGCCTCGTTCATACCGATGCTGGTGTTGCTCGTCAGGCGCACAGCCCAGGATACACCGTTTCCGCCATAGAGGTTCTGCGCATCGTTCGGGATCCACAGCATGCTGGCCGCGTTCGGCTGAGGCACGGTCTCGTCATCCAGCACATAGATGTCATGGCCGGTGTCCTGGAACAAGTTCGCCGAAACGTAGTAGCCGCCGGGTTGCAAAGTGAACGGATCAAGGAACGGGATCGTGACGGAACCAGCTGTGATATCCGCTGCGGTGATCGTGTAGAAATCGCTTTGTCCGATCTCAGTGACCAAGTCGTTGGCGAACACAGCGGCCGTGTCATGAACTGAAACGTAGAGGAAGCTCCCCGCTTCCGTAGCCGAACCAAGTTCCACCTGAACGCCGGTAGGGTCCATGGCGGTGGCGAGTTCATAGTAGGTCAGCAACTTCACGTTCTCCGTGTTGTCGGTGAAGGAGCCACTACCTGTCTGGGTCAGATCCTCCAAGCCAGCGGGGTGGTCGCCGATGCCATCCAGCGTATACAGGTCGTCCGTGATCCGGAAGGTGCGCACACGGGAGTTATCCGCCGGGTTGCCATCCAGCCCGATCTGGTCGCTGGTCATGGTGAAGGTTGCGGTGTAAAGGCCGGCAGGAAGCGCTGGCAGGGTCACATCCTGGTCCATCGAGAGCGTGTCGCCCGATGCGAGTGTGCCCAGATCCTGGGTAGCATTGAAAACCTCCACGAGGCTCTCATTGACCACCGACATGCTCACCACAACGTTCGTCTGGTCGTCGGATCCGAAGTTCGATACTTCCGCGCCTACGTTCATCGTCGGGTTCAGTTGATCACTCGGGATGCGGCCATACTCTTCACCGTTACCGGTGTGTGAGGTGAAGCCATAGTCCATGATGATCTCGTTCGCAGGAAGTTCAACGATGGCGACATCGTCCACCATCCACGCATAGTCGCACCCGCCCACGTAGCGGAAACGGACCCACACGGTGGCCTGGCCGCCGGCAACGCCCGAAATGTTCAAGCTGTACAGGTCCGGGTTCGGGGTGTCATCGTTGCCCGCGATGTCGGCGTTCACCTGGAACTCGGTCCAATTGGTGCCGTCATTGCTCACATCCACATAGGTGAAACCGATATAGTTCCGGTAGTACTGCTCGAACTGGAGCACTGCACCAGGATAAGTCGACAGATCGACGGGAGTGGCCATTTGCACATAGGCGTTCTGGGTGCCACCGCAAAGCAGATCGGAATCGAACAGGGCGAAGCCGTTCGCAGCGGTGGTGGATTCGATCCCTGGGATGGCGAAGGCACCACTGGGTACGGCGGTGCCGATCACCCAGTTATCATTGTTCGGGTCGCTGATGTTGCCGATGACCCAGGTCGAAGGAACGGAGAAGTCATCGGTCCAGATGACGTCGCGGTTGCCGGAATACACGATAGGCCCTGTCGATCCATGCGCACCCGTGTAGTGCGATTTCAGCGTCAAGTCGTTCCCGCCATGGTGTAACGCGCGCTGGGCCATGCTCGACAGCGCCGTGCCTAGGAATAGTCCGAAGAGTAAGGTCTTTTTCATCAGGTTGAGGGGTTTTATTGTCCAGTGAAGAGGGACACAAATCTAATGCCGGGGCCCGTGGCCCCAACCCATCCTTAATGATCCCCGGGACGGACAGTGTCCGCGATTGTTGGACCCTTGCTCCCGGCTATTCCTGGACAGGTCGACCGTTGCCTGTGGGAATGTGCTCGGTGCCTGCGCCGCCGGACCGATCGCCGCGAAGCGAACGCTCCAAAATGAGCGCTATGATGACCACGATGCCCGGTGCGATCAGGTTGTACCAGAGGAAGGCGATGTCCAGCGGATCGTGCGGAACTCCGTCCACCTCACGGGCGAACACGTTGTTCTGATCAAGGTAGAAGTGGAGCAGTATCAGGCCTTGGGAGACCAAGGCCGCGATGAAGACCGCCTGACCATGCACATGCTTCAGGAAAAAGGCCACCAGAAAGATCCCCAGGATGGTGCCATAGAACAGCGAGCCCAGGATGTTCACTGCCTGGATCAGGTTGTCGAACATGGGGAAGACCGCGGCGAAGCATAGGGCCAGGACCCCGAAGATCACCGTCGCCCATTTGGTGGCCCGCACTTCTTCCGGTTCGGTCCGGTTGCCGCGGAAAATGTCCACTACAGCGGTTGTGGCCAGGGCGCTCAATTGCGAGCTGGTGCTGCCCATGCCCGCACAGAAGATCATCGCGAGCAGCAGCCCCACGATGCCCACCGGTAGGTGGTCCATGATGAAGGTGATGAAAATGTAGTCCTTGTCGTTGGGCTCCGCAGCGGGCAGGTTGCGTTCCACCAGGCCGCGGTATTCCGTGCGCAGGGTTTCGTCGCGCTTGAGCGAGGCGGCCAGGAGCGCCTTGCTGGTCTCCGCGGTTTCGGGAACCCCGGATCGGATCGCGCTGACCAGGTCTTCGGACAGGCGCCGCGTCTGCTGTACGTTCACGGCATGCATGTGCTCAATGGCATTGGTGCTGTCGGCGACCACGTTCATCGTTCGCAGCGCAGCACTGTTCGTTCCGTTCCAATGCACGGGCGATGGGTTGAACAGGTAGAACACGAACACCAGCACGCCGATGAGCAGGATGAAGAACTGCATGGGGATCTTCAGCAGTCCGTTGACCAGCAAGCCGCGCCGGGCCTGTTGCATGGTTTGTCCGGTGAGGTAGCGCTGCACCTGGCTCTGGTCCGTGCCGAAGTAGGAGAGTTGAAGAAAGAACCCGCCGATCAAGCCGCTCCACAATGTGTACTTGGCAGCGGGGTCCCAGGAGGTGTTGATGACTTCCATTTTGCCGAGGACATCCGCGAGCCGGAGGCTTTCGCCGAACGAGACCGTGCCGCTGAGTTGATGAACGATGAACCCGAACGCGACGAAGAGCCCGGCGAACATCACGGCCATCTGATGCTTATGCGTCACCCCGACCGCTTTCGCGCCGCCAGTGGTGGTGTACACGATCACGAGCCCACCGATGAACACGCAGGTCCAGCTGAGCGGCCAATGCAGCACTTTACTCAGGACAATGCTCGGCGCGTAGATCGTGAAGCCGGTGGACAGTCCTCGCTGAATGAGGAAGAGGATCGCGGTGAGCGAGCGCGTGCGGTTATCGAAACGCTTGCCGATGAACTCGTACGCTGTGTACACGTTCCATTTATAGAAAAGCGGGATGAACACGTAGGCGATCACGACCATCGCCAGTGGCAGGCCGAAGTAGAACTGCACGAAGCCCATACCTTCCAGGAAGCCCTGGCCCGGCGTGCTGAGGAAGGTGATCGCGCTGGCCTGTGTGGCCATCACGCTCAAGCATACCGCCCACCAGCGGTCCTCATTGTCACCGCGGAGATAGCCTTCGAGCGTGCTCGTACGGCGGGTCTTCCATACGCCGTAGCCCACAATGAAGCCCAGCGTGCCGAGGAGGATGGTCCAGTCGAGCCAGTGCACTGGAATGTTGAATTCAGAATGTAAAATGTGGAAGGGGCAAAGGCCGTTTCCGTTGGTTTCCCGTCACTGGATGCCGCCGCTGTTCTTCTTCGCGGTCTTGATACTAGCAGCGAAGATCGCGATGAGTTCGTTGCACTCCTTCATCAACCAGGCGTTCGGTTCCTTGTCGGGTTCCATGATCTTTGCTTTTACCTGTATGCGCATATTGCTTCGCGATTCGCGGAGTTCCTTCAGCGCTATGCTCATCTTATGGATGAAGTCCTTGGTTGATTCCGACCCCTGCACCTCGCCATACTGCGATGCGGGTGCTGTTCCGCTCCGCAACAACTGCTTGCCTAGATGCAGTCCCGCCAAGCTCTTCGGCATGCTATCCGTGTAGATCACGATCGCGGCACCGAATTCCACGCATCGGTCATCAAGGTCATACCTCCTTTCCATGGTCCCGTCGTTCTACATTCTGGGGTTCTCCATTCTGAATTCTCCATTCCTACTTCTCGACTCTGCGAGAAATTAGGTTCGCGAACAGCCGATACGCCCCCGGCACACCCGCCGGCAATTCCCGGAAGAAACTGATGCCGGTATACACATAACGTCCCTTGCCATAGTCGCAGCTGATCAGCGCACCGTTCAGCGGTTGCTCACCCGGATCGTTCCAGGCGATGAGCGGCGTGTAATGCGGATCGAGGCTGCCGGTGAAGTAGAGCCCACGTTCCTGCACCCAGCCCTCGAAGTCCGTAGCGGTGATCTTGTTCGGTGTGTTGAGCAGTGGATGTGTTGGGGTGAGGAAAGTAGCTGGCGCTTCCTCCACGGTGACGCGATCGCGCGTGAGTTTGAACGGATAGGGGCCCATGAGCGAATCCGGCAACATCATGTCGCTGCTGCGCGTGTTGTACTGGCACACCAGCGTGCCGCCGTTCTTCACGTACTGCAGCAATGTGGCGTTGAAGGTTTTCATCGCCTCCACCGTGTTGTAAGCACGAATGCCGGTCACGATCGCATCGTACTTGCCCAGTGCTTGTAGTGTCGCTGTGGAAGGGTCGATCATTTCCACCGCCACCCCCAACTGCTCCAACGCCTGCGGTACCTCATCACCCGCGCCCTTGATGTATCCCACCAGGCTTGCGTTCACTTTCACATCTAGCGGTACCATCTTCACATCGGCAGGCGTGTAGTACACCTGCGGCATGATGTGCGGGTAATCGATCTCGTGCATCGTCTTGTTGCTCTTGCCATCCGCACTGGTGAAAACGAACTCCAGCGAACCGGGCTGCGGGTTGTTGCTGCCCACATGCTGGAAGGTGAACGAACGGCGCTCGCCACGCTTCATGCCTTCCATGTTGTAAGAAGGAGGCGAGATCATCCATCCCTTGGGTGCACTGCACGTGAGCGTGCCGCTCAAATTGTCCTTCAGCGCATCCACATGCACGGTGAGCATGCCGCCCAACTCCGTGATCAGCCAGATGTTCTTCTCGGGAACGATGGAAGCGATGGGGGTGACGTACACAGGCCGTATGCGCTCGCCGGCAACGCGGTCGACCCATTTGTACATGATCGGCAACTCCGGGTTGGCTCGCTCGCGTAGGGGCAATGTCACATACGGACTGCAGGTCAATCGCTGTTCAGTAGCGGGCCTCCCAACCTCCGAAGGATCCTTGACCGTGTACAGGGCTGAATGATGTTGAGCAAGCCAGTACGGTTCGTCTATGGAGGATTGTGCACCAATTGGAATCTCGCGAATGAGGGCCTTGTTTGGCTGTAATGTGTCATTGACCAGGAAGTTGGTCGTTGATGCATTGAGTGTAGGAACCCGAACAGACAATATCCCTGTGCCGGACATTTCCCGTGCAATCGCGGTCATGGTGACGGAGGACGTTTCAGAGACGGCGATCGATGGGGTCTTTGCGGTCAGTTCGATCGATATTCCCGCGCAACCCAACAACAGTCGGCGGATCTCTTCCTCTTTCCAATAAACCCAGGCTCTTTCTGGTGCCGGGTAGCCACGATCCCTGAGTCCGTTCATGGTGGACGACAATGCCGCAATGCTCATTTCGGGCCTTTCTGGCTGGAAGTCATCAATGATCTTCTGGAGTGACGAGGCTGTTCCAGCCGCTCCCGGTATTCTACTCCACGTCATATCGATCCCCTCGAATATGTCCTTGGTCTTCGGCTTGTCGCCTTTCTCCAAGTGCAAGTATTCGATCATCTCGCCGCGCGTTTCAGCGGCACCGAAGCCCTGGCTTTTGTGCATGCTGCGGCTGCGCCCGGCGATCTCGGTATAGCTCAGGCCAAGTAGCGGATCATAGCCACCCACATCCACGGTGTACCAGCCGGAGTCCTGCTTCGCGATCTCCGCGAGGTTCTGCTTCCACCACGTGCTGCCATTGAAGAACAGGCGCCGCGGCTGCCACACTTCCAGGCCTTGTGTCAATTGTTCAGGGAACGCGTTCGGATCTCCGGCCAGATCGAACGCCTCCGCAGCAAGGATCGCAGAGGCTTCATGGTGTCCATGTCCTGCCTCGCGTGTCGGCGGGAAGCGCGTGATGATCACGTCCGGCCGGAACATGCGGATCACGCGCACGACATCGCTCAATACTTCCTGCTTGCCCCACTTTTGGAAACTCTCCTCAGCGCTCTTGCTGTAACCGAAGTCCACCGCGCGCGTGAAGAACTGCTCGCCGCCATCGATGCGCCGGGCTTCAAGCAGCTCCTGCGTGCGGATGATGCCGAGCGCATCGCCCAGTTCGGGTCCGATCAGGTTCTGGCCACCATCGCCACGTGTCAGGCTGAGATCACCGGTGCGCACCTTCTTGCCATTGGCCAGCCAGGCGATCAACCGCGTGTTCTCATCATCGGGGTGTGCCACGATGTACAGCACGCTGCCAAGCACTTGGAGCTTCTGCATCTTGTGCAGGATCTCGGCAGCATTGGGCTGTGCGGGAGGTCGTTGAGCCCAAGCGGCAAGTGGCGAGTAGCAAGCGGCAAGTGCGACCGCGGTCGCGACGATCGGGTCACGGAAGTGGATACGGAACAGCATGGCGCCGAAGATACCGGCCATAAGCTTCGAGCCACGAGCTTGACTTTACAGGTCAAGCTCGTGGCTGGAGGCTCCTGGCTCGCGGCTCACATCCCTGTCTTCACCGCCGCAGGCTTTTCCCACGCGCTTGTATCCACGCCCAATTTCTTCAAGCAGCGGACCGAGTTGGCGCGCACGCCGTCGGGCGGGTTCATGCTCAGGCTTTTCTTGAAGGACTTGATGGCGAGGTCGTTCTGCCCGTTCATCATGTAGCCTTCACCGAGGCTGTCGTGTGCGTTGGGATCATCGGAATGCCGTTTCGCGTTCAGCTCGAACATCGTCACGGCTTCGGCGAGCTTCCCTTGATTGGCAAGTTGGTAGGCGTACGTGTTCAACTGTGCGTTCGTGGCACCATCGATCATGGTCTTGCGTAAAGCGGTTGCTTCGGCGGTCTTGCCCTGCTCCTCCAGCATCGTGGCTTTCAATGTCTGGTTCTCGAAATTGGGCTGACGTGCGATGCTCATATCCACCCACTTCATCGTCTTCTCCGCCGCGATCTTCTCCGTGTGGCAGTAATGTGCCGCTTCATACCAAGCCTCCCATCCAAAGGCGGTCAATCCGCGCAATTGATCGTCGATGCCCGCCAACACGGTACCATGCACATCCAAGCTGATGGGGATGGGGACTTCGAGTTTTTCCCAGCGCAGGGTGAGTGTCGCACCGTTCGCCGTCACGTCGGCGAAGTCGTAGGTGGCTTGCTCGGTCATGGGGCAGGGACGTGGGGTCACGGTCGCGCGCATCGCGTCCATGTTCTCCTTGTAGAAGAAGGAGCCCCATGCCGTGTGGTCCTTGCTAACGATGATCGTCCAATCGCCTTTTGTGGGGATCATGTGCAACCCATAGGTGCCCGCCGCCAAAGGCTTCCCTCCGATGCTCACATCATGCGAGCAGGTGAACGTGGTGTTCTCGTTCGCCCCAGCGCGCCATACTTCGCCATAGGGTACGACCTCACCCCAGATCGTGCGGCCCTTCACACTCGGACGGCTGTAGTCGATCGTGATATCCGTGGTGCCGATACGCTGCATTACGGTGGCATGCTGGCTCTCGCGTGGCAGGTCGAGCAAGGTGTATTGTGCCTTCATCCGCAACGGATAAGCGAGGGAAAGGATGCAACAAAGCAGGAGTAGGGAAGTACGCATGGCAACGAGGGGTTAGGGGTATGAAACTAACGGCGCGCGCGCGATACCGGGTCGCGCGGCAGGATGGACCGTGGAATGTGTGATGACGAATTGCAGCCACCAGCTATGAGCCCGAGCTTGATGCAGGTCGCCCAAGCTCGCGGCTGTTGGCGCCTGCGGCGTTGCGCGGTGTTCAGGCGTTCTGCTCCTGCAGCGCTTTTGCGATCTGCTCCTTGTAGCTGCGGCCGCTCACGATACGCTCGTTGTTGGCCATGGTGAAGATGAACTCGTTGTTGCCGCTGTAGCGCGTACTGCGCATGTGCGCGGTGTTCACGATGAAGCTGCGGTGGATGCGCAGGAAGCGGACGGGGTCGAGCTCGGTCTCGATGGCGTTCATGGTCATGCGGTACAGGAAGTGGCGGTCCTTCAATTGCAGGCAGAGGTAGTTGCCCTCGGCGCGCAGGAAGAGGATATCGTCCACCTTCACCTTGTATTCGCGGCCCTTTTCCTTGATCGTGAACTGTTCCGTGTACTCGCTCTTGGCGTGCATGTGCTCGCGCATCAGGTCCATCAACTTGCCGGTGAGCTTGTTGTTCATCCGCATGTCGATGTGCTCCTTGGCCTTCTTCAGCGAAGCGAAGAACCGGTCGTCATCGTACGGCTTCAGCAGGTAGTCCACGGCGTTCACGTCGAAGGCCTTGAGCGCGTACTGGTCGTGCGCGGTGACGAACACCACGAAGGGCATACGGTCGCCCGCCATGCGGTCCACGGCCTCCAGTCCGTTCATGTGGGGCATCTGCACGTCCAGGAAGAGCAGGTCAGGCCGGTGCTTGTTCACGGCTTCCACCGCTTCGAGGCCATTGCGACATTCGGTCACTAATTCCACTTCGGCGTCCTGTGCCAGCAATCTCGAAATGCGCGCGCGTGCGGCGGGTTCATCGTCCACGATGATGGTTCGGATGTGTTTCATGTGTTTCCGTGATGGTTCATTGCTGACATACCGTTCATCTTGAGAGGCAGGCTGAGCGTCGCATGGAAGCCCCGGCCCTGTGGTGATCCGATGGTGAACGTGGCCTGGTCGTTATAGAGCAGGCGCACGCGTTCGCGCACGTTGCGCAGGCCGATGCCACCGTGTTCCATCGCCTTGTTGACATCGTCGCAGCCCTTGCCGTTGTCCACCACTTCAAGCTCCATCCTTCCATTCCTGCTCGCTGCACGTATGGTGATGTCCACCCGGTCGGTGAGGGCGTCGGGCCCGTGCTTGATCGCGTTCTCCACCAGGGGTTGCAGCACCATGCTGGGCACTTCGGCGGTGCGCAGGTCATCATCGATCTCGTAGGTCACCTTCAGCCGGTCGCGGAAACGGATCGCTTCGATGTCGAGGTAGTTGCCGATGTAGTCCAGTTCGTGGTCGAGCGTCACCTTGTCCCGTTGGGTCTTGTCCAGCGTCATGCGCAGCAACTGGCCCAGGCGGCTCAACACCTTGCGCGCGTCGCCGATGTTCTCGTCCATGAGCGCGCTCACCGTGTTCAGCGTATTGAACAGGAAGTGCGGCCGCAGTTGCTTCTTCAACGCGTTCAGTTGCGTCACCTGCAGTTCGTTCCGCAGCAGCAGCAGTTGTTCATGCTCCTCGCGCCGCATGCGCGCATGGTCCAGGGCGATGAGCACGCCCATGAGCACCCAGTACTCCATGGTGCGGGAGAAGATCGCCGGGGCCAGCGCGTGGTAGGCCCAATCCCGGTACTTCGGGTCGGCGAAGTCGAAATCCCCGGTGCTCTGCAGCACGCCGTAGTAGATGGTCGAGGTGATGACCTCATGGAGGGTGGCGATCAACAACCCCAAACCGATGTGCGTGAGCAGGGTGGGGAGCAGGGGCCGCACGCTGAAGGGCCAACGACGGAGGATGGAATACACCAGCGGGCACAAAAGCGCCCAGAAGAAGAAGTTGAGGTAGGGCACCGGGGCCTCGTGCCACCAGTTGAAGGGATCCAGCTGCTTCAGTTCCTGGTAGACGAAGTGGTGCATGTACGCCTGCCCCAGGAAGAGCGTGGCCATCACACCGGCGGTGATCAGCACCGTGCGGTACCGGATGGGGACGCGACTGAAGTAGGACATCTGTTCGTTCGGTTCTCAGTGGACAGCCCCGATCCCGATCGCCCGGGTGCGGGGCTGCCCTGCTTGGCTGGCCGCCGTGCGCGCTACCCCTTACTTATCCATTCGGGAACGACGACCGGCCGCGATCGAAACTAGACTCGTGGCACTGCCCATCCCTAGCGGAACGTGATGAGCGGCAAGTGGTGGGACGAACGGTTGCCGTGGAATGATGGCTTTTCGCCCGGTGGAACTGGAGGAACGGTAGACCTGGAAATGCGCGAAGCCACCCGGGATCCGGATGGCTTCGTGCTGGAGGGCGGTCGGCCTAGCCGATGGTGATCATGTAAGTATGGCCGTTCACGGTCACCGTGAAGGTGCCATCGCAGGTGCCATCACCGTAATCGATCGTGCGCGCGGGGTGCGTGGCCGGGGTGACCACCACGGTACCTTGGGTGATCCAAGGGCAGCCTATCTGCACGCGAAGCGCATTGGTGATAGAGGTCGTGTAAGCCACACCATTGCGGTTCACGCCACTCCCACCCCCTGTGATCAAGTACACATCATCCGACCAATCAGGGGTGTCCGACCCGCTGACCCAGATGCGCGTGCGCTGCGCTTGATGGGTCGCTGTCCAGCTGCCGTCGCTGGCGGTAAGGGAGCCGTTCACAACGATGGAGTAGTAGGGGTGTCCGTCCTCATCGAGCCCCATGTTGGTCACGGTCTTGGTGCCCAGGAGGAGGTTGTTGTTCACGTAGTAGTTCAGCGGCGTGATCGTGATCACGGTGCCGAGGGCACGGTAGTGGCCGGTGTAGCTCACTTGGATGCGGCCACGACGCAAGCGTCCGTTCTGCGCGGTGCAGTTCACATCGCCGAAGTCCAATGTCAGTGTGTGGGGGGTGGCGACCGTATCGAAGGTGACCGTCGGAGCACACTCATCGCGGAGGCCGTTGTCGTTCACAGCAGCATCCACCTGGGTCAGCACATCAGTGAAGGCGTCCTCAGCACGAGCATTGTCGCTGGCACTGGTATAGTCCATATCGATGGCGTCGTCCTTGTCCTTGCGACAGGCGACCAGCGCGACGGCGATCAGGGTGAGGATCGAAAGGTTCTTCAGGGAGATCATGGTCGTATCGATTTGTGGCCGCTATGACGCAAGCTTCGGACCAAAGGTTTAACGCCGCCGGTCAAGGACCACGAAGCTGAAGGGGTGGGCGTGCCGCTCGTCCGCCGCGTGATGCTCCCGACTGCGCTCGGTCCAGTCCGCAGGGTCGATGACCGGGAACCGGATATCGCCCGTGATATCCGCATGCACCAGGGTCAGGTATAGGCGGTCGACACGATCGTTCACCAGTGCCTCCCTGAAGATCTCCCCGCCACCGATCACGAAGAGCTCCTCCTGTTCCTCCTCCTGCGCGCGCTTCAATGCCTCGCTCAACGAGGTCACCACCACGGCACCTGGGGCCTCGTAGGTCGCATTGCGCGTCACCACGATGTTCAACCGTCCTTTCAATGGTCGGTATTTCGGCGGGATGCTCTCGAAATTCTTCCGGCCGGTGATCACGGGATGGCCCATGGTCACCTGCTGGAAATACTTCATGTCATCGGGCAGGTGCCAGGGCAGATCATTGTCGCGCCCGATGGTGCCGTTGTCCGCCACGGCGGCGATCGCCGAGACGATCATACCGAGACCGCCGCTTTGATGTGCGGATGCGGATCATAGTCCTTCAGCGCGAAGTGCTCGAAGCGGAAGGCGAACAGATCGGTCACCGTGGGGTCGAGTTCCATCTTCGGCAACGGACGGCATTCGCGTCTGAGTTGCAAGCGCGCCTGTTCGAGGTGGTCCGCATAGAGGTGCACATCGCCGAACGTGTGTACGAACTCACCGGGTTTCAACCCGCACACTTGCGCCACCATCAGCGTGAGCAACGCATAGCTCGCGATGTTGAACGGAACACCGAGGAAGGTATCCGCACTGCGCTGATACAGTTGGCAACTCAACTTTCCATCGGCGACATAGAACTGGAACAGGCAATGGCAAGGCGGCAGCGCCATGCGATCCACGTCGGCCGGGTTCCATGCGGTTACGATCAGGCGGCGGCTGTCGGGGTTGCGCTTGATCATCTCCACCAACTTGGTGATCTGGTCGATGCTGCCCCCATTGGGTGTGGGCCAATTGCGCCATTGGTACCCATAGACGGGGCCGAGGTTCCCCTCCGCGTCAGCCCACTCGTCCCAGATCTTCACACCGTTCTCCTGCAGGTACTTGATGTTCGTATCGCCTTGCAGGAACCAGAGCAGTTCGTGGATGATGCTCTTGGTGTGCAGCTTCTTCGTGGTGAGCAGCGGGAATCCTTCGGCCAGGTCGAACCGCATCTGGTATCCGAAGCAGCTCAACGTGCCGGTGCCGGTGCGGTCCTCTTTGCGAACGCCGGTGTCGAGGATGTGGCGGAGGAGATCGTGGTATTGCTTCATGGGAACAGCCGCGAAGTTAACCCGTGCGCTTGTCGGGGCTTCGATCCTTTGACCGCACAACAACCGATGCCTCGATCGGTCCGTCCGGTTCGGGCTCCCAATCCGGCAGAGCACGAAGCAAGCGGTCTTTCATGCGCTCGTAATAGCTCTTGGGGTCGATGACGTAGGCGATGAGGTAGCCCACCATGGAAGCGTACATCAATTGGAAGATCGCGGAGTGGCGGTCGGTCATCTCCAAAACAAGGATCGCGCTTGTGAACGGTGATCGCGTAACCCCGGTGAGGAAGGCCGCCATGCCGCACACCACGAGCAGGTTGAACTGCCCACGGGTTGGTTCGAACCACTGCGCGATCCAACCACCGATGGCGGCGCCAGCGGAGAGTGATGGCCCGAAGATCCCGCCAGCACCACCGGCCGAACTCGTGAACAACGGACCGAGCAGGCGCGCGGCGACATCCTTCGTCGTGGGGTCGACCTTCGGGGCGAAGAGGTATTCCTCCAACAAGACCTTGCCGGAGGCGAGCGTATGCGCACCGAGCAAGTAGTAGGTGAACGCGAAGAGCAGCGCACAGCAAATGGCGAAAAGCGCCTGCGCCCAGGTGTATGTGAAGGCGCGCCGCAATTTGTCGAACGCCATCAGCACCTTGCAGAAGACCGCACCGGAAATACCGCACACCAACGCGATGCCGAGGATCTTGTACATGAAGGAGAAGGTGGCCGGATCCAGCTTCGGATAGCCCAGGAACAGGTAGGGGCCCAGGAGCCATTGCGCCGTCATGCCACTCAGGATCACTGCGGTGAGCACAGCGGTTCGGAACTGCGCGATGTGGGTCTTGGTCAGTTCCTCCACCGCGAAGACGATCCCCCCCAGCGGTGTGTTGAACGCGGCACTAAGGCCCGCCGCACCACCGGTCACCATCATCACGCGGCGGCTGACCCGGGGCCAGAACGGCGGCAGCAGTTTGTGTACGGTGCGGTAGATGCTACCCGCGATCTGCACAGTGGGTGCTTCACGACCCGTGGCGCCACCGCCGCCGATGAGGGCCAGGCTGCTGGCGATCTTCACCAGGATGATGCGCACGTTGAGGAAACGCCACGAGCGGTCGCGATCGTTCTCCGTGCTCACCTCCACGGCCGCCATCAATTGTGGAATGCCGGCGCCCCCGGCCAGTGGTGCGAAACGCATCACCAGCCACCACGAGAGCAGGAAGCCGATCGGCGCGGAAATGAAGATCCACCGCGGGTCGTGTGCGAGCAGTTGCAGGTTCCTCGCTTCCATGAAGGCGAACAGCTTCGCGTAGCCCACAGCCACGAGTGCGGTGAGGATCGCGCTCACCTGGTAAGGCAGGGCCAGCAGCACGAACTCCTTCGCACGGCTGCGCATCAGGAATTTCCGCAGGCGCTCCAGCCAGTCCGACAGCGTGTGCTGAAGCCGTATGGCGAGGCGGTTGAAAAGCGACAGGATCATCGGGGGACAGCGCCAAAAGTAGCGGCCCGTGTAGCGTTGGACCGGGGATGTTCCGGAAAGAGATCAACACCGCGAAAGCGATAGCCCATGCCGTCCATCGACCGGCGCAGTATCACTTTCCCAGCTTGGAGAGGTCGATCGCGGTGAACGTGTACGTCGTCGTCCGGTCGTAAGACTTCACCAGTGCGCGCTGTCCGGTCGCATCGAAGAGCACACCCATAGGGCACGGGAGATATCCGCCTTCATTCATCAACGCGGTGCCTTCGGAGACAACAGCACCCTGGCGATCGATCATCGTGGCTTTCAGCACACCCGCCTCAGCAGGCCCATCGAGCCCTTTCTTCTCATCGTCCGGAGGCGTATTGCCCGAAGCGACGATCGCACCCATGCCGCGCGGCGTATGGTCGTAGGTCAAGGTCACGCCGCTGCCGTTCATCGCGATACCCACGGTCTCATAGGCCTGTCCAGCGGTGGTCATGAAGGCGCGATCCACTTCACGCTGCCACTTGATCGAATCGTTCGCCGCGATGTAGCTCGTTCGCACCGGACCGCACAATCGGCGGATGGCGATCGCATCACCCATGGGGATCTGGTAGGCGTTGTCGAGGTAGGTCTCCACCACGAGCAGGCCACCGTCCCAGGAGGGCAGGAGATCCACGATCTCGTCGGGTAGTTTGGCGGTGCGGGAGATGGTGGTTTTCTTCTCGCCGTCCATGTTGCCATAGGCGAACAATTTGGTCTTGTGGATGCTCGGCAGGCGCTGGTCCACCAGAGGCGTGGGCTTCAGTTTCGGGTCCGTGGGATCGAAGGTCACCACCACACCGGGCTGCCCGGTGAGCGCGCCGTACCGGATGGCCAGCGCGACGCGGCCTCCGCTGCGCTCGCAGAAACGTGCGCTCGAAACGAAGTCCTTCTCCAGCAATATATCCTTGACCGTTTTGCCTTGCTCGCTGATCGTGGTGAGGTGCAGTTCATGGCAGTTCTTGTCCCCCAACTGCTCCGCGGTCTTGCACTGGAACACATAGGTGAGCAGGTGGATCGTGCCATCGTCGGCCAGGCTGATCTGGTGGATGCTGCTCTTCACATCCTCATAGGGCAGTTCGGCCGATCCGCTCCATTGCACACTGAAGTCGCTACCGAGACAGGCGAAGAAGAAGCGCTTGTTCGCTTTCCCATTGTGCGAGCAATGGTTCAACAGGTAGTGCGCTCCATCGGCCGACCGGATGATGCGCTCCTGTTGCGAGAAGGCCAACCCCATGGAGAAGAGGATGGGGTCGGGCTGCGGACGGCGCACGAGCGTGTGTGTGGGATCGGTGGAATACAACTGCTCGAACGACGTGATCCTGCGGAAACCTGTGAGCGAAAGCGATCCATCAGCGCTCACCGTCCCGATGCCGTACTCGGCCGCTTTCTTGCCGTTGGAAACGAGCAGGCAGTGCAACGCACCGCCATCCACGATCGGGGCGACACCGTTCCACTTGAGTCCATCGAGCAGCACATCCTTCAACACCAATTCCTCGGCGGGCACAAGCTGTGCGTCCAGTCGCACCACTTTCTGCGTGAGGCCTTCCTCCACGTACAGCAACGCGCGACCATCCTTTCCGAACACGCCATCGACCACGGTGATCATATCGCCGGTGGCGTTCTTGACCGCGCGCACGAAGGGCTTGCCAGGTTGTGCGACGGTGGATTGCGCGTGAGCGGCTGATAGGCCAAATAGCCCAGCGGCGATGAGGAACGGACGGAGCATCATGGCGGGGTGGTGTGGTAGGCCGTGAAGTTAGCCTCAGCCCATGCCATCGTGCCCTTGACTTACTCACATGATGATCCCCGCGATCGTCGCGCTGAGGTAGCTCGCGAGGGTGCCGCAGAACAACGCTTTCAATCCGAGACGCGCAAGATCCGCGCGACGTGAAGGGGCGAGTTCGCCGATGCCACCGATCTGCATGCCCACACTGCTGAAGTTGGCGAAACCGCAGATGGCGAAGCTCACGATCAACAGGCCTTTCTCCGTGACGATGGGGATGGTGTGATCGGTGAGGCTCTTGAACGCGACGAACTCGTTGATCGTCAGTTTCTGCCCAAGGAGCGTGGCCACATTGCCCACATCGGCGCTCGGGACACCCATGGCCCATGCCATTGGGTAGAAGAGCTTGCCGAAGAGCCAGTTCAACGCCGTGGTCCCGTCAGCACCGAACGTGGGATCCACGAAGTGGATGAAGTACGCGGCGATCCAATTCACCATGGCGATGAGCGCGATGAAACCGATCAGCATGGCGATCACGTTCATGGCGATCTTGAAACCATCGCCCGCGCCGTGGCCGATCGCATCGACGAGGTTGGTGTAGCTGCTCTTCACCTCCAGTTTCACTTTGCCCATGGTCTGGCTCTCCTCGGTCTCGGGCCACACGATCTTGCTGATCACCAGCGCGCCGGGCGCGGCCATCAAGCTCGCGGTAAGGAGGAAGGGAGCGAGGTCCATGCCCGCGTTCTTGCCCATGTTCACGTACACGATGAGGATCCCGCCTGCGATGCAGGCCAGGCTGCCGCTCATGCTGGCGAGCAGTTCACTGCGTGTCATGCCAGCGAGGTAGGGTCGGATCATCACCTGCGCTTCCACCTGGCCCACGAAAGCGCTGGCCACATTGCTCAAGGCTTCGGCACCGCTCACACGCATGATGAAGTTCATACCCCGGGCGATCACGCTCACTATGCGCTGCATCAGGCCGATGTGGTACAGCACCGCGACCAGCACACACACGAGGATGATCGTGGCGGTGACGTTGAACGCGAACACGAAGCCACCGCCCCAGTAGTTCGCCATGCTGCCATCGGGCTGTTGGGTGATGATGCCGCCATACACGAAGGCTGCCCCCGCACGCGCGAATTCCTCGATATGCCCCATGCCTTTGCCCAGCCAATGGAAGAAGGCGGTGACGGGCGCCACTTTCAATACAAGCAATGCGATCACCAGTTGCAACAACAGGCCGCTGATCACAAGGCGGTAGTTGATCGCTTTGCGGTTGTTGCTGGCCAGGAAGGCGAGACCAAGTATGAAGGCGATGCCAAGGAGTCCGGAGAAGCGTTCCATGCGAAGGGGTTCAGGGGGGCGTGGTGGCAGGCGTTTTCGCGCTATCGAGACGCAGGAGGTTGCGGCGCACCCAACGGGGCAGCAGGAACACACCCATGATGATGTACGGGTAGTAGCTGATCAGCCGCCAGAGCAGGGCAAGGGCGGGAGCGAGACCGGTGGCGATGAACAGGCCGAGGAAGTCATCGAAGATGAACTCGGCCAGACCGGCGCCACCTGGAGTAGGGCTGAGCAGGATGATGATGCCCATGACCACCTGCTTGCCATAGATCACCGCATCGTTCAACTGGCCGGGCTGGAAAGCATGAAGGATGCAGTTGACGATGGAGTAACGCGCGGTCCACGAGACGAAGGTGGCGAGAAGGGCGGGCCACCAATAGTTCCATTTCTTCTGGCGCAGGCCGCTGGCGGCGGTGATCAGCTGGTCGCCGGTGGTCACCATGCTGCGCCGCCAGCGACGCAGGAAGGGCGCGGAGAAAATGCCCACGAGCGCGCGCTTCACGAACAAGGGGTTCACGAAGAGCGCGTAACCAACGAAGAGCTTGTAAGCGAGGATGCCGAAATAGATGGTCCAGAACGAGACGAAGAACCCGCTCCCCAAAGGCGAGGTGTGCTCTTCGATCCCGCTGAAGAGCGCATCGCGGCCCACGACGAAGTAGACCAACGGCGCCATCACGGCGAGGAAGATGCCATCGAGGAAGGAGGTGAACGTGATGATGGTGATGCTCTTCCCCCCTTCGATGCCTTCACGTGTCAGGATGAAGATCGCGAAGAGGAAACCGCCCCCGATGATGCCCGGGGCGAGCGCCGAGGAGAACTCCCACAGCATGATCACCACGAAGGTGCGCCACCACGACAGTTGACGATCGGTGAGGTGCCGGATGCGCACCATGTAGGCGTAATCGCGCACGCCCACGCTCAGCGCCGCAAGCGCGATCCAGAACGTGCTGGTCCAGGTCCACTCCACGCGGTGCAATGCGGCCAGGTCGGTGCCACGCCAGATCAGGATCACGGTGATGCCCAGCCCGATCACCACCGGCAGTAAGACCCTGCCGGTGCTGAACGAACGAAGGATCTGGTTGTCGTCGAACCGCATGCGGTGCTAACATAGGTCGAAGGGGACCCGGTTGATGCGCCGACGTGCTTTGGTGGTGTGGCCTCAAAACCGCATCTTGGCCGGGCAACCGAACCGCACATGTCCAACGGACTTTTCTTAAAGAAGTCGATCGAGCACCTCACAGGCGCGGACGCTGAGAGCCGGAACCCGCTGAAGCGGACCCTTTCCTCGGCCAACTTGGTCGCCCTGGGCATCGGGGCCATCATCGGTGCGGGGCTCTTCGTGCGTACGGCAGCAGCAGCTGCGAACTGTGCCGGACCCTCGGTGACGATCGCCTTCGTGGTGGCGGCCCTGGGTTGCGCGTTCGCCGGACTCTGCTACGCCGAACTGGCCAGCATGATCCCGGTCGCCGGCAGCGCCTACACCTACACCTACGCCACCATGGGCGAGTTCATCGCCTGGATCATCGGGTGGGACCTGATCCTTGAGTACGCCATCGGCGCGGCGACCGTGGCCATTGCCTGGAGCGAATACCTGAACAAATTGCTGGAGTACTTCGACATGCGCATCCCTTATGAATGGTGCCATTCGCCCTTCGAGAAGTTGCATGATGCGAGCGGCGTGGTTCTGGCGACAGGTATGGTGAACATCCCGGCAGTGTTCATCCTCCTGTTGCTTTCGCTGGTACTTATCCGCGGCACCAAGGAGAGCGCCATGCTCAACGGTATCATCGTCGTGACGAAGGTGGCCATCGTCATCCTCGTGATCCTGTTCGGTTGGCACTTCATCAACCCGGCGAACCACACCCCGTTCATCCCCGAGGCGACCACCTACACCGATCCGTTGGGTGTGAAGCATCCGTTCGGTGGTATCATGGGCATCCTGCAGGCGGCGGGCATCGTGTTCTTCGCCTTCATCGGGTTTGATGCAGTGAGCACGGCAGCACAGGAAGCGAAGAACCCCAAGCGCGCCATGCCGATCGGCATCCTCGGATCATTGGCCATTTGCACGGTCCTCTACATCCTGTTCTCTTACGTGCTCACGGGTATCGCCACGGTGGAGGATTTCCGCACGCAAGGGAAGGAAGCCTCGGTGTCCTGGGCGATCAGTCATTACATGCACGGTTACGAATGGCTGAGCAAACTCGTGACCGTTGCGATCCTCGCGGGCTTCTCTTCGGTGATCCTCGTGATGTTGCTAGGGCAGAGCCGGGTTACCTACAGCATGAGCCGCGATGGGTTGGTGCCGAAGATCTTCTCCGAAGTGCATCCGAAGTTCCAGACGCCGTACAAGGCCAACATGGTGATCTTCGTGCTCACGTCATTGTTCGCGGCTTTTGTACCCGGCGACATCGTCGGTGAGATGACGAGCATCGGCACCTTGTTCGCCTTTATCCTCGTATGCATCGGTGTATGGCTTCTTCGCCGCAGTCATCCGAACCTTCAACGTCAGTTCAGGACTCCTCTTGTTCCATTGGTGCCCATCCTCGGTATCATCGTTTGCGGCGCGATGATCTTCGGCCTTGGCTGGACCAACTGGACACGACTGGCGGGTTGGCTCGCGATCGGTTGTGTCATCTACTTCAGCTATAGCGTGCGCCATAGCAAATTGCGCAAAGGCGAACAGGTCTGATCGATGAGCGGGTTCAAGCGTTCGCTCGGTCTGTGGGATGCCACCATGCTCGTGGCCGGGTCCATGATCGGATCGGGCATCTTCATCGTGAGCGCGGGCATGATGCGCGATCTAGGTTCACCGGCATGGATGCTCGTGGCTTGGGTCGTAGCCGGGCTGCTTACCGTGTTGGCCGCGCTGAGTTACGGAGAGCTTGCAGGCATGATGCCCAAGGCCGGTGGACAGTTCGTCTACCTGCAGCGGGCCTATGGCAAGCTCACGGCCTTCCTGTATGGGTGGACCGCGTTCACCGTGATCACCTCCGGCATCATCGCGGCCGTTGCGGTCGCCTTCGCCAAATTCAGCGCGGTCTTCTTCCCGGTGCTCTCGCCTGAGAATATCCTGTTCCACCTCGGACCCGTGAAGGTGAGCGCGGCGCAGGTCTATGCGGTGGCCGCCATCCTCCTACTCACACTGTTCAACACACGTGGCGTGCAGAGCAGCAAGACCTTCACCACCGTTTTCACCACGGCGAAGATCGTAGCCCTGCTGGCCCTCATTGTCATCGGCCTGGTCGTCGGCCTGGGTACCGATGTGCTCGCCACCAATTTCAGTACGGGCTGGAACGCCATGAAACTCGGTGAGGATGGGACGACCACAGTGTTGACAGGCGCCGCGCTCCTGAGCGCGCTTGGCGTGGCCATGGTCGGTTCGCTCTTCAGCAGCGACGGTTGGAACAGCGTCACCTTCATCGCCGGTGAGATCAAGGAGCCACAGCGTAACATCCCGCGGAGCCTGGCGCTCGGTACGTTCCTGGTGACAGCCTTGTATGTGTTGGCGAACATCACCTACCTCGCGCTGCTGCCGAGCGAGGGCATCATGCACGCTGAGGCCGATCGCGTGGGCACTGCCGCTGCGGAAGTGATCATGGGACCGGCCGCCGTTTCGGTCATGGCCGTGCTGATCATGGTGAGCACCTTCGGTTGTATCAATGGCTATGTCCTCGTTGGTCCGCGGATGTACTACGCCATGGCGAAGGAAGGCCTGTTCTTCAAAAAGGCCGGGGAGTTGAGCGCGAAGGGTGTTCCTCAATGGGCGCTCTGGGTGCAGTGCGTCTGGTCCTGTGTGCTCTGCTTCAGCGGCACCTATGGCGACCTGCTGGACTATGCCACCTTCGCTTCACTGCTCTTCTACGTCGTGACCATCGCCGGGCTCTTCATCCTGCGAAAGCGGGAGCCAGGGACGGAGCGGCCCTACCGCGCTTTCGGCTATCCACTGGTACCGGTGCTCTACATCCTTTGCGCGCTTGGCTTCTGTGTGAACCTGCTCGTGAACAAGCCGGACTTCACGGTGGGCAGCCTCGTGATCGTGGCTCTCGGAGCACTGGTGTTCTTCGCCACCGGCATGAACAAGACCGAGCCCCATCAGGCCTGAGGCCAGCTGACCTAGTTTGTCTGCTCGCGCCGCTTGAGCTCGTCCCGCAATTTCGAAGCGCGCTCGTAGTCCTCGTTGTCCAAGGCTTCCTCCAGCATGGTGCGGAGTTCCTCGATACTCGCGGCGGTCACGGGCTTCTTCTCGGCCTTGGCCTTCTTCTTCTCCCGGCCACGGCCCTTTTCAGCTTCGGCACCTTCGGTGCCCTCTTCACCCTCTTTCTCTTCCTCACCTTCCTCCACCTTCAGCCCTGCGGCGCTCAGGATGAACTCGTAGGTGAAGATGGCGCATTCGAACCGCAGAGCCAGTGCGATGGCATCGCTGCTACGCGCATCGATCTCCACTTCGTGACCATCCTGCTCCAGCACCAGCTTCGCATGGAAGATGCCTTCGACCAGGTCGTTGATGATGACCTCCTTCAGCGTGATCCCGAGCGTGTCGCCGAGGTTCTTGAACAGGTCATGCGTGAGCGGGCGTGCCGGCTTGATGTTCTCCACCTGGATGGCGATGGCCTGGGCCTCGACACCGCCGATGATGATCGGCAGCCTCCGGTCGCCATGCGCTTCGGCAAGGATGAGCGCGTAAGCACCCGCGTGGGTGTGGCTGTACGTGATGCGTAAGAAGCGCAGCTCGACCTTCTCCATCCTCTTTCTTGGCGGGCCTCGAAGATACGCGGAAGGGGTGAACGGGCGATGGGCGGCTACCGCTCCGCGTTCAGCTTCTTCGCCGCCTCGATGAGTTTGGGCAGGATCTCGAACGCATCACCCACGATACCGTAATCGGCCGCCTTGAAGAACGGCGCTTCGGGGTCCTTGTTGATCACAGCGATCACCTTGCTCTGGTTCACGCCGGCCAGGTGCTGTATGGCGCCGCTGATGCCGATGGCGATGTAGCAGTTCGGGCGGATGGCCACACCGGTCTGGCCCACATGCTCGTGGTGCGGACGCCAATGCATGTCAGCCACCGGGCGGCTGCAGGCGGTAGCTCCGTGCAGGAGTTTGGCCAGTTCTTCAACAGGTCCCCAGTTCTCCGGGCCTTTCATTCCTCGGCCAGCGCTCACCACGATCTCGGCTTCTGGCAGGGGAATGCCTTCGCCCGCGGGGCGCATAGCCTTCACAGCGATGCGGGCTGCGCCCAGG
>JBDTNF010000079.1:0-4095 GCA_039933875.1 Flavobacteriales bacterium | reverse complement strand
AACTGAGCGCGCATCATGACACCCGAGGAGAAGAAACAACTGGAGGAGAGCATCATCAATGCCCTCAAGTCGATCTACGACCCGGAGATCCCCGTGGACATCTACGAGCTGGGGTTGATCTACGACGTGGTGATACGCGATGATGCCAGCGTGTACATCAAGATGACCCTGACCAGTCCGGCGTGCCCCGTAGCGGGAACATTGCCCGGTGAAGTGGAACAGAAGGTGGCCGGTGTGCAAGGCGTGAGCAGCGCCAAGGTGGAGATCACCTTCGAGCCTGCGTGGGACCGAACGATGATGAGCGAGGCGGCGCAACTTGAACTCGGTTTCATGTAGTTGAACGGTAGCGAACCCGCAACACGTAACCCGTCAACCCGCAACTGGGCTCCATGAGCGAACAACCCATCATCAATAAGGTCGCCTCCTCTGGGATCATCACCCTCGATCTGGAGGAGATCTATCCGCAAGGCGAGCGCATGGTCTTCGACCTGAAGCCCTTGCTCTGGCAGGAGATCGCGCTGAAAGAGGATGATCTGCGCGCGTTCGTGAAGTCGCACGACTGGTCGCAGTACAAGGGCAGGTTCGTTTCGGTCCATTGCTCAGCTGATGCCATCATCCCGACATGGGCGTACATGCTGGTGGCCACAAGTCTGCAACCGGTCGCGGCGTTCGTGACACAGGGCGATGCGGATCAACTGGAGCGCGCGGTGTTCACACGATTCGTCCATCAGCTGGATGTGGAGCCCTATCGCAATGCCCGTGTGGTGGTGAAGGGCTGCAGCAAATTGCCTGTGCCACTGAACGCCTACGTGGAGCTCAGCGCAAAGCTGCTGCCCGTGGTGAAGAGCCTGATGTTCGGCGAGCCGTGCAGCACCGTGCCGCTGTACAAGGCGCCGAAGGCATGACCCCTTTGTTCTCCCTCGCGCGCCCGATGGCCTTCGAGGTGACGGTGTACATTTTGTGTATTGCCGCACTCCTGTTCCTTGCTGCACGGCGCATCATCTTTCCCGGGAAGGCCCGTGGAATAGGCTCCTATGTCTTGCCCCTGCTTATCGCGATCATCCTCGCACCTTGTGTGTGGGTCCTGGTCGCGCTGGCGTGGGCTGGGCTTCTCTGAGCGGAACGAAGATCCGGAGAGACGGTACATTCGGGGCATGCGTCGCTCGTTCCTTCTGTTGGCTTTCATCGCTTGCGTCCGACTGTCGGCACAAGTGGATACAGCCATGATCCCCAACAGCGCCAACGGCTGGCACCTGAGCCCGCATGGCACCATTCGCGTGTTGGTGCTTTTCGCCGAGATCGAGTACGACGTGAACCCCACGAAGGACCCCGCTTCGCCCACCGCCGAGCACTGGCCCAAGGGGCAATTGCCGAAGTGGAAGGATGATGTGTTCGATCCGCAGCTACGACCCATGCCACAGGCGATGGTGACCCGGTACTACCACGACATTTCGCTCGGGCAGTTCGAGGTGCTCGGTGACTACGTGGACCAGATGCTCACCCTGCGGGAGAGCGAGTATCGCACGGTGAACAACGCACATGGCATCGGTACGCTGGCCGTGCAGGAAGCCAACAAGATGGGTATCCTGCGCACGCACAGCGGCCTCGGTATCGCCGACTTCGACCTGTGGAAGCGCGGCGGCAAGCCCGGCCTGCCCAAGGAAGCCGGTGCCGATGATCCACACAGCTACGACCATGTGATGGTGATCGTCCGCAACAGTGGTCTCACGCACGGGCAGGGCAGCACCGACGGAGGCAGCCCTGGCAAGCTCTTCGGCTTCGAGAGCGATTCACAGAGCCGGTTCGGCGGCATGAACGCCCTTCCCTTCGAGATCCTCAAGCATGAGTTCAACCACCTGCTCTTCGGCGGGAACAACTTCCACAGCGGTGGCGGGAATGCGGCGCAGTTCACCAGCTATTTCCTCAGTCTGCAGGGCGGGCATAGCATGATGGGCGCCGCCGGAAGCGCGTTGCTCACCTGTAGCGCCTGGGATCGCGATCGCCTGGGATGGAAGGCCAGGGATGCCACCTTCCGGATCAATGCGCGACACACCGATGGAACGATCGCTGATGGAGATCTCGACCCACTCGCGGGCGATACCGGTGTCTTCGTTCTGCGCGACTTTGTCACCACCGGTGACGCGTTGCGCATCCGCCTCCCCTTCCTGGAAGAGGGGACCTACCCACAATGGATCTGGTTGGAGAACCACCAGGGCAGCAAGCGCAACGGCAGTCCCACCGACCGTTTCCATTGGGAGGGCATCCCGGGGATCGATTGCATCGCACCCATGGTGCCGGGTATCACCGCGACCATCCAGGTGGACCGCGAAGAGCGAACGGGCAAGGACATATACGGCGGCTATGCCGACTACCTAAGGCCGCTGCCTGCGAATGGACTCTACGACTTCGATATGCTCGGTGACACGGTGTCACAGTGCCCGTTCGTTCCCAACCGAACGCAACTCTACCGGTTGGATGAACGACGCGCCAATCCGCTCACCGGTAACCATGAGTTGGAACTACCGCTGTTCGACCGCGACGGCAATGGCAAACTGCAACGCGGAGAGCACTTCGTGCCCTACGCGCGCATGGAGAACGGCGTGTTCCGTGCCATCGCCCAACTCTTCGGCCGCCCGGAGCACCTGTTCAGGCTAAGCGGGAACCACAAGCTCGGGATGGGTACCAACCCCGGCACGTCCAACGCGCTCACGCTGGTGAGTAGTGGCAATGCCGATACCTTCAATGGTGGCCCGCCGAACGATCGGGTCATCCACCTGAACGGCATCAGCGTGGAGATCCTCTCCGAGAACGCCAATGGGGCCACGAGCCTACGCGTACGCACCGGCGATACCTACATCGATCACGACCTACGCTGGTGCGGGGACAGCATCGTGCTGCACGACATTCCAAACGGGCACCACGGCCGGTCGCTTTGCGTGGCAGCTGGACATAGCCTCATCATCGATCGTTCGGAAACCGCCACGCGCCTGGACAGACCGGAAAAGGTCGGGGGCATTACCTACTTCGGTCAACCCACGCATTTCACCGTGGCATCCAACGCCTCCGCACTGATCGAACGCAAGGGGAAACTCGATCTGCGCAACGGAACGGTCATGCATTTGATGCCCGGGAGCACGTTGGAGTTGGAAGCCGGTGTGAAGCTGAGCGCTGATGCATCATCCCGCATCGTCTTGCATGGCACCGCGCGGATCAAGGCTACCACAAAGCAGTTGAAAAAACTGAAGAGGAAAGGACGCTTGATCGTGATGCCTCAGTAGGCCCGCACGTTCTTGCCCTCCATGTAGTTGATGAACGCGCGGTTCACCACGCGGTTCCCGCCCGGCGTGGGATAGTTCCCGGTGAAGTACCAGTCGCCGGTATGGTCCGGGCAGGCAGCGTGCAAGCCTTCAATACTCTGGAACACGAGGCGCACCTCCGCGCGGATGCCCGGCGGAGTGAGCAGTTCCGCGATCTTATCACTGATGCGCTGCGCGGTGAACGGCCTGTAGATGTCCTTCACGACGTTCTCCTGCTCCACCAATGGGCGGCCGACCATGGCACGGCAGCGGTCATACACATCGTCGATGATGTTCTCCTGCTTCGTCTCTTTCAGCAAGGCGATCGCGGCACGGAAAGCGGCGAGGTCGCCCATTTTGGCCATGTCGATGCCATAACAATCCGGGTAGCGGATCTGTGGCGCGCTGCTCACCACAACAATGCGCTTCGGCTCCAGTCGATCGAGCATCTTCAGGATGCTCTGCTTGAGCGTCGTGCCACGCACGATGCTGTCGTCGATCACCACCAGGTTATCAATGCCTGGTCGCACCGTGCCATACGTGATGTCATAGACGTGCGCCACGAGATCGTCGCGCGCATCATCGGCGGTGATGAAGGTGCGGAGCTTGGCGTCCTTGATCGCCACCTTTTCCAGTCGCGGCCGCATGGCGAGGATCTTCCGCAACCCGCCGGGATCAGGCGAAGGACCCAGCTCCAGGATCCGGCGCTCCTTCACACGGTCCAGCTCATCTTCCAACTCCTTCAGCATGCCGTAGCAGGCCACTTCGGCGGTATTGGGGATGAAGGAGAAGACCGTGT
>JBDTNF010000078.1:0-9126 GCA_039933875.1 Flavobacteriales bacterium | reverse complement strand
GCGCAGGGCGGTGTCTTCGTGCTGGGGTATGAGTTCTCCCTCCTCATCCATTACCACGATGCACTTACCACCGGACTGGAACCTGTGGCAGCCGGTGTGGCCACCGCTGGCTACCTGCTCTCCGCAAGCCATGGCAGCGCACAGTTGCGCATACCGTTGGCAGGCGAACTCCAGCAGGCCTTCCTGTTCGATGCAGCGGGCCACGATCTCGCACCCAAGGTCTGGCAGGAGGGAACTACACTCGTCATTGATCTCTCGTCAGCGGCGGCTGGTTGCTACACCGTGCTTGCACATACCGATCAGGCCACCCACCGTGCCCGCGTGATGCTCGTGGACTGAGCGGTCGTGACCACGGAGCATTCGACCGTCACGCCGCCAACCGCAAAAGACCGCCTCGCCGCGCGTCGGGCGATAGCTAGGGGCCTGCGCGCTGGCCCGCGCGATCGGACCGCTGACTGCTTTTCGCGTGTTCTACGCTGCGAGCAACTTTCCAAAAGACGATCCGTCTTGCCATCGGATCACCTGAACCGACATCATGCATATACCCAAACACGCGTTCCTTCTTCTGATAGTTCCCGCGCTGTTCGGTGCCGCGCCGCTGGCCGCCCAGTTCGATGTGCCCGTGGTGGCGTTCCAAAGTGAGGTGGACTACCCCTATAAGCTGAACCTGGGCGATCTGGATGGGGACGGCGATCTGGATATCCTGATGGCCCAGTCCCAAGGAGCGTTCGGTTTCTTGAACGATGGAACGGGTGTGTTCGGTCCGAAACTGCTGCTTCCCACGCAGAGCATCTACACATACTCCCTGTTGGAAGTGGCGGATGTGAACATGGATGGCACGCCGGATCTGATGGCTGGCACGATGTGGTATCCCGGCCTGGGTGGTGCGACCTTCGGCCCCGGCGTATCGACGGGTGCGGGTGGATGGGACCTGGTAGCCGATGTGGATGGCGACGGTGATCCTGACGTGGTGGCGCGCAACAACACCCAGATCCAGCTGCGGATCAACGATGGGGCGGGCAATTTCGCACTGGGCCAGATCATCGGAACGGCGGGCGCGAACCTGACCTCGGTATATGCCCGCTTCAAGGACGTGAACGGCGATCTGCTGCCCGATCTGGTGATCGGCGGAGGGTGCTTGCAACGCGGTTGGTACGCGAACCTGGGCGGCGGCGCCTTCGGACCGGTGAATGATGTGCCCGAGCTGGTGGGCAGCGAGATGACCCATTGCGGTGATGTGGACGGCGATGGCGACAACGACATCCTGACCGATAACGATGTGGGGACGATATGGCTGGCCAACGATGGCAGCGGCACCTTCACCGTGGCGGACACGTTGAGCACGATCTTCACCAGTACCGCTGCCGAGGTGGCTGCGGACGTGGACGGCGATGGCGACCTGGACCTCGCCGTCTCCACCGGTACCAGCTGTAACGTGCATTGGTGGTGGAACACCGGCGACGGCTATGCCTGGAGCAATACGGTGGTGGAGGACCTGACCGCCTACTCCCTGCAAGGCACCAAGTATGCGGTGGGGGATGTGGACGGCGATGGGGATATGGACCTACTGGCCGCCAATGGCCAGGGCATCATGGGCTGGTACCCCAACGAGGGTGGATCCTGGGGTGAGCGCCAGCGCGCGTGTGCATACCTGGGCGGCGCGAACGACTTGAGCGTCGCCGATATCGACCAGGACGGTGATCCCGATATGGTGGTATCCGCCTACTATGGGAAGCACGTAACGTGGTACGCCAACAATGGCGATGGCACCTTCGGTGGGCAACAAGTGGTGTTGGATCACCTCACCGGCAACTTTCAGGCGCATGTAATGGATCTGGATGGCAATGGCTGGCCGGATATCCTCACCGACAATGCCGAGGCGGCGCTCATCTGGAACAACGGAGGAGGCATATCCTGGACCGTGCAGAGCTTGCCCGGGCTGGGAACATCGCGCTACGAGGCCGATCTGGACGGCGACCTGGACCCCGACCTCGTGGGCACCGGTGCGTGGTATGAGAACGACGGATCGGGCGGTTTCACGGACCACGCCGAACCACTGCTCACGGCCGGGCAGGTGAAGGTGGCCGACATGGACGGCGACGGCATCGTGGACATTGTGATCGGCAGCGCGACCGGTTGGTCGGTTCTTGTGAACGATGGCGCCATGGGCCTGACGCCACTGACTGGCGCGGATTACATGGGCCTGTACGACCTCGGCGATGTGGACGGTGATGGTGATCTGGACGCCTATACCCTGGCACCGATCAACAAGGTGTACCGCCTGTTGAACGATGGCACGGGACAACTGAGCAGCACGCTCGTAGCGGATCTTGGCAGCGCTGGCAACCCGCGCCACATGTTGGTCACGGACATCAATGGCGATGGCTACGCCGATGCGGTGTGGGCCATGAGCCAGGGCTACACGCACAATACCTACTACAACTTGAACGTGGGCAACGGCGATCTCGGGCCGATCGGTGCGGTGCTGTTGGGCAACGGCAGCGCCTCCGACCTGGTGCTCGCTGACCTGAACGCCGATGTGGTGCCGGACCTCGTATCAGCCAGCCACCATTACCTCTCCTGGCAGGAGAACCACTTCTATGATGCGTTCCGGTTGCGCGGTACGCTCTTCCTCGACTTCGACCTCGACGTCCACTTGGACGCTACCGATCATCGGGTCCCGTTCAAACTGGTGCGCACCGATGCGAACAATGTATTGGTGTGGACCAACAGCATAGGGGAGTTCGACCTGCCTGCCGACACCGGTACCTGGCACGCCTGGCATACCCCTGCCCCCAGCTATCAGGTCACCAACGATCCGGACACCCTGGAGGCCACGCTCACCACCATGGACCCGATCGCCACTGGCATGGACATCGGCCTGGCCCCGGCCACCAACGACACGTTGCCGGAATTCTGGATCACCGCGCCCAACATGCGTTGCAACACGGAGCAGTCGGTGCATTTGCGGCTGGCCAACAATGGCACCGTGAGCCCCTTGGATGTCATCGTCTCTTTCGAGATCCTCGGGGACCTGACCCTGGTCCAGGCGATGCCGCCGCCGGATTCCATCGTAGGGCAATTCCTCTACTGGCATGTGGACAGCCTGGGTTGGTTCCAGGAGTTCACCGCCTGGATCAACGTGCAGGTGGGCGAGGCGGGAACAATGGCCGGTGCACTGGCCACGATGACCTCCGGCAACCTGCCCGATACGCTGATCGCCGGCTTCGGTCCATGGCAGGTCGGCTGTGCGGTCGACCCCAACGACAAGCTGGTGACACCGCAAGGCTACGGGGCTGCGGGTGCCGTGGACATCGACACCCCCTGGCTCGATTACACCGTCCGGTTCCAGAACACGGGCAACGACACGGCGTTCACCGTGACCGTGCTGGACACACTGGACACCGACCTCGACCCGGTGACGATGGAAGTGCTTGCCGCTTCGCATGCGCTCACGCGCATCCAGGTGGACACCGACCGCGTGGCCCTGTTCCGTTTCGAGCGGATCCTGTTGCCGGACAGCGGTGTGAACGAAACCGCCAGCCATGGCTTCGTCCGTTTCCGTATCCGGCCGATCGCCGGTTCGCCGGATGGCACCGTGATCACGAACGGCGCCGGCATCGTGTTCGATTGGAACGCGCCGGTGCTCACGAACAGCGTCACCAACACCTTGGTGGATTGCGACCTGTACCAACCCGTGGTCATCTCGGTGGGTGGCAATGATCTGGAGGCGACCGGGGGCGATGCCTACCAATGGTTCCTGGACGGTGCGAGCATCCCTGGTGCGAACGGCCAGCAGTACACGGCCCTTGTATCGGGCAACTACACCGCGCAAGTCACGAGCAGCCTCGGCTGCGTGGCGCTCACCGATCCCTACCAGCTCATCATCACCGGTGTGGCGCAACAAGGGGAGGAGGGCCTCGTGCTGCATCCCAACCCCGTGCAGGATCTGCTCACCGTTACCGCATTGCGCGGTGCGGGCCAGGGTGCGCGCGTGGTGATACTCGACGTGCACGGCCGCCGGTGCAAGGATCTGCCCGTTGGCCAGCACCTCACCGGAGGCAAATTGCGCGTGGATGTGAAGACACTGGCCGCAGGCGCCTACGTGTTGCAGTTGATCGATGCGGACGGCGTGCGCGCGGTGCGGTTCACCAAGGATTGAAGCGGTCAGCCGTCAGCGGGTCAGCGGTCAGAAAGGTCTGCCTCGAATCTACCGCTGACCTGCTGACGTGCTGGCAGGAGTTGACCAGCGCGCCATCACAATGCTCAGTACGACCATTCCGATAAGCGTTCCAGCGCCCCAGGGAAGATCGAGGTGGTCCACTAAAGCGCCCGGAATGGGGAGTATTGCTGGACGCTCGTCCGCGCTCGTCCGTCCGCACAACTTTCCCGCAGGATCCCGTCTTTTGCACACCATGCGCCGCAACCTCCACCTTCTTCTACTGCTGTTGGTAGCTGTCCCAGGCCGGGGACAAACACCGTTCACCTACGCGCTGTCGCAGGACACGAGCGTCAACCTCACCCGACCGCGCGTGTTCGAGCGGATCGGGCCCGACCTCTACCGGGTCATGGGAGGTTCCGGCAACAACGATTCCGCCTGGACCTACAGTGCGGACATCGATGCCAATGGACAGCTCACCAACATGCGCACCATGCGCTGTGGCGTGAACACCACCAACGCGATGCCCAGCTGCATGCTGCGCACTGCGGACCAGGGCCTGCTGGTCGGCTTCGCGCTGCCGGTGGTGGGCACCAACGCGTTCTCCTTCGTGCACACCGATGTGAACGGTGCGGTCGACTGGTACCGCACCTACCCCGATATCCTTGGCCAGTGGATGATCGATTCGGACCGGGCGCTCGCCGAAAAGGACGGCCACTACTTCACCTTCGGCCGGATGACGATGGTACCCTCGAACGAGGGCACGGCCAGCACCATGGTGGAGCTGGATAGCGTGGGTGCCTGCGTTGCACAGCGCATATGGGCGGGTGGCGACATCTGGTCCAATGAAGGCCAGGGCATCGTACGCACCGCCGACAACGGCTTGCTCACCGTCTCGGTCGAGCATCCGTATTTCAGCAACTCCACCTGGCCCAACCTGAGCGTTCAGCACTGGAATGCGGCCTTGCAGGTGGACTGGTCCAACCGCTACTCGCTCGGCTACATGCACGGCTTGGTCCGCGTGCTGGCCACCAACGATGGCGGCTCGTTGATCACGGGCTACGTGTACCCGACGATGGGAGGTGCTCAGCACGCTTTCTTCCTGCGGCTCGATGCTGCAGGCCAGGTGATCTGGGCGCGCTGGGGCGCCCCTGGCACGGTGCCCACCGCGGCCGTGGAAGAGCCCGACGGTGGCTTCGTGGTGACCTTCATGTCGGGCTTCATGGCCCGTTTGGGCAGCGATGGCGCCTTGATCTCCGCGCAAGCCATCAGCGCGTTCCCGGGGGCGTTCTGGGGCCTTTCGCGTGACCCCCTCACGGGCGAGCACCTGGTACGGGGCACGAGCGTGGCCAACAGCACCATCCTCTTCCGCCTTGATGCTGCGCTGGCCTTCGATTGCGAGAGCACCCCTTACGCGTGGACCGACACGCTCGTGACGCCAACGGTAACTGCCTACCCGGTCACGGTCACCACGGCCCAGCTGGCCTCGGTCGATACCGCGTGGGTATCGCACCCGGCCGTCTTCAGCGCCGTGCAGGCCTGCCTCCCCACAGCGCTGCCCGAGCTACTCATGCCGGCCGTGCAGGTATGGCCGGTGCCGGCCGATGAGGTGATCCATGTAGCGTGGACCGGGGCCGATGCCGACCCGATCACCTATGCGCTGGTGGATGCCACGGGCCGCCTGGTCAAGCAAGGGAAACCCGCACGCATGGATGACCGGAACCTATCCATTGACCTGAGCGGCCTGAGCGGTGGTGCCTATGTGCTCCGTTTGGAGGGCTCTACCACACGATGCGTCCGTGTCGTGAAGGGTCATACGCCCTAGGGTTTCCGGGGGCGAGTAGTGCGGCGCCTTCGGCCACTTGCTCCCACAGGTTCAAGAGCTCGATGTAACGCGCCAGCATGCGCGTGATCACATCGTCGGTAAGGCCCTTGGGTGCGCGCGCCAACTCGGCCTCCACGCTGGCGATGAAGTCGTGTTGCGCCACCGCGCCGTTGCTCAAGCCTTGCAAATTGCGCGTGAGCACCTCCGCCTCCAACGCCTGCCGTGGCAACGTGCGGATGGTGGCTGCATCGCCGAGTTGTTCCATGCTGTAGCCCTCGTTGATCAGGCCGAAAAAAACCTGGCCCATATTCAGGTCGTGCTCCACCACGTAGTGCGCAAGGTCGTGGTAGGGGAGACCCGGCCCCAGTTCGCCTTGGGTGTGCGTGCCGTTACGGCGCGTGCAGATCAGGCGGTGGCTGCCGTGGTCTTTGATGATGCGCATGCGCATGGGCAAAGGTCTACTTCCCTTAGGTTTGGAACTACCGTCCCAGCCACATCCCATGAAGACATTCATCACCTTCCTCTTTTCCATCCTCATTGCAACACCCCTGCTGTTCGCACAACCCGTTCGTTCGTGGGGCACCTATTACGGCGGCACAGGACAGGAAACCGCCAACTCCGTGGCCGTGGATGGTGAGGGCAACGTCTACATCGCCGGGTTCACCACTTCCACCACAGCCATCAGCATAGGTGGTACGCATCAGCCCGAATACGGCGGCGGATCACGCGATGCCTATCTGGCCAAGTTCAACAGTGCGGGCGTTCGCCTTTGGTCCACGTACTACGGAGGCGCTACTGAGGATGAGGCCTATGCCGTTTGTGTGGACGCGAACGGCTACGTCTACATCGCGGGCTCGACAGACTCGTGGGTCGGCATCGCCAGCAACGGCAGCCACCAGCCCTCCCTTGGCGGAGCGGGGAGCTACGACGCCTTCGTGGCCAAGTTCAATGGCACCACCGGCGTGCGGCAGTGGGGAACCTATTACGGCGGTGTCCCTGGTGATGAAGGCCGCGCGGTGGCCGTGGACGCGAACGGCAATGTGTACCTGACCGGTGCCACGGGTTCAGCCAGCGGTATCAGCACGCCCGGCAGCCATCAACCCGTGCTCAGCGGAAGCGATGCCTTTTTGGTCAAGTTCGACAGCGCGGGCGTGCGCCAATGGGGCACCTATTATGGTGGCATCGGTAATGAGGACGGCAATGGTATCGCCATCGGCAGCGACGGCAGCGTCTACCTCGGCGGTCGTGGCAACTCGCCTGCGGGGATCAGCACCGTCGGCAGCCATCAACCTTCCAACGGCGGCGGCACCTACGATGCCTTCCTGGCCAAGTTCACCGACGCGGGTGTG
The DNA here is from genome assembly GCA_039933875.1 of Flavobacteriales bacterium. GTDB lineage: Bacteria > Bacteroidota > Bacteroidia > Flavobacteriales_F > PHOS-HE28 > PHOS-HE28. Next base: position 1,793 of record JBDTNF010000078.1, on the reverse strand, counting down.
CGCCAATGGGCCACCTACTACGGCGGTTTGGCCGATGACAATTGCCAGGGGATCGCCATCGACAGCATGGACAGGATCTACCTCGCCGGTTACACGCGATCCACCAACGCCATCAGCACCGCAGGCGCCCACCAGGAGAGCTATGGTGGTGAGTTCAACGATGCCATCCTGGTGCAGTTCGATGCCGATGGTGTGCGCCAATGGGGCACCTACTATGGTGGGCTGCTCTCGGAGCGCGGCTACATCGCGGCGGTGGATGGTGACAACAACGTGTACCTCTCCGGCTATACCAGTTCCGAGAACGGCATCAGCACGCCGGGGTCCCATCAGGAGATCTTCGGCGGCGGGCAGAGCGATGGCTTCCTGGCAAAATTCAACCCCGCAGGTGCGCGCCAATGGGGCACCTATTACGGTGGGCCCGGCATTGAATATGGCCAGGCCACGGCGGTGGATGCGAACGGCTCGGCCTACCTCGTGGGTGATTGCGCATCCCTGGGCATGAGTACGCCCGGAAGCCATCAGCCCACCTTCGGCGGCGGGAGCAACGATGCGTACGTCGTCCGTTTCGAGGGCTGCAGTGTTGCGCCCGAACAGCCTGCTGCCATCAATGGCCTGCTCGCGGTCTGTGCGGGTTCCACGCATACGTACGGGGTTGCACCTGTTGCTGGTGCGGGCTCTTATACCTGGGTGCTGCCTGCGGGTTGGACAGGAACATCCGCTGCGGATTCCATTACCGTTACGGCCGGTGCTGCTGGTGGCAGCATCTCCGTATCCGCGGTCAACGGCTGCGGCGCGTCGTTGGCGCAGACGCTCACCGTGGCGGTGAACCCGCTGCCGACTGTGGTCTACGAGGAAGAGCAGACCGTCTACTGCTACTACGGGCCGGCCTTCGTGCTCACGCCCGGCTCGCCTGCGGGCGGTATGTACAGCGGTCCCGGTGTCAGCGGGAACATGTTCACACCCGACCTCGATCTCCTCGGCACGCAAACCATCGTCTATTCGTTCACCGATGGCAACGGGTGCAGCGCAGCCGATAGCTCCATGATCCAGATCGACATCTGCGCTGGCATCGCGGACCCTGTTGCAACCGGCGCGGGCATCGCCATTTTCCCGAACCCCACCAATGGGATCCTCACCATCACGACCGGGCACATCCTCGGTATCCGCTTGGTTGATGGGAGCGGCAAGCTCGTGCTCGATCAGCGCTCAAGCGGGGTGGGGGGCAGCAGCTCCATTGAGATGGACCTTGGCTCGAACGCTCCGGGCATCTACATGCTCCAGGTCACTACCCTTGGTGCGGTGCTCACGCAACGGATCAGCATACTGTAATAGGCAGGGCGAGGCACTGCGGGAACCTGAACAGGTTCTTAGAGCAGGCGCACCAGACCGTACACCAATGCCGCGGCCAGCAGCACCCCCACACCAAGGATGACGTAGGCACCCTTGGTCATGTTGGCGATGAAGCCCTTGATCTCCTTCCGATCGTTCACGTTCGGGAACGGGGTGCTGGGCACGGGCAGGCCCAGGAAAGCGCAGAGCGGCCCCCAGCCCTGGTCAGCAGTGAAGATCAACAGCTGCCCGGCGGGGATCGCCGCCTTCACTTCGGCGATGTGGTCCTCATAGCGCTTCACGGCCGTGGCCATGCTGTGCATGGTGTCGCGGTGCATGCGTTCCCAGATCAGCTTGTTGCACATGTTGCGGAACTTCCACATGAAGGGGATCACCGCTGCAAGCACTTGGAACTGCCACAGCGTCTTGGTGAAATAAATGGTCTCGATGGTGCTCTCATACCA
>JBDTNF010000077.1:0-7472 GCA_039933875.1 Flavobacteriales bacterium | reverse complement strand
TGTCGGGGCGGCCTTCTGCGTTGCGCCCGGACGTGATCCGGCAGGCCTCGTCGTTCACATTGTGATACCACCGCCGATGTAGTACTGAAACAAACACCACCTCCCCATGCGATCACGGACCCTTACCCTCCTCACCTGCACGGCCCTATTGGCCAGCACAGCCCAAGCCCAACTCCAACGCATCGTGCTGCAAGGCGGCGGCGCTCCACAGGTATTCACGGACATCAACGCCGCGCTCGCTGTTGCGCAACCCAACGATCGGCTCTACTTCAGCGGCGGTTCCTTCACCTCGGCAACAGATATCACCATCGGCATGCCGTTGCATTTCATTGGCGCAGGCATCAACCCGGACAGCACGGGGGTGACAAGCACCACCACAGTTAATACTGGAGGCGGGGGCCAGGATATCATTTTCACCACAGCCGCCAGTGGATCCACCTTCACCGGCATTCGTTTCGACCCTTCCGGATATCTCCAGTACGGAACGAGCGAAGCGGATGATGATCCGACAGGCATGGTCTTTCAACGCTGTGAATTCCCGAGCCGCCACTATCTCGGGATCAACCCTCCAGGCGCCTCATCGAGCACGCTGTTCGACGAATGCGTATTCCACTCTTTCATTTGGGGTTTTGACGGCGTGTCGGCCACCTTCACGCGCAGCATTTTCGACGTCGGAAGCACCGCGATCATCAATTTCGATGCCGGCGGATTGTTCGTGAGCCATTGCGTCTTCCTCGGAGAAACAAAATTCGACGGAAACGAGAGTGCAGTGGTGGAGAACTGCGTATTCACCTTCTCCGGCGCTAGCGGCCCGCTCGCCCAGTGCAACAACGCCACGGTCAGCAATTGCATCTTCACCAGCCCTGTGCCAACTATCGCCGGGGGTTTGATCTCCGTGGCCAACCAGGTCGGGGTCCCGGCGGCGAGCATCTTCGTGAACCAGACGGACGGGAGCTACCAATACACCGACGACCTGCACCTAGCGCCTGGCAGCGGCGGCATTGGCGGTGCGGATGATGGAACGGACATCGGACTCTATGGAAGCGGAACACCCTACAAGGCTGGCGCGGTGCCTTTCAATCCGCACTTCCGCGCAGCGGTGATCGCCAACAGTACCAACGCGAACGGTGATCTGCCAGTGAACATCCGCGTGGCTGCTCAACCCAACTGAGCCATGCGCGCCGCACTGCTCCTAGCTGCCATGGTGGCCACGTTCCATCTGCACGCACAAACCATAACCGAGTACCGATACTGGGTGAACGACGATCCAGCCACATTGGCAACCGTCAGCGTTCCACCCGGTACGGCGGTGCAAGTCGCAGCCGCTCTTTCACTGCCCACTCTCGCGCTGGACTACAACACCATCACCGTGCAGTTCAAGGACAGCAACGGTGATTACAGCGTGCCCCAGACCAGCCTCTTTACGCGCAACAGCGGCACCGTGACCGCTTACCGCTACTGGGTGAACGACGATCCTTCAACGCTCACGACCGCCGCCATCGGTCCAGCAACGAACGTGACGTTGAACACAGCGTTGGCACTGGCCACCCTGGACAACGACTACAACACCATCACGGTGCAATTCCAGGAAAGCGATGGTACATACGGGGTGCCCTACACGAGCGAGTTCACCAAGAACAGCGGGCCTGTGAACGGCTATGCCTACTGGATCGATGATGCGATCGGTAGCAGCACGACCGGAACGATCGGCCCGAACAATACGGTGAACCTGATAGCCGATCTACCAACAGCTACGACGAGCGGCACGCACTTCTTCACCATCCGCTTCAGCAGCGCGAACGGAACATGGACGGTGCCCCTCACCACGCAGTTCGAGTTCTTCACGAGCATCGATGAGCTGCCAGGCATCAGCGACCTGCTGCTCTTCCCGAATCCGGTGACGGATGAGCTGGGCTTGCGGATCTCCTCTGTGGAAGCGCGCACACTGAACCTGCAAGTGCTGGACATCAGCGGCACCGTCGTGCGCGACCTGAGCAGTTGGGGTGTGAGTGGCACCACATATCGCAACTGGGACATCAGCGATCTCGCCGTCGGCAGCTACCTGTTGCGCATTACCGACAGAAGCGGAGCTTGGAGCGCGCGCTTTGTAAAGCAGTAGATCAACCATTGTCCACATCGGTGCATGTATTCATGGCCAACTTGGCGGCACGTCTGTAACGACCAGCGCTGCGCTTGCAGTAGGGTTAGGTCGCCACGGGAATGTACATGGTGAACATCACCGCAGGCCATGCACAATACATGGAGCGATTGGTCATACAACCTTAGCAACAGACCGGGCCTTGTGCCCCGAGACACAGAAAGAACCCCCGCACCGAATACTCGGCGCGGGGGTTCCCTTTTCCGATAGGGATCAGCAAACCAGTTGAGGACGCCGCCTCTTCATCAACGCCATGACCGAGGAAAAGCGGGTTCCCTTCCTTGCGGAACGGATAGATGCGGGACCGATCGTTCACATATGCCCATGGTCCCCGATGTGTCTATGCTTATACATACCCATTCCCCACAAAGCCGCGAATACCCTTCCCCGATGAGAACCCTAACCTTACTCACATTCCTGTCATTGGCCACCTTCAGCCGGGCAGCCACCCCGGCGGTGCTTCCTGCGGCCGTTGCCAATTCCTCGGCCGCCCAAGTGGGCTTCGAGGAGAACAAGGGACAGGTACGCACCACCGATGGGGATGCTGCGCCGTTCGTGCGCTACCGCCTAAGCCAGGGCAACACGCAACTCTTCCTGCTGGAGAACGGGATCGCCTACCAGTTCAGCCGGATGCATTACCCGGATGGGTATGCCGAACTGGCGGCCGATGCGCGGCAGGACATGAAGAAGCAAAAGCAGTTGGATGCCATGCGCGAACAGGTGCGCCTGGAGACCTATCGCATGGATATGATGCTCGATGGCGCTGACGCGAATGCGCGGATCACCACAGAAGGTCGCAGCAGCGACTACACCCATTACTACAATCATGATGCGCTGGATGTACACACCTACAGCAAGGTGACCTATCACGAGATCTATCCCGGCATTGATTGGGTGGTGTACACCACGGAGAAGGGAATGAAGTACGACTTCGTGGTTCGCCCCGGTGCTGATCCCAACCAGATCCGCATGCGCTTTAAGGATCACGAAGAACTCTCCGTTGATGACGAGGGCAACTTGATCCATGGCAACCGTATGGGGCGCTTCACGGAAGAGCGTCCGGTGAGCTTTCAGGATGGGAAGGAGGTGCAGACGAGGTTCCTGTTGGAAGGGAATATGCTGCGCTTCGCGTTAGAGAATTACGACCGCAGCCGAACCCTGACCATCGACCCAGCACGGATCTGGGGGACCTACTACGGTGGGTCGTCTTTAGACCAAGCCTTGGACTGCGCGGTCGATGGAAGTGGGAACGTTTATCTGGCTGGCTATGCGTACTCGGCAGATGCAATTGCATCCGGCGGCCACCAGAACAGTTCGGCAGGATCATCCGATGCCTTCCTCGCGAAATTCGATCCCTCTGGAATAAGGCTGTGGGGGACTTACTACGGTGGTCAGGAAACAGAATTTGGAGTTGACTGTTGGGTTGACGGAAGCAATAACGTGTACCTCTCGGGGGAGACGAAGTCTAGTGCAGGCATCGCGACCGCAGACGCGCATCAGACGGCCCACGCAGGAACCGAGAACTTCGATGTGTTCCTCGTGAAGTTCGATGCCACAGGCACACGGCTATGGGGCACCTACTATGGGGGCTCAGAAACCGATACCGACGCGCATTGCGCAGTCGACGCGACGGGGAACGTATATGTCTCCGGTACCACATCAAGCAGTAGCGGTATAGCATCCGGTGGCCACCAGAACGTGTTCGGTGGTATTGGTAATCTTGTGCATGACGCTTTCCTCGTCAAGTTCAGTCCCACCGGCACGCGTCTGTGGGCCACCTACTACGGGGGCCCACAGACGGAGTCATTCACGGATTGTGCCGTCGATGCCAATGGAGCTGTCTATCTGTCCGGAACCACTAACTCTTCGACTGCTATTGCCTCAGGTGGGCACCAGAACACGTTGGTAGGCGTTGGCTACGGAGACGCGTTCCTTGTGAAATTCAATGCCAGCGGTGTGCGGGAGTGGGGAACCTACTATGGCGGTACCGACTTCGACGGCGCAGTAAGTTGTGCAGTTGATGGAGTTGGCAACGTCTACATGGCGGGTACTACACAGTCAGATAGCGGTATTGCATCAGGAGGGCACCAGAATACACGCTCGGGTGGCGAGGATGCCTACCTGGTCAAGTTCAATACCAGTGGCGTTCGCTTGTGGGCCACATACTATGGCGGTGGGAGCGCAGAAAGCGGGCGCGACTGTGCAACGGATGGCAATAACAACGTGTACCTGACGGGCACTACGGCTTCGCCAACCGGCATCAGTTCCAACGGATTCCAGGACACGTACGCAGGAGGCTGGGATGGGTACCTCGTGAAATTCAACAGCGATGGAACACGGAAATGGGGCACCTACTACGGATCCGGAGGTGCCTTTGACGATCAAGGGAATGCGTGTGCGACCGATGGGGAAAACAACGTGTACATGGCCGGATGGACAGGTTCGTCGACGGTCATCGCTTCGGGAGGTCACCAGAACACCTTTGCCGGTGGTACTTGGGATGCCTTCCTGGTCAAGTTCGAAGGCGATGAGCCGGTCGTTCTCGGTTGTGCAACCGCCTTAGTGGCGGAGACGGAACCGAACAACGGCGTCAGCACTTCGAACCCGATCACCGATGGCACACCGATAAGCGGTGACATGGGCGTTTGCGTCACTACGGACAACACCTCGGACTACTTTGGCTTCACCACCACCGGCCAGGGCGTGTTGAAGGTGTTGGCGTGTCTCTCCAACTCCGGACCCACCGCCTTGAACGTGACCTTCCGGGTACTAAACCCCGGTGGCAGTACGCTGGGCACATTCGCCCTGCCTGCTGGCGCGAACAATGCTGTGCTCACCGGAGAATTTCTGCTCCCGTGCAGGGGCATTACATCGTACCGTATCGCGGTGGACAATCCGAGCACCACGGTTTGCACGCACTACGCCTTCTCCTACACCATCCTTCCCCCGGTATTCGGCAACGATCCCGAACCCAACGACGCGATCGGGGCCAGCGCTACACCAGTGGCATATAACACCGACCGCGATGGCCGCAACAACTTCGATCTCGAGAGCACCTACGACTACTACAGCATCAGCCTCCCGACCAATGGCGTGCTGAACATTGAGACCCAAGCCGAACACGCGGGTGCAGTGCCCAGCACGATGGCCGTGGCGCTGCTCAATTCGGTGGGCACAGTGCAGCAGACCTGGAGCGTTGCTGTTGGCGCGAACGGAACACCAGTGTCCAGCGCTGTGAGTATCACCTGTCGCAGCACGATCAGTGCGTACTACATCCGGATCAACTCGGCGGTCTGTGGCACCTCCTACCGTTTCAAATACACCGTCACGCCGCCACTCTTCGCGGCCGATACAGAGCCCAACAATAGCCAGCCGGGCACACCACTGACGCACGACACCTACACGGAAGGTCATCTCGCCTTCGACGCGGAGAGCACATACGACATCTACCGCATCGTGCCTTCGTCCGATGGCAAGGTGAACATCGAGGTGCAAGCCGAGCACACTGGCGCTACTCCCGGAACGATCCAATTGGTATTCCTCAACGCGGCTGGAACACCACTTCAGACCTGGAACGTACCCATAGGAACCAACGGGGTGGCAACAACCACCGTGGTGAGCCTGCCGTGCCAGAGCGGCGGTACCAACTACGACCTGCGCTTATCCACCGCAACGTGCGGCACTTCCTACAAGATGAAGTACACCCTAACGCCAGCTGTATTCGCCATCGATGCCGAGCCGAACAACTCCTCCGGGCAAGCGGTTGTAGCTGCCGATTCAATCAATAACGACGGCCACCTGGCCTTTAACGAAAGCAGCGCCGACTACTTCCGCCTTCAGGCTGCAACCGATGGTGTGCTGAACGTGACGGTGAGCGCGGAATACGCCATCGCGAGCACCACTGATTCCATCCAAGTGCGCTTGCGCGACTACATCACGAACGTTCTGGTGACCTGGAAAGTGGGCATCGGGGCCAATGGTATTCCCAATACACAAATCCTCAAGCGTACATGCGCAGGAACAGAACAGGTGTACTACCTGGAGTTCCTTAACCCGTCCGTATGTGGTGTCTCATACAGGTTCAGCTACACGGTGACGCCACCGGCATTCGCTGATGACCTTGAACCGAACGCGAGCAGCAGCCAGGCGATCGTCGCCAACGCCAACACCAACTACGATGGTCGGGTGGAGTTCAACTACGACAATAACACGGACTATTTCCGCCTGCAAGCGCCCACCGATGGCGTGATGAGCGTGACCATACATGCGGAGAGCGCCAGTGCGAGCGCCGGTACCATGACCTTGTACCTGCGCGACGCTCCCACCAACATCATCGAGACCTGGACGGTGAACGTCGGTGCCAACGGGGTTCCAATTTCCAACACCTTCGTGCACCGGTGTACGGGCACAGAGCAGGTGTACTATTTGGAGGCTGACGATCCCAACGTATGCGGTGTATCCTACCGCTTCAGCTACTCGGTTACACCACCGGCATTCGCTGATGACCTGGAACCGAACCAGAGCAGCACACAAGCGATCAACGCCACGAGTGGAGTGGACTACGATGGCCGGGTGAGTTTCAACTACGACAACAACTTCGACTACTTCCGACTGCTAGCACCCAATGATGGCGTGTTGAACGTGACCATTCAAGCCGAGAACGCCGGACCGGGGGCAGGCACCATGACGCTCTACCTGCGCGATGCCATCACGAATATCATCGAGACCTGGACGGTGAACGTCGGTGCCAACGGGACGTCAGTGCCACAGACCTTCAGCCACACGTGTACCGGCACTCAACTGGTGTATTTCCTGGAACCCTTCAACCCCACTGTGTGCGGGGTGTCATACCGCTTCAGTTACTCGGTAACGCCGCCAGTGTTCGCCGGCGATGCGGAGCCCAACAACACCACCGCGGCAGCGGTGGTAGCTGCCGACTCCACCAATTATGACGGCCGCCTGGCCTTTAACGAAAGCAGCGTCGACTACTTCCGCCTGCAAGCTGCGACCGATGGTGTGCTGAACGTGACGGTGAGCGCCGAACACGGGATCGCCAGCACCACCGATTCCATCCAAGTGCGCTTGCGCGACAACATCACGAACGTCCTGGTGACCTGGAAAGTGGGCATCGGGGCCAATGGTATTCCCAATACACAAATCCTCAAGCGTACATGCGCAGGAACAGAACAGGTGTACTACCTGGAGTTCCTTAACCCGTCCGTATGTGGTGTCTCATACAGGTTCAGCTACACGGTGACGCCACCGGCATTCGCTGATGACCTTGAACCGAACGCGAGCAGCAGCCAGGCGATCG
>JBDTNF010000076.1:0-23002 GCA_039933875.1 Flavobacteriales bacterium | reverse complement strand
GCCTTCTGCGCCCGGGCAGAACCGACGGCGATCAGCAGGATCGCAGCGAGCAGAATGGATCTTTTCATGGTATGATCATTTGCATGAATGAACGCCCCACCAAGCGCGGCCGGTTTATGGCAGCGATGCCGCACCCCCGCAGCCGCGCTTGGTGGGGCCTGTTCATCGATCTTGACCTAGCCGGCGAACACGTAGGCGCACTTATGCTCCTGCGCGCGGCCCAAGGCCCACACACCGGAGGGGACCGGTTGTATGCCGGGTATCAGGTTGTCCGTCCACTCCTTCAGGACCACGGCCGGATCCACACCCATCTTGCCGCCGATCGCTGCGGAATACACCGACATGGCTGCCTGACAGACGCAGAACATCACGCCACTGGCCATGAGGTCCTTGATACCGATGTCCACGGCACCGATACCGGGTACCTTGAAATCGCCGGGCTTGGTGTTCCAGAACGGGTTGCGGGTCTTGGTGGCCGTGGCCGCGTCAGCCGCCTGGAAGGCGCCGCCATGGTCCTGGGCCTTGAACACTTCAGCGAAGCCGTACTTCGCCCACATCTCGTCCTGGAAGGCATAGCAGATCGCATCATGCCGCAGCACCACCACCACGCCACAATCAGTGGCCGGCGTGCCCGTGCTCTCGTTGGTGAGCAGGAACACCTTGGGCCATACGAAGGGCATGATCTCATGCGGCCTTGTGGCATCGTACACCACGCGGTGTGTGCCCTTGATCTTGTCGAACCAGAGGTCGGCGTCGCTCTTGGTGCCCGTGGGCTTGGGGCTGCTTCCGCCGCCTTTTGCTTGCGCCGCCAGCCGCAGGGGCGCTGCAAGGGCCGCAAGCCCTACAAGTGCCGCACTGCCGGTTAGCAAGCCGAGGAAATTCCGTCGAGGCGATCGTTCGGTGGTCTGTTCCATGATCAAGGGAATAAGGGTTTGTGAAACGGTCCGATCCATTGTCGAGTCCAGGGAAGGAACCTGACAGGGTATACGGTGCGTTCGTGGGCCGCCTGATCGGTGCCGCATACACACGCCGTGGTTCTTCGCTGATCACGCATGGGTGATGGTGGGTGCGAATACCCTTCGAAGCTAATCCGGGTCGGGCCGAATGGATACAGCCGGTTGAAAAGTTCAGCCGCCCGGCGCCCTACAGGCATGGGGCTTCCGCGTTCAAGGCATATCAGGTTCTAAATTCGTACCCACAACACCGTACAGCACATGCACCGCACCGCGAAGCGACACGCCACGACGAGCAACTTGATCGTACTGGCGGCCATGGCCGCCGCCCTGGGCGCCTGCAAGAAGGACGCCGATGAGGATGCCCCGCCAGCCGCAACAGGCCAGGTGGCGTTGAGCTATGGCTTCCATTGGGGAGGGCCCGACTTCGAGCTGGGCGAAACCTACACCGATGCGTTCGGCCATGCGGTGGTGTTCGATACCCTGCGGTATTTCGTGAGCGACCTCGTGTTCGAGAACCTCGATGGCGACATCCACGACTTCGAGAACCAGCGGTTGTTGCTCAGCGCCGAGTCCGAAGGCACCGTGGTGCTGGGCACACTCACGCCACGGACATTGGACAGCCTGCACCTGAGCCTGGGCCTTAACTCCACCGTGAACCATGCCGACCCGGCCACCGCCGCTGCGCCGCTGAACGATACCACCATGCACTGGGGACCCGGCACCGCCAACGGCTACTTCTTCCTCGTGGTGCGCGGCCGTGTTGACGATGATGCCACCGGCGTGGTGGATGCCGATGACCCCGTGTTCAGCTACCGCTGTGGCACCGATGCTTTGCGCCGCTCGCTCACCTTCCATTTCGGGCACAGCGTGTTCGCCGGGTTCACGTCGGCCAAGCACCTGCACTTCCAGGTGGATGAGCTCTTCACCGGTATCGATCTGCTCACCACGGCCTCGGCCACCGGCGCTGCGCCGGTGAACGTGCAGCTGATGGACAACCTGGCGGCAGCGCTGGAGTTGGAGTAGCCGCTACCGTGCGCTGACCTTCAGCAGCTCCTGCTACCCAGCCACGCGCTCGAGCACTTCCGCGATCATGCGGTCGATGGCGCCGTGGTGGTCCTTGCTGTACTCCTTGCGCAGGCGGTTGGCGACCACGGTACACACGGTGCATACGCGGTGTCCCAGCAGGCCACCGAGGCCGTAGAGCGCGCTGGTCTCCATCTCGTAGTTGGTCACGCGCAGGTCCTCGAAGGTCACGGCGCTCAGGCGTTCGTTCAGGCCATCCACGCTGGGCAGCGCACGTAGCTGCCGACCTTGCGGGCCGTAGAAGCCACCGGCGGTGAGGGTGATACCCACCACGTTCTGGTGGCCCAGCAGGTCGATGAGCGGCTGGTCGCCTTTCGCCACGTAGGGCAGGGGCAGGTTGTCGGGCCATTCGCTTTGGGCGAGCAGATCGTTCAGCAGGCGGTTCTCGGCGCCGGTGTTCTCGTAGGCGTAGTAATGCAGCACATTGTCCATGCCCACGCCGAACGCGCTCACGATGCGGGTGTCCACGGGGATGTCCTCCTGCAAGGCGCCGCAGGTGCCCAGGCGGATGATGCGCAACGAGCGTGGCGTGGCGCGCGGCGTACGTTTCTCCAGGTCGATGTTGGCCAGCGCGTCCAACTCGTTCAGCACGATGTCGATGTTGTCGGTGCCGATGCCTGTGCTGAGCGCGGTGATGCGCAGGCCGTTGTACACCCCCGTGTGCGCCACGAACTCGCGGTTCGCCGCTTTGTGCTCGATGCTCTGGAAGTGCCGGCTGATAAGTTCCACGCGGCCCTGGTCGCCCACGATCAGCACGAGGTCGCCGAGTTGCTCGGGCCGCAACGCGATGTGATAGATGGACCCGTCGGGGTTCAGGATCAGTTCGCTGGGCGGGATCTCGGTGCCGGGTTCGGTGAGGGTGATCGGGTTCATGGAGGAAGATCGATCAGGGTTGAAGCGTGGTCGCGTTGTGGTCGGGGTGTATCAGTGTCATGCCCGGCAGGCCGGTGTTGGTGCTTATCCGCTTGTAACCGCGGGGTTGTGCGGCAAGCACTTCGGCGATGGCCTCGTGCGGACCGACGTTGTATCCGGAATCGGGCGATTGATAGAACGTGTCGTGCAGCAGCACGATGCTGTCCGGCCGTTGTGCCAGGATCGCGCTCAGTTCACGTGTAACGCTCGCATGGCTGTGATCGCCATCGACATAGAACAAGGCCCGGCTGTCACGTGGAAGTTGTTCGCAGAGTTCCAGGCCGCGCGTCACACCATCGCCTTGATGCAGCGTCACCTCCTTCATACCGCGCACAAGGCGGCCGCGGTCGTTCTTGGGGTGCTCGCCATGCTCCACATCATCAGGCAGGTCGATGGAGTGGATGGCGCAGGGAATGCCGAAGGCGCGCACCGTTTCGCGGAACACCCGGGCCGATACGCCGATGTGCGTGCCCCAATCGAGGATGATCGCCGGGCGGAAACGACACACCGTCCCAGCCATCAACATCAGTTCGCTCAAGGGGAACGGACGAACGCCTACCACGGGCACAAGCTCTTTCAACACGAAGTCGGAGATGATCCAGTTGTTCACTTCGAACTCCGTGGCGTTCGCGTTCACCACAGGGTCGGTGTAGGTGGTGCTTCGGAAAAGGCTCATGCGATCGTTCGTGTAGGACCTGCGGCGGAACCGTTCCGCCTGCGGGGAGCCAATGTAAGCGGCACGGGCAACTCCGTTCACGGTTGTGCGAACACGCGCCGCAACAGGTCGGTGGTGCGCGCCATGGGATCCACGCGGATCTTCTTCTCTTCCTCTGCGAGCAACAGGAACAGGCCGTCCATGGCCTTGGTGGTGACGTAGGCGTTCAGGTCGGGCTCCACCGCTTTGCCCCCCGTGAGCAGCGAGGCGGTGTTGTAGGCATTGGCCAAGGGCTTCCAGTAGTTCGTGAGCGCCACTTGGGCCGTCGCTTTCTCCACCACCGGTGTGAAGCGGGCGCGCAACGCGGTAGCGGTTCTCTCGCGCAGGAAGTTCGTCGCGGCGTTCTCGCCACCACGCAGAATGGTGAAACCGTCCTGGATGCTCATGCTCGTGATCGCGTCCACGAACACCGGTACGGCTTCCTTTGCGGCCTGCTCGGCGGCGAGGTTCAATGTATGTTCGAAGTCCTCCACGGGCTGGCGAATGCCCAGGTCCAGCAAGGTGTTCTTCACCTTGATCGCCTCTGGTGGGAATGGGATCTTGATGCGTGCATCCTTCCAGAACCCATCGGTGGCGCCTGCGCTGGCCACGCTGCGTTCCGTTCCTACGCGCAAGGCTTCCTTCAACCCGGAGATCACTTCATCGTTGCTCAACGGATTGGTCGCCGGAATGGAGCCCAATACGTTCTGCAGTTCTTGCGGCGAACAGGAGAGCAGCGCAGCGAAGGGGAGGAGAAGCAGGTACTTCTTCACGGGACCATGAATTGTTCAAGCGCCGCGCGCCAGGCTGCAGGCAGTTCGACGGAGCGTTCCGCCTTGTAGTCGTAGCACACCATCACGCTGCGGCCTTCGGCGCAGAGGCCCGGTCGCTCGCCTGCGCGTGTCACGCTGTACCGCAGGTCGAAGCTCTTGGTGCCGATGGCGCTGCACCACGCGGCGGCTTCAACGACATCGTTCAGGTGAACGGGCAGGCGATAGTCCACTTCGTTGCGGGCCAGGATCAGCCCTTGGGTACGCCAGTCGTGGTCGGTCGCGATGAAGCGGCGCAGTAAGGCCATGCGGGCCAGTTCGAACCAGTTGAGGTAGACCGCATTGTGCACGTGGCGCGCCATGTCCACATCGTTGAAGCGGATCTGCACGGGAACGATCGAGCGTTTTTCCATGGAACGTGAAGGTAAAGGAAGCCGCCACGGCCCCGCCCATGCGTCTTATCTTTCACAGAAGCCATGCTCCGCCCACTGTTCTTCGCTGCGTTGTTCATCTCCTCCGCGTTCGCTCGCGGGCAGCAAGCGGTGTGGGGTGAGGAGTTCGAGAACACCTGTGCGGGGGGCTGCTACGCCACCGCCTACGCCGGGCCAAATGGCGCCTGGACAGTGACGAACACCGGTGCCAACGGCGCATGCGCCAACCGTTGGTTCATCAGCTGCCAGGAGAACGGCGGCGTGGTGGGTTCGTGCGGTGTGGGTTGTGGCAACAACGAGACACTGCATGTGGGCAACGACATCGCCTGTGTTTCACCGAACGGCTGCATCTTCTGCCCAACGGGTGATTGCGGTGCCGCCTACGATGCGGGCTGTCCGCCGGCCTTGTGTTTCGTCTGCTGCTCGTGCAACTCGGCCTTGACGGACCAGCGCGCGGAGTCACCGGTGATCAATCTCACGGGCATCGCGGGCATGACACTCACCTTCAACTACATGGAGGGTGGCCAGGGTGCGAACGACAATGCGACGCTGTGGTACTACGACGGTGCGGTGTGGGCGCAACTCGCGGACATGCCCAAGACGGTGGTGTGCGCTGGACAGGGGACATGGACGGCCTATTCCATTGCACTACCCGCTTCGGCGAACAACAACGCCAATGTGCGCATCGGCTTCCGCTGGGTGAACAACAACGATGGCTCAGGTGCCGATCCCTCCATCGCGGTGGACGATGTGCAGATCACCATCCCTTTCGCACCGCCGGGCACCGGCTTGATCGTGAACGAACTGAGCAACGGTCCAAGCCTCACCAAGGAATATGTGGAACTGGTGGTCGTTGGTCCGGCCTGTACCAACGTGGATATCCGCAACATCAAGGTCGACGACAACAACGGCACCATCTACAACGGATTCGGCACCTCGCTCACCGGTAGCGGCGTCAGCGCGGGGCACATCCGGTTCAGCAACGCGGCGCAGTGGGCATCTGTCCCCACGGGATCCATCATCCTCATCTACAACAATACCGACCTAAACGCCCTGCTGCCCGCCGACGACCCGAGCGACACCGCACCGGCCGACAAGCGCTACATCCTGCCCGCGAACCACGCGCTGCTCCAGGGCTGCCCGACCTGGCCGAACGCCATCACCACCAGCGGCTATTTCAACTGCGCGTGGGGTGCGGGGAATTGGAACCACCTGGGTTTCCGCAACCAGGGCGATGCGGCGCAGTCGCGCGATGCGTTGGGCCGCTACTTCCATGGCATCAGCTACGGCAGCAATGCGAACAGCATGAACACCGGTGGCCTGGACCTGTTGCGCATCAGCACGCTGGACCACACCGGGCGTGTGATCTACTTCAACAGCGGCAATTACCGGCTCGTCGCGAACTTCACCAGCGCCGTGGTGGCCGGCAACGAAACGCCCGGCGCGCCGAACAACGCGGCCAACACCGCGTTCATCGCCACGCTCGATTGCCCGCAACCCATCGAACTCATCTCCTTCGATGCGAAGGCGATGGGCCAACTGGTGCGGAGCGAGTGGACCACGGCAAGCGAGACGAACAACGACTACTTCCTGCTCGAGCGCAGCACGGACGCTTCGGTGTTCGCATCCGTCGGCACTGTACGCGGCGCGGTTCATTCCACGGTGGAACGCCACTATGTGTTCGATGACGTTGAGCCGATCACGGGCCTCGGTTACTATCGCTTGCGGCAGGTGGACCTGGACGGCACCAGCAGCGTGAGCCGCACCGTGTCCGTGGAATGGGACCGCCCAGCACAATTGATCGCGTCGTTGGATCCCGAAGGGTTGCTGTCCTTCAGCGGGGCTTCCGGTCCAGGCGAATGGATCGTCATCGACCCGTTGGGCCGTGCCATCGCGCAAGGCACCGTGGACGCGTCGGGTTCACACCGGCGGATGATCGCGGCTTCGGCTTCGTGGCCGTTGGTGCTGGTGGTGCATGGTGCAGGGCGCGACCAAAGGGCCTTGTTGCTGCCGGGCGGAACGACGGCGGCACCGTGACCGATATCCGCTGGAATTACCGTGGATCGGGTATTGTGGGAGGATGGGGTACACGCCAATTTCGACCCAAGTCCCACACCGATGAAACCCGACGACAAGATCAAGGGCCTCAAGGCGAAGGTCCACCGCAGCGAACGTTACGGAACGGCACAGCGCATTTACAAGATCGATGAACGGATCGCCAAGCGGGATCCGCGGCGCACGGCGGAAGCCTTCCTCAAGCGCTTCGCCAGCGATCTCGGCATCGATCCCTCCCTGAAGGACCTGAAGTTCGACAAGGTCAAGGAGAGCATCCTGGGCAGGCACGTGCTTTTCCAGCAGTACCACAAGCGCAAGTCGATCAGCGGCGCGTGGATCCGCGTCGACGTGAACAAGACCGGCAAGGTGTTCAACGTGCAGAACGACCTGGTGCCGGTGTTGGAAGTGGCCAAGGCGGCCCTGAAGGAGAAGTCGAAAGCGAAACTGATCAGCCGGCTCACTGCGGAACGTAAGGCGAAGGCATCGGTGCAGGGCAGGACCAAGGAGATCCTGTTGATGGAACAGGTCTACTGGCCGCATGAGGGTGTGCCGGTATCGGTGTGGAAGGTGTTGCTGGCGACCACCTCACCGCTCGGCGAATGGCGCATCTATCTCGATGCGCATACGGGTACCGTGCTGGAGAAGCGCAATATGATCAAGACCGCGCGCGGCCGGGTGTTCGACCCCACACCAGTGGCACAACTCAATGACATCACGCTGGACCCGACGAAGGTGCTGCCCGCCAATGCGTACCGCGAGGTGGATCTGCCCGGCCTCAAGTCCACCGGCTATCTCGATGGGCCCCATGTGAGCACCAGGGGCACGAAGAACCGAGTGAAGCGTACCGACGGCGACTTCCGCTTCACACGCGCGGACCGGGCTTTCAAGGAGGTGATGGTCTACTACCACATCGATCGCGCGGCGCGGCACCTCATCAGCCTGGGTTTCACAACGCTGTTCAAGAAGCCCATCGAGGTGGACATCGATGGCACCAGGGAGGACAATTCGTGGTACAGCCCTGATTCACGCTCGCTCACCTTCGGAACCGGCGGCATCGACGACGCGGAGGACGCTGAAGTGATCTTGCACGAGTACGGCCACGCCATCCAGGACGCGCAGGTCCCCGGCTGGGGCTACGGTGATGAGAGCGCGTCGATGGGCGAGGGGTTCGGCGATTTCTTCGCCGCGAGTTTCTTCTATGCACGCAAGCCCAAGCGAATGCGCGATACCATTTTCAATTGGGACACGATCGAGGCTGGGGGGAACCCACCCTGCCTGCGTCGCCTCGATCGCAAGAAGAAGTACCCACGCGACATGGTCGACGAGGTACACGACGATGGTGAGATCTGGAGCGCTTGTCTCTGGGAATTGCGCAAGAAGCTGGGACGGGAGCGCGCCGAGAGGTTGGTGATCGCGCACCACGAACTGCTCACGCGCACCAGCACCTTCACCGATGCGGCGCATGTGATGATCACCACGAACCGCCAACTTTATGCAGGGAAGAACGACCGCATGATCAAGGCCGTGTTCGTACGGCGGGGGATCATCGGATGATCAATGACCGGGTGTTCCGGATCTAGTGAGCGGAACATGCCATCGTTCCGTTGATTTGATCGCGGATCTACCGTTCGATCACGAACGATCTCCGGTCCGATCCAGCTTTTGTCGACCAGGTCAACCAGTATGTTCCTGATGCCAGGTCCGTAAGGTCGATCACTGCAGTTTCGCCGACCAGTTGGAGCAGACGAACGGTCTGGCCAAGTTCATCAACGATCTGGAGAGTCCATGGCTCAGACCGCAACGTACGCTGAACCGTGATGACCCCATGTGTCGGATTGGGGAAGACATGTACGCCGCTCTGATCAGGCTCATCCACGTCTGGAACACCAGTGACGATCTCTACCGCAAGGCAGACCCTGGTGCCCATGCATCCATCCCCGTAGGCCGTAGCGCAGATGCTGTCAGATCCCAGTTGCTCATGTGCGAGCAGCAAGGCCTCGTAGTCAGTATGGGTGGGGTCGATCCATGACCAGCCGCTGGGGAGCGGTTCCCAAACGATGGAGTCAGCCGCTGCAAGAAAGGGCGCAGCGATGAATGTCGCTTCTGTCGCTGCCGGGACCGTCGCAGGACCAGTGATCGCGGACAACTGAAGATCGGGGATCTGCACCGTGATCGTCGTGTCGTAGGTGCATCCGAAGTTGTCCGTGACATGGAAGGTGTACTCGTTCGAACCGGGACCAGAGGGTGTGACGAAGCCGCTTAGCGGGTTACCTGGGTCTGGAATGAACCCCGGACCAGACCAATAGGCTGAGTCGGGTGAATTGATGCCAAGGATGGGGGTGAACCCGCTACTGTCGCCAAGAAGCACGGGGTTGAAATGCAGCTCCCACGAACACAGGAAGCCATCGTCGATAAAAAAGAGGTCTACTACGGTGAAGGTCCAGACACCATTCAATGGGCAGCCGACCAACTGGCCCATGGGCTGTACACTTTCATAGGTGCCGGAAGGGAGGGGACTTGTGCCCAGGTTGTCGATCCAGGTGCCATTCGTTGCGGTCGGGCTCCAACAGTAATCCCAGCATGCACCGGGCGTTGGAGGAACGGTTTCTCCATCCTCGGCATCACCGATGTACGTTCCTCCACCACCTTGTTGGTGGAAGGTGACGGACTGGCCGTTCGGGCAGGTAAGGAAGATCACAAGGTCACCCATGTAAGAGTGCTCCATGCTGGCACAAACGGAAGGGAGATCGTTGGTCGTGGTGAGCGTCGATCCGGGTGGGAAACCTTCGACGGTCAGCGTGCTTTCGAAGGGGACGCCATTTTCGTCCGGCAGGTAGATACCAGCACCATAGTTCACCTCGGGTAACCCGCTCCATGGGACCGCGGTCGCCACAGCGATCAGATCCAGGCTGGCTCCGAGGCAGATCGTGGTATCACCCATCGTGCCCTCAAAAGACGGCGTGGTACTTACCCGGATCTGGAGGTCCACCAAGCTGGTGCTTTCGCAATCGTTATCATCGGTCAAGGTCACCTGTACCAGGTATTCACCGGGGATGGGAAAGGAGTGTGAGGTGATGGGTCCGCTGGTGCTGTCCAAGGTGCCGTCGTCGAAGTCCCATTCGTAGCCGACCACGTTGAACCCGGGAGCTGCGAAGGAGGCACTGGCGTCGAAGTTCAGTACTTCCCCCTGGCAAATGAGCGCTGGGATCGTTCCGCCCATCGTCGCCACGGGGGTCGGTGGCTCGCAAGGCTGGAAACACGTGAGGATGGCAGCAAAAACGCCCTGGCCACTCTCATTGCTGGTGAACACCAGGGTGAGGCATCCCGAGGTGTTCGCGAAACTGGCGGAGATGATGCCGGGTGAATTCGTACCGCTCCACACACCGATCAGGGGCGAGGAAGTATCAGGCCCATCATAGATCGTCAGCTGGTCTGTGGGATCGGTACCTGCGGTGCTCAGCGTGAAGGTGATGAACTCAAGGGAGATCGCGGGCCCACCGTCCGGACAAATGGTGGACGTGAAGTCCTCATTGTCCTGGTAGCCGACGGCACCCTCGCCGCCGCTGTCCAGGAAAGCACCGTCGCAGACCGTGATGAACGGCTCGGCGATGGTATGGGAGCCTTGTGCGCTGGCCATGTTCATGGCGAGCAGCCCGGCCAACATGAGGATCGCGGTCTTCATGGTTCGAGGTCGTGCTGGGTTGTATAGCCGTGCCACAGAGGCGCACGGCCATGCTTCGGGCCGCGCAACTTACAGCAAAGAGGGTTATGGCGACCAACTAGCGCAGCGGCGAGACGACCTCGGCGCGTGACGCCCGGATCCGCGCCGCGACCGCGCTGCTGATCACCTCCTGCACCTTCGTGCGGATGCCCATTTCGAGCAACTTGTTGGTGTTCGCGTTGGGGTAGACGCGGTTGCTCAGGAAAACGTAGACCACCTTGCTCTCCGGATCGGCCCAAGCCATGGTGCCCGTGAAGCCGGTATGCCCGAAGCTAGCATAGCTCACGCATTCGCAGGTGGGGCCTCCACCGCCTTGCACGGGTTTATCCCACCCAAGGCCGCGCCGATTCCCGGTGCCATTGGGTGCGCAGAACTGGCACTTGGTGAACTCCTTCACGACGGCTTCGCTCAGGTAACGCTCACCACCATAGGTACCCTTGTTCACCAGCAATTGCATCAGCATGGCGAGGTCGTTCGCGTCGCCGAAGAGCCCGGCATGGCCAGCCACGCCACCTTTCATCGCAGCGCCCGGATCGTGTACATCGCCCCATACCTGCCGTTGGCGGAAGGCCACATCGTACTCCGTCGGTGCGATGCGCTCTTTCGGGAAGCGCTCGAAGGGTTTGTAGCCCAACGTGTTCGCACCGAGCGGGCGGTAGAAGATGCGGCTTACGTACTGGTCCAACGGCTGCTGGGTGAGCCGTTCGATCACTTCCTGCAGCAGGTAGTAGCCCATGTCGCTGTAGACGTATTCGCCGCGTGCGTTCAGCGGCGTGTCCAGCAACCAGGTGAGCAGACTGTCGCGGAGATCGTTCCGCAGGTAGAGGCCTTCGGCGATGCGCACGCTGTGCGTTTCCGTGGCGCTGTCGCTCACCACGCCCGGTTTGAACTTGCCATCCTTCAGCAGCTTGGCATAGAAGGGAACGAAAGGCTTGAGCCCCGCCTGGTGCGTGAGGATGTCGCGCAAATTCATCTTCGCGTGCGCCGTGTGCCGGTCCTCCAGCTCGGGCAGGTAGAAGCCCAGCGGCTTGTCCAGGTCGAGGCACTTCTCGTCCACGAGGCGCATGAGCGCGAGCGTGGTGCTGGCCACCTTGGTAATGGAGGCCAGGTCGTACAGGTCATCGGGGCGTGTGCGGCGGCCTTTCTCGTAGGTCGGGTGACCGTATGCCTTGTTCATGATCACCTGCCCATCCACCGACACGAACACTTCGCAACCGGGGTACGCCTGCGCCTTGATGCCGCTGGCCACGATGTCGTCGATCATTTTCAGGTCGATACTGCGCATGCCGAGCGCTTCGGGCAGGGTGTAGGAGAAGCGGCCGATCGGCTGGCGCACCATGCCATCGCCAAGGGCGAAGTAGGAGGAAGCGGTGATCGGCAAACGCCCGTTCGTTCCAATGCCGCCGAAGATCGCTTGGGCAACGAGGTCCTCTGTCTCCTCGGTCTCTTCGTACGCGACGACGACCGCAGCAAGGTTCTGCGCGCCATAGGCCTGCGTGAGGCGGTACGGATTCGCGAAGAGCGCCAGCACGGTGGGCTGTTTCGCTGCGATCTCGCGCACGATGTCCAACGCCGTTTCAGGAATGCCGAACTCCTTGTTCACCCGCCACGTGGTGTTGTGTACCGAGACGATCACATGGTCGAAGTCTTCGAGTTTGTGCAGCAACGCGATGAGGCTGTCGCGCTTCAGGGCCTTGTCGCAGCGGAAGGTCTTCACGTCGGCATAGCGCTGGAGGCCGCGTTGGAAGGCATTGCCGATGCTGTCGCCGATCACCAGCGAGGCGATGCGGCCACCATGGGCCGGGTCGAGTTGGGCCAGCGGCAATGTGCCATCCTGGTCGCGCAGCACGGTGATCGCACCAGCGTACAAACGGCGACGCAGCAGTTCGCTCTGTTTGGTGTTCAGGTCCTCGTACAGGCCTTCGGTCTTCACCGGTTTGATGTGCCGCAGGCCGGCCCATTCCTTGGCACGCAGCACCTTCAAGCACTTGTGGTCGATCACCGCACGGTCCATCTCGCCGCTTTCCACCGCGCTGCGGATGCGCTCGATCGCCTTGGCCGGGTCCTGTGGGAACAACAGAACATCGTTGCCGGCGAGCAGTGCGCGCAGTTCGATCGCGCCGGGTGTATCGGCGTTGGCCACGCCCTTCATGTTCAGCGCATCGGTGAAGACCAGCCCACGGAAACCGAGTTCCTTCTCCAGCAGATCGGTCACGATGGGATGGCTCAAGGTGCTGGGTTGTCCTTTGGTGCTGTCGAGCGACGGCACTTCGAGGTGCGCCACCATCACGGCGGCGAGGCCTTCCTCGACCAGTCGTTGGAAAGGATAGAGCTCCAGCGAATCGAGGCGCGTGCGGCTGTGCGCGATCACCGGCAGTGCGAGGTGCGAATCGGTATCCGTGTCGCCATGACCGGGGAAGTGTTTCGCCGTGGCGATCACGCCGCCTTCCTGCAGGCCGCGCATGTACGCGATGCCTTTGCGCGCCACGTTCTCCCGGTCCTCGCCGAAGCTGCGGTCGTTGATCACGGGGTTCGCCGGGTTGTTGTTCACATCGACCACCGGGCTGAAACTCACCTGCACGCCGAGCCGCGTCATCTGCCGCGCGATCTCTTCGCCCATCTCCTCGATCAGCGCATCGTCCTGCAACGCGCCGAGTGTCATCTGGCGCGGGAAGCGGATGGTGCTGTCCAATCGCATGGCAAGGCCCCACTCGAGGTCCATGCCCAGCAATAAGGGCGTTTTGGCCGCGGCCTGGTAGCGGTTCGTCAGTTTCGCCTGGCGCTGCGGACCGCCCTGGAAGAAGATGAGCCCGCCGATGTTCTTCTCGCGCACCATCTGCTCGATGGCCTGCTCGTGCTTCGCGTCCTTGTTGCTGTACGCGGCCACCATCATCAACTGCGCGATGCGCTCATCAAGCGACAGCGTGCTGAAGACGGAATCGGCCCACGGCGTTTCGTTGACAAGGAAGGGGGGAGGGATGCCCAGCGTGCGCACGGTCGGCGGGGTGCCGCTGAACGTGAGCACGCCGATGGCGAGCACGGCGAGTACGGAGATATTGCGATTCATTCGAGTTCCCAAAACTACCGGGGTGCCTTAGGAGCGAAGGCTATGCCACCCTGCACTTTTGAACAACGCGAGCGGGTTATCGGAACGTGTGGACGCGAGATCCTGAGTTATTCGCGGATCTGGGGAACATGAAATCGTTCGTAGGGATCAGCCAAGCGAAATCCCAGACTTATTCGCCTTGCCGATGATGAAATTCACGAACGCGCTACAGGTTACGAGCATGAACTTAGCGTCATCAAAATCTGGCTCATTGGGGATCTCAACAATCGCGTGGCGAATTCCGCTGTCCTTGTTGTTAGTCCATGCGTAAAGCTTTTCAAAAGCAGACCTCACCTGACCGTTGATTTTCAGGCCACTAGCTTCAAGAGCACCGAATGCTTTACCCAAGGTGGTCTCTCCGGTGATTTTGCGGAGCACAGCTTCAACCGCTTGGATTGATTCTTTTATTGCGTTACCGTAATCCGGTTCGACTCGATCGGAGAATAGGGCGAGGGCCTTTGTGAGGTGAACGTTTGCTCCGTCTAGCGCCGTGAACGCCTGCGTTGCGTCAAGAGCTTGGGAAATGGCGTCCAACTCAGAGGAATTTGATATCGGTGCTAGACTTCCATCGATGAAACGCCACGCTGAAAATTCACGAGAGAGCACGACATTGGCTTGTTCAATGTATACTCCGAGGTTCACAAAGCCATCCATGCCCGCTACGAAGTCGATGAGGTTATAAACTTCAAACCACTCTGCAGCATAAAACCATTCTCGAATTTTGCTCTCTACATGGTACTCGCTATCCCGTGAGATTTGGTCTACCGGAAGTTTTCGCAAATCGTGCCATATGTGACTGGCGAATCTATTTATCTCATAGGTCCGCTCCCCTCGCAAATTGTGTACAGGCATCTGGTCAATCACGAATATCTTGAGCACGTTCCAAAGTCCATGCTTCAAATCATCGTCGATGGAATCCATCTGTAGTTTTTTTACAGATGGAGTGATGCCGACACGCTGTGAGAACTTTAATGCCATCGTATGCGAAGCTACCTGCTTAGGCTCGCTTCCTGTAGATCCTTCAAAACGAACGTGGGTAAAGCAAAATGGGGCGTAGGACCGTTGATCAACCGACGACGGATAGCTTCCCGCTCCCGCGAGTCTCCGACTCGTGGTTCGGAAAGAGTGCGGCCAAAGCAGGGTCGGTGCGCTGATCCCCGCTCCCGCGAGTCTCCGACTCGTGGTTCAGAAAGAGTGCGGCCAAAGCAGGATCAAGCCGCTGATCTCTGATCAACCAACCGCTAGCGCCCCCACTCCCGCGAGTATCCGACTCGTGGTTTAGAAAGAATTTGGGTGAAGCAGGATCGGTGCGCTGATCTCCGATCAGCCAACCGCAAGCCTGCGATAGACCGGTCAGCGCAGGGGCAGCATGCGCATGCGTGCCTTGGAATCATCAATGGAGATAAGGCATCCCGTGCCGAGTTGTTCGGCGAACCGCTCCAACGCGGCGCGGACAAGGGGTGCGATGCGTTGTGGTGATTGATCATCGCTTCTCACCAGGATCACGCTCGGCAACGTCGCATCCGACATCGCCAACAGGTCACCAAAGTCCAAGTCAGCGCTCACGATGACATGCCCGTTCTCTGCCGCCCACGCGAGGATGTCTCGATCCTTGGCGTTCGCGGCCCCGCGCTTCGACCAGTGAACAACTTCGAGGGTATCCGTCTTGAGGAGATCCGCCAGTTCGTGTGAAAGGCAGACGTCGATCAGGAGTTTCATGCCCTGTAAATGGGCACTTCCTCCTCGTTGGTGCGCCAGGCCGCATATTGCAAGGCCTGCGTGATGTCCTCATCCTGGAGATCGGGGTACCAGGTGAGGATCTGCTCCCTGGTGTGCTTCGCGGCCACCAATCCCACAACGATGTTGACCGTGACCCGCATGCCCCGTATGCAGGGACGGCCTCCCATCACCTCAGGGTCAACTGTTATGCGGTCGAGTGTGCGCATGATGTCCAAAGGTAAGGCGTGCTCGTATTGATCGCCACCTCATCCTCTCGCACCCGCTAGCCATCTTTGCACCTCGCATGTCCGACATCATCCGTCTTCTTCCCGACCACGTGGCCAACCAGATCGCCGCTGGCGAGGTGGTGCAACGCCCTGCGAGCGTGGTGAAGGAGTTGCTGGAGAACAGCGTGGACAGTGGTGCTACGCACATTGTACTGGTGGTGAAGGATGCCGGTCGCACGTTGGTACAGGTGACCGATGATGGCGCTGGCATGGGGCCCACCGACGCGCGCCTGTGCTTCGAGCGGCATGCCACGAGCAAGATCCGCCAGGCGGATGACCTTGCGGCGATCCGCACCAAAGGTTTCCGGGGCGAAGCGTTGGCGAGCATCGCGGCCATCGCACAGGTGGAGTTGAAGACCCGACAGGCGAGCGACGAGATCGGAACCCGTGTGCTGATCGAAGGCAGTCGCGTAAAGGACCAGGAAGCAGTGGCCGCACCCGTGGGCACCACCATCGCGGTGCGCAGCCTGTTCTACAATGTTCCCGCCCGTCGCCAATTCCTCAAGAGCGATGGCGTGGAGTTGAAACATGTGCTGGACGAGTTCCACCGCATCGCGCTCGCGCATCCGGAGATCGCCTTCCAGTTGGTGAACAACGACCAGGAGGAGTTCAACATGCCGGCGGGCAGCGAGCGCCAGCGCATCGTACACCTCTTTGGGCGGAAGTACGACGAGCGCCTCGTGCCGGTGGACGAGACCACCGACTTCGTGGCTGTGAACGGGTTCGTTGGAAAACCCGAGTTCGCCAAGCGTTCGCGCGGCGAGCAGTACTTCTTCGTCAACCGCCGCTACATCCGCAGCAGCTACCTGGAGCACGCGGTACGCCGCGCGTACAATGAACTGGTGTCGCGCGAGAATTTCCCGTCGTGGTTCCTCTTCATCGAACTGGACCCGGCGCAGATCGACATCAACATCCACCCGACCAAGACGGAGATCAAGTTCCGCGACGATCGTGCGGTGTACGCCATCGTGCATGCCGCGGTGCGTCGCGCGCTGGGCCGCTTCAACATCGTTCCAAGCCTCGACTTCGAGCCGGAACCGGCGATGCTCGCCGCTTTCTCCAACGCACCTGCAACGAGCGCCCCGGATTGGCGCCCGCGCGACCTCGGTGCGTTCACCGGGCCCCCGCGCCCGAGCGCTGCGGGCTGGCAGCAGCTTTTCGACATGGGCATGGCCACGCCGGTGGAGGAGCAGCCCCCCGGCCCTGCTCGGGATGACCAAGATCAAGGGAACGAACCGCGCCTGATGCCATCTCGCGATCACGACCTGCCACCCGGCGATCGTCCGGTGTTCCAACTGCATGGCACCTTCATCGTGGCGCAGTTGCGCAACGGTGTGATGGTGGTCGATCAGCAGCGCGCGCACGAGCGGATCCTCTACGAACGCAACCTCCGCCTGCTCGAACAAGGAGCCGGCACCAGCCAGACAGAACTCTTCCCCCGACACATTGAACTGAATACCACGGACCTTGCGTTGGTGCAGGAGATTCTGCCCGAATTGCGCACCATGGGCTTCGACCTGGAATTGTTCGGCGGTCGCACCGTGCAGGTCAACGGCATGCCTGCGGAAGCAGCGGAGGAGGATCCCACGCGTCTATTGGAACAGTTGCTCGAACAATTGAAGCAGGAGCGGGGCGCCTTCAAGAACGAACGCCACGCGGTGCTCGCCCGGGGCATGGCGCGTAGCATGGCCATCCGTCCAGGCCGGGTGCTGGCCACGGCCGAGATGCACGACCTGATCGACCGCCTCTTCGCCTGCGCGATGCCTACGCATACGCCAGCCGGTAGACCCACCTTGATCACTTACGGGCTCGACGAGCTCAACGAACGTTTCGAACGCTGATGCGCTATTCCGCAGCTCCTTTCTCCGGATTGCCGGTGGTGGTGAAGAACCTGTTGATCATCAATGTGATCGTCTTCCTCCTGAAGATCGCGCACCTGGGTGACTTCGGTGGCCGCGATATGGAATCGTGGTTCGGCCTGCACTTCTTCACCTCGCCGATCTTTGAACCCTGGCAGCTGGTCACGCACATGTTCATGCATGGCGGCTTCGCGCATATCGCCCTGAACATGCTGGGCCTTTTCATGCTCGGGCCACCCCTGGAGTACCGCTGGGGATCGAAGCGCTTCCTCACCTTCTACATGATCACCGGTATCGGGGCCTCCCTTTTCTACTCTGGCGTTCATGCGATCGAATACAACAACCTGATCGGCCAGTTGAGCGCTGATGCCATTGCCCAGGTGAAGGCCGAGGGCGCCGACGCGTTGGCGAACTACCAGAATTTCGTGGACCCCACCATGGCCCAGTTGAACCTGATCATGAACGTACCGATGGTCGGTGCGTCAGGTGCGTTGTACGGCGTGCTGCTCGCCTTCGGCATGATGTTCCCGAACGTGGAGTTGATCATGTTCCCGCTCCCCATCCCCATCCGGGCGAAGTATTTCGTGATGCTCTACGCCGGGATCTCGGTCTACAACGCCATCATGAGCAATCCGGACGATAACGTGGCCCACCTGGCCCACCTCGGTGGCATGATCGTCGGCTTCATCCTGGTGAAGGTGTGGCAACGGCCTGATACTGGAGCGTTCAGGATGTAGCTGGACTTTCCATGCATCGGTGTTGATGATCCGATCCATGAACGGTCGTGGAGCCAACCCGATGGGCAGCGACCTTTGCATGTGTGAAGCCGGCCGACAACCACGATCAAGTGAAGCAGCGATAGCGCGATGGGTTTGCAGAACGATCTGAGGATGCAATGGCGATCGGGCGGCATGGTGGTGCGCCTGATCCTGATCAACGTGGCGGTGTTCGTCGGAATGGTGGTGGCATACCTGCTTTTCCTGCCATCCGGCGGCAGTGGTGCCGGTGCGGAGATCCTGCGTGACATGTACATCGTGCAATGGCTCCGTTCCTCCGCCGACCTGCAGGTGTTGCTGTACAGGCCATGGACGGTGGTCACGTACATGTTCACACACACCGGTCTGGGTCACATTTTCTGGAACATGTTGTTGCTCTGGTTCGGCGGACGCATGTTCGAGGATCTACTCGGCGGCAAGCGTCTCCTTGGTCACTACCTGCTCGGCGGACTCAGTGGCCTCGCGCTCTTCGTGATCATGGGAAATGTGATGCCTGCCCTGCATGGGGGGCCTGCTGGCGGCATCATGGGTGCATCCGCCGGAGTGCTCAGTGTCTTCATCGGCATCGCGGCCTACCGGCCGGACATGGTGGTGAACCTGATCCTCATCGGACCCGTGAAGCTGATGTACGTGGCGGCGGTGTTCCTGCTGCTCGATATGGTGGGCATCGGTTCAGGCGACGGCGTGGCGCACGAAGCCCATATCGGTGGGGCGCTTTACGGATACTTCGCGTCACGGCAGTTGACGCACGGTCGCGACTGGTCCATGGCCTTCGTCAACTTCCTGGAAAAGCTGATCAGCCCGTTCAAGCGGAGGAACCCGAAGCTGCGTGTGGAGAAGAGCTTCTCGAAAGCCGCCATGCGCAACGACGAGGCATACAACCTGGCCAAACGCTCGAAACAGGCGAAGGTGGACTCGATCCTGGACAAGATCTCGCGCAGCGGCTACGACAGTTTGAGCAAGGATGAGAAGGACATTCTTTTCAAGGCGAGTGATAGCAAGTGAGCGAAGCGATCACCGATAACCCCTCTCCTAGAAAGCGCCCATCGCGCTGGCACCGACCGTTGTGGTGGCTGAACGTGCTCGGGGTCATCGTGCTGCTTCTGACCTACCTCGCGCCCCATGTGAGCCCGGTGCACGTGTGGCCGCTCGCGTTGCTGGCCATGACCTTCCCGTACCAGGTGATGGTGCACGTCGCGTTCCTGGGCTGGTGGTTCCTGTTCCGGCGCAAACGCATGCTGCTCTCCGGTGCGGCTTTGTTGATCGGCTGGGGACACGTGAGCGATCACTTCGAACTCTTCGGCCGTAGCGAGGCCCCCGCTGATGTCGCCGGCACGCCGGTGAAACTGATGTCCTACAACGTGCGGGTCTTCGACCTGTACAACTGGAGCCACAACAAGGCCACGCGCGACGCGATCTTCGCGCTCTTCCGCCGGGAGAACGCGGACATCCTCTGCCTGCAGGAGTACTTCCACAGTCCCGATCGCCGCTACTTCCGCACCACCGAAGACCTGCTCAAGGACTTCCGATACCGCTACGCCCACGAGCATTTCACACAGAAGGGCCGGTTCGGCGGCAAATTCGGCATCGCCACGTTCAGCGCCTGGCCGATCGTGCGCAAGGGCGAGATCGAGTTCCCCGAGAACCCGAACAACCAGTGCATGTGGAGCGATATCGCCATCCGGGGTGATACCATCCGTGTCTACAACGCGCACATGGCCTCGTATTACTTCGGCGATGCTGACTACAAATTCATCGGCGATCTGGATACCGACACGAAGGCCGATTCGATCAAGAGCGGTGGCCGACGGATCCTGCGTCGCTTGCGCAGCGGGCTCATGCGTCGTGCGGACGAAGTGGAGCGCATCGCGAAGCACATGGCCACCAGTCCCCATCCCGTGGTGTACTGTGGCGACATGAACGACGTGCCGATGAGCTACAGCTACGAGCAGTTGCGCGAGGACATGAGCGACGCCTTCACCGAGAGCGGCAGTGGGATGGGGGGCACCTACATCGGTAAGCTGCCCAGCCTTCGCATCGATCACATCCTCTATGGACCCGCGCTGGAAAGCTGGGATTTCCAGACCGTGCCGGATGAGTTGAGCGACCACCACGCGGTGACGACCATGCTCGGGGTGAAGAAGAAGGAGTGAGGCCCCCACGGCCTCCCGCTCCTTCGACTCCGCTCAGGACGGGAGGTTTCGCTGAACGCCGGTTGGGTTGAGGTGTACGGATCATCGCAATAGGCCAGCCCAGCGTCCCGTTCACTCCACAACCTCACCACTACACCCCCTGCTTATGCGTACCTCCACCGTTGTCGCGGCCCTGGCCGCGTTGGTCCTTCTTGTGTTCGGCTGTGGCCGGGCTTCTGAGAGCAGTGAATTCAAGAGATCGGATGCACCTGCCATTGCGGACATGAATTATGCGGTCTCCGCAGCAGGCGAAGGGAACGCAGAGCAGGAAGAGGAGAAGAACGGGGCCACACCTCCCGAGAAGGCACTTTCCTCCAGCGCAGCGCGCGCCATCGGGGACAGCAGCCGCCGGTTCATCCGCACCGCCGATCTGCGGTTCCGCGCGAAGGATGTGGTGAAGACGGCCTATGCCATCGAGGACCTGGTGGCACGTTTCGATGGCTTCGTGGCCAACACACACCTCGCCACGAACGTGGACCAGCGCTACACCACACCCATCAGCGAGGACAGCCTGTTGGAGACGACCAAGTTCACCGTGAGCAACCGCATCACCATCCGGGTGCCATTCGTGGAATTGGACACCACGCTGAAGTCGCTGGTCCGCTTCGTGGACTTCCTGGACCACCGCACGGTGAGCGCGCAGGACGTACGCCTGATGATCCTGAGCAACCGCATGACCCAGGACCGTGTGGCGCGTCATGAGAAGCGGCTGACCGCGGCGATCGATGAGCAGGGGCGCAAGTTGAAGGAGACCATGCCAGCCGAGGATCGCCTCCTGGACCGCCAGGAACAGGCCGACCAGGCCGCCATGAGCAACTTGGAACTGGAGGACCGCATCGCCTTCAGCACCATCACGCTGGACATCCACCAGCGGCAGGAGACCCGGCACGAGCTACTGCCGAACGAACAGAACATCGAGCGGTATGAACCGGGCTTCTTCAGCCAACTGGGGGCCGCCCTTTCGGATGGCTGGGACCTGCTCGTACAGTTCTTCCTGCTCATCGCGCGGATCTGGAGCGTACTCCTCCTGGTGGGTGCGATCGTGATGGTGGTGAGGAGGTTGACGCGACGGAAGGCGTAAGACCGAGGCGTTGGCCGCTGTAGCTTCGGGCGCACATCGAGAACCGAACCATCGCCATGAAGTCACTGCGCCTGCTCGGAGCTGTCGTTCTGGTGTTGATCGTGCGGACCGCGCACGCTCAACCGAACCCTTACGGCTGCCACTACTTCCGCAATCACGGTCACACCAACGCGCCGCTTACCGCAGCGGAGCGCACGCAGATCGATGAGACCATCGCCCGCAGCGACACCTTCGACATCCTGCACTACGACATTGCCATCGACGTGACGCGGTACAGCGCGCATACCATCTTCGCTGCCACCACCGTGGATTACCGCGCGTTGATGCCGGACCAGACCTACATCCGGTTCGACCTGTTGAGCCTTGTGGTGGATTCGGTGACCTCCCCGGATGGGCCGCTGACCTTCGCTTACGACGGTTCGTTCCTGCGCGTGGATCTTCCCGTTGCGCCGGTGGTGGGCGAGGAGCATGCGCTCACCGTGCATTACCACGGCGATCCGCACCGCGACCCGGACTGGGGTGGTTTCTACTTCGAGAGCAACTACATCTACAACCTGGGCATCGGCCTCACCACCATCCCACCCAACTTCGGGAAAGTGTGGTATCCGTGCTTCGACAGTTTCGTGGAGCGCGCCACCTATACCTACCACGTGAAAAGCGCGGGTACCTATCGGCTGCATGGGCAGGGCACCTTCCTTGGCGAGGAACAGTTGCTCGGCGACACCGTGATCCGCTCGTATGAACTCCCCCAGCCGATCACCACACACCTTAGCGCCATCGCTGTGGCGAACTACCAGGACAGTGTTTACATCCACACCGGTGCCAACGGTGACATCCCGGTGACGTTGACCGCGAAGCCTGCCAACCTCGCGGGTATGGTGTCACGCTTCGGCGATCTTGGGTCGGCGATCGATGCCTTGGAATACTGGTACGGTCCTTACCCCTACGGGCGTGTGGGCTATGTGCTCACCACGGACGGCGCGCTGGAGATCCCGACCAACGTGGCGTACCCGGATTTTATGACCACCCAGAGTGTGTCCAGCAACCGTGGGTTGTTCACGCATGAACTCGGCCACCACTGGTGGGGCGATGTGGTGACGCCGCACATCCACAACGACATGTGGTTGAAGGAAGGACCGGCGGAATACAGCGCACACCTGATCGAGGAATGGATCGGCGGTGAGGCGGCGTTCGTGAAGGTGGTGAAGGACAACCAGCTCTATGTGTTGAAGCAGGCGCATGTGGATGATGGAGGCTTCCAACCGCTGTCGCCGATGCCCGATGAGTACATCTACGGCACGCACACCTACTACAAGGGCGCCGCGGTGGTGCACAACCTGCGCGGCTACCTCGGTGATGA
>JBDTNF010000075.1:0-3266 GCA_039933875.1 Flavobacteriales bacterium | reverse complement strand
CGGCGAAGTGGCCCGATACGGTTCGCGGCGGGCCAACGGCGCAGTTGACGTACCTGTGCCTAGCGATCTGCCTACCGGCTTGTACGTGGTGACGATCGAGGAGGCGAACGGGGACCGTGTTTCGATCCGTGCGGTGAAGGAGTGATCAGCTACCGTACCGGTCGCCCCACAACCTCCTGAGCGTGGCAGCGAATTCCTGCTCTTTGACGTTCTGCCCCGGTAGATAGAGCGTTTTTCCGCTAATCGCCTCCGGTAGGAACTCCTGTTCGACGAAATTATCCTTCCCCTCGTGGCTGTATTGGTAGTCCCTTCCATAGCCGATCGTCTTCATCAGCTTCGTTGGTGCATTGCGCAAGTGCAAGGGCACGGGCAGGTCCCCGCTCTTCTTCACTTCGGCCTGCGCAGCACCGATCGCCAGGTAGCTCGCATTGCTTTTCGGTGAGCAGGCGAGGTAAATGGCGCACTGACTGAGGATGATACGGCTCTCGGGCCAGCCGATCATCTGCGCGGCCTGCATGGTGGTGGTCGCCATCAACAGGGCATTGGGGTTGGCGTTGCCGATGTCCTCGCTGGCCAGGATCACCATGCGCCGTGCGATGAAGAGCGGGTCCTCACCACCTTCCACCATGCGTGCCAGCCAGTACACGGCCGCGTTCGGGTCGCTACCGCGCATACTCTTGATGAATGCACTGACGATATCGTAGTGCTGTTCGCCCTGCTTGTCGTAACGCGCAGCGCTGTTTTGCACGACTTGTTGGACCAGGACATCGGTGATCACCACATGGTCACCCTGTGCGGCCTTCACGCAGAGTTCGAAGGTGTTCAACAACCGTCGCGCGTCACCGCCGCTGGCGCGCATCAAAGCCGTGGTCTCCTTCAGTTCGATACGCTTCGCCCGCAATCCTTCATCGTCCTTCATGGCACGCTGCAACAGTTCCTGCAGGTGCTCCTCCGCGAGAGGTTGCAGGACGTACACCTGGCAGCGGGAGAGGAGCGCCCCGATCACCTCGAAGCTGGGGTTCTCGGTGGTGGCACCGATCAGTGTGATCGTCCCTTTCTCCACAGCCCCAAGCAAACTGTCCTGCTGTGCCTTGCTGAAGCGGTGGATCTCATCGATGAAGAGCACCGCGCTTCGCGCGAAGAGGCCACCACCGCCTGCCTGTTCGATCACTTCGCGGACATCCTTCACTCCACTACTGATGGCACTTAACGTGTGGAAAGGACGTTTGAGATCCTGCGCGATGAGCCGTGCGAGGGTGGTTTTGCCGACACCGGGAGGCCCCCACAGGATCATGCTCGGGAGCATCCCTCCGGCAAGCGCCTTGCGCAATATCCCATCCGGGCCAACGAGGTGCTCCTGGCCCACCACCTCGTCCAGCGTGCGTGGACGCATGCGTTCAGCGAGTGGGGCTTGTTCCAAAGGGGGGAGGATAGGGGGCGAAAATTAGCACCCCTGAACGCAGAGCGCCCCTGCTTGGGTGCAGGGGCGCTCTTTTTACGATCGTTCCGCGGTCAAGGCTGGTAGAGCACACGTCCCCGTGCCTCATTGCCGTTCAGGATGATGCGGTAGATGAAGGTCCCGCCTCCGTTCTCGACCGGTTTGAACGCGAGGTTCATGGGTTGGCCCTCGGAGACGTACCCGTTGAACAATTCGGCCACGCGGCGCCCCTGCATGTCAGAGACCTCAACAACCGCTTTGCCTGTCTCCAGTGCGATGAAGCGGATCGCACATTCATCGCGGAACGGATTCGGTATCACGGCCACATCAAGACTCTTGCCGGTTCCACAGCCCCCAACGTAGATGACATGCGAGATCACCGTAGAATTGCCGCAATCATCTGTGGCGGTGTATGTTCGAGTGATGGTATAGCCGCTCTTGCAGTCGCCTTTGGAGATCTCTTCGATGACCACGACCTCGACATCGGGATCACAATTGTCAGTTGCGCTGCACTTTAATGCTTCCGGTATGTTCTTGCAACCCACCTTCATGTCCTTTACGGTGCAATCAATGACAGGTGGCTCGTTGTCGTAGACTTCGATGGTCCACGTTGCGATGCCGGTGTTGTCGCACCAGTCCGTAGCCGACCAGGTGTGTACGTAGTAGTAGTGACCCGCACATTCGCCGGCGATCATTTCCACCTGGTGCTGAACAGGGAAGTACTGCTTGGTGCACTCGTCATACGCCCAGACGTCCGGCAACCCCATATTGTCGTCGAGCTTATCACAGGCGACTTGCAGATCCTCTGGCACGTTGACGAAGACCGGTGCCACCTCATCGATCACCGTGATCAAGTGACTGCACGTCTCCGTGTTACCCTCTGCATCTGTGGCGAAGAAGGTGCGCTGTATGACATACGGGCAGGAACTCAGCCATTCATCGTGCCAGCCCAAGTCCACGATCGCCGGGCAGTCCTTGTCCTTTCGGAAGAACGGTTCCCCCGTGGTGCCGGGTGAAAGATCCTCCGCGCAGGTAAGGGTGATATCGGCAGGGCAATCGACAAGTAACGGTGGGCATTTCTTGTCGCAATCCTGTTCGACCAACACTTCAACCGAAGCAGTGCAGCCGTTCTCGCCCGTCACCGTCACTGCATAGGTCCCGACCTCGGCGACGATCGGATCCTCTTCGGTGCTGGCGAAGCCGTTGGGACCACTCCATAGGAAGCCCGTCGCCGTGGGCGCTGTGGCATTCAACTGCAGCGTACCGGTCTCGCAATCGAGCAGACCACCATCAGCAGAGATGACGGGAGCATTCTGGTCCAACTCGACTTCGGCTTCGGCCTGGCTGGTGCAGCCGTTCGCGCCGGTAACCGTGAGTTCGTAAGTACCCGCGACACTCACCGTCGGGTTCTGGTCACCGCTGGTGAATCCGTTCGGACCCGTCCACGCGAAGTCGCCGTTGCCGCTGCCGGTCAGTTGTACGCTGAGTACCGTGCACGTCAGCGTGCCACCGGTCGCTTGCGCACCGGGTTCCGTGTAGTTGGTGCCGACTTCAGCCTGCGCAACGCTTGTGCAGCCATTCGTGCCGGTAACCGTGAGTTCGTACGTACCTGCTACGCTCACCGTCGGGTTCTGGTCACCGCTGGTGAATCCGTTGGGACCCGTCCACGCGAAGTCGCCGTTGCCATTGCCGGTCAGTTGTACGCTGAGTACCGTGCAGGTGAGCGTGCCACCTGTTGCTTGGGCGCCGGGTTCCGTGTAGTTGGTGCCGACTTCAGCCTGCGCAACGCTTGTGCAACCGTTCGTGCCGGTAACCGTGAGTTCGTACG
>JBDTNF010000074.1:0-5438 GCA_039933875.1 Flavobacteriales bacterium | reverse complement strand
TAGAGCATCAGCTTCCCAAGCTGAGGGTCGCGGGTTCGAATCCCGTTTCCCGCTCGGTTGAAAGGTCCGGTGATCCCGGACCTTTCGTTTTGGAGGCAAGCCCCTATCCACACCGGAGCGTTGAAGCCCATCGTTGCATGATGGAACGGTGCGGGCATGATGGTGCTAAGTTCGGCCCGCCGTGGCCAAACCCTCGTCCTCCAAGTCCGTGCTCCGTGTGGTGGAACTCTTCGCGGGCGTGGGTGGTTTCCGCCTTGGCTTGCAGCGCGCCTCGAACAAACGCGCTGTGTTCGAGGTGGTGTTCAGCAACCAATGGGAGCCCGGACGAAAACGCCAGCACGCTTCGGAGGTCTACGTGTCCCGCTTCGGCGCGCGGCACCATGTGAACGCCGATATCGCGACGGTGGACAACAAGGAAATCCCCGATCACGATCTCCTTGTCGCGGGCTTCCCCTGCCAGGATTATTCGGTGGCCAGCACCTTGCGGAATTCGAAAGGGTTGGTGGGGAAGAAGGGCGTCCTCTGGTGGCAGATCCATCGCATCCTGCGGGATAAGAAGAAGAAGCCCGGGTACCTGTTGCTCGAGAACGTGGATCGTCTGCTGGGATCACCTGTGGGGCAGCGCGGTCGCGACCTTGCGCTGATGCTGCGGTCCCTGGATGAATTGGGCTACGCCGTGGAGTGGCGCGTGATCAACGCGGCGGACTATGGCATGCCACAGCGGCGCAGGCGCGTGTTCATCATGGGCTTCCACAAGAGCACGGCGCTGTACAAGTCCCTGCGGAGTGCTGCCGCGTTCGACTGGATCACCAGGTCAGGTCCGTTGGCCCATGCGTTCCCCTGCCGTGCGGAAGCGGACCAGGTGATGCACTTCGGCATCGGTGGGGAACTGGCCGATCTCTCCAGATCTTTCGGTGAGCGGAAAGGCGCGTCGCCCTTCCGCAACAGCGGGATCATGCTGGATGGGGTGGTGTTCACCGTGAGGAGCACTGCTGCTGGCGAGGAGGAGCCCTTCACGCTCGGACGTGTCCTTCAGCCGGAGCAGGAGGTGCCTGAGACGTTCTTCATCGCGAAGAAGGACCTGGCGCAATGGCGTTACTTGAAGGGTTCCAAGAAGGAGCCTCGAACGTCCGGGGCGAACGGCCATCGCTACGCCTATTCCGAAGGTGCCATGGTCTTCCCCGATCCGCTGGACCGCCCTTCGCGCACCATTATCACCGGCGAAGGCGGTCGTTCACCATCGCGGTTCAAGCACGTCGTATCCACCGATGGAAAGCGTTACCGGCGATTGACACCAGTTGAACTGGAACGGTTGAACATGTTCCCGGATGGGCACACGGAGGGAATGACCGACAGCTGGCGCGCTTTCTTCATGGGCAATGCCTTGGTGGTGGGGGTGGTGGAGCGCATCGGTAAGGAATTGATCGCTGCGGCGACCGATCGTTGATCCGGATCGTTCCGGCCACCGTATTTACTCCCGGAAGGGACTTAAACCCGCCAACCGCTCATGATCATCCTCCCGCAGCCTGCATCTTTGCGTCGACCCATGCGATCCCTCTTCACATTGCCGATGGCACTGCTCTCCTTGGCAGCTTGTCGGGGCACCACCGCATCAACCACCGAAATGACCAACACCGATCCATCCATGACGACCCCAGCTCCGGTCCCGGGCAATGCGGACACCCTTACGCTTGGCGCTGGCTGTTTTTGGTGCGTTGAGGCCGTATTCCTGGAACTCAAGGGTGTGCACTCGGTCACCTCCGGCTACATGGGAGGTTCGATGAAGAACCCGAGCTACCGCGATGTATGCACGGGTAATACCGGCCATGCCGAGGTCGCGCGGATCATTTTCGATCCCACGGTGATCACCGTGGATGAACTGCTGGAAGTGTTCTGGCAGACGCACGACCCCACCACGCTCAACCGCCAGGGTGCCGATGTGGGCACGCAATACCGGTCGGCGATCTTCTATCAAAACGAACAGCAGCGCGAGATCGCTGAAGGCTACAAGGAAAAGCTCAACAAGAGCGGTGCGTTCCGCGGACCGATCATCACCGAGGTCACCGCAGCGAGCACGTTCTATCCCGCGGAGGACTACCACCAGAACTACTACGCGCAGAACGGCGGCCAGGGCTACTGCCAGATGGTGATCCGCCCCAAGCTGGACAAGTTCCGCAAAGTGTTCGCGGACAAGTTGAAGAAGTAGGCGTCTGCGACCGCCGCGCGCTACTGGGTCGGCAGGATCGGCTTGCCGTGCTCGTCGTACTCCGCGTAGTCGGAGGCGATCATGATCACCTGCCCGGGGATCTTCTTGGAATGCGCGCCAACGTCGGCGAAGCCGAGCAGGCCGACCTCGTCCATCATTTGCTCGATGGGCATGCGTTCAGAGATGGGAGGCCCGTCCGGCGATTCCTCGTAAAGCCATTCCACCATGAACACGGGCCGTGGGAAACGAACGCCGCGACGCATCAGGTCGAAATAGGCTTTGCGATCGGCGATACGCAGGAAGTTGTGTACGATCAACGCCATGTCCACCTCCTCGGGCTGGAGCCCTGGATCGCCAACGGGCACCGCGCGGATCCTCAACCGATCGTCGGAGAGTTGGAGCGCCTTTTTCCGCGCCTCGATCTTGGCGATGTTCGCCGGGTCGCTATCGATGGCGATCACGTTCGCCCCGGCCTCGATCATCTTGAAGGTGAAGTAGCCATCGCCGGCGAAGAGGTCGGCGATGGTAAGCCCGTTGAGGTCGCCGCCCATCAGGGTTATCACTTCCTGGGGACGCTGCTTCTCATCGCGCAGGGCGTCGGGGGACCTTTGCTGGACGGAGGCGTTCGTGGTGGTAACAGGGACGGTGTTCTCCTCGGTGCCGCTGGTACAGGCGGCCAGAAGAACGGCCAGTGATATCGCGGGCGATACGCGCATGTTGGTTCGGGGATAGGGGGACGAATTTATTGAACTGGCGTCGGTCACAATACCCATGGGCTGAATAGCGGGTATTCATCTTCCATGGGAACTATTACAAAAGATACCTTTGTAGCCTGGTCACCACCGGCCGGAAACACTGACGGATGCCACGCATCGATGAAGAACTGCGCAGTCGCTTTGAGAGCGAGCAGCAGAAGGCCATGTTGAACATCCTGTTCACGGCGAACTGGTTCCGTAGCCAACAGGTCGGCTTGTTCAAGCCGTATGGGATCAGCCCGCAGCAGTACAACATCCTGCGGATCCTGCGCGGTGCGAAGGCGCGCATGAACATGCACAACGTGAAGGAGCGCATGATCGACAGGGCCCCGAACGCCACGCGCCTGACGGACAAGCTGATCGCCAAGGGACTTGTTGAGCGCGAGCGCTGCGACGAGGATCGTCGTGTGGTCTACGTGCGCATCAGTGAGAAGGGCCTTGAACTGCTTCTGCAGATCGACAAGAAGAACAAGGTTGTGACGCAGCGCACATTGGAGAACCTGGCCGGGTCGGACGCTTCCGAACTCAACCGGATCCTCGATCAATGGCGCGGATGAACCTTTCGCCACTTGGATCGTTGCCCTGACCATGCGAAGTGACCTGAGCCTGCATCCATTGATCAATGATCGCTACAGCCCACGGGCCTTCAGCGAGCGGGAGGTGGGCGATGCCGAATTAGGATTGGTGCTGGAAGCAGCGCGTTGGGCGCCCAGCAGTATGAACGAGCAGCCTTGGCGATTTTTGGTCGCACGACGCGGCGAGGCAGGACATGTCGAATTGCTTTCGGCGTTGAACCCGAGCAACCAGGTTTGGGCTGCCAAGGCGCCTGTGCTGATCCTGAACATGACGCGGCGCACGCTATCGCGCAATGGACAGGTGAATTTCCACGCGCGCCACGATCTTGGTCTGGCGCTTTCCCAACTCACGGCGCAAGCCACCGCACTTGGCATGGGCTTGCATCAAATGGCCGGGTTCAAGGCCGATGCGGTGCGTGCGGCCTTCAGCATACCGGAGGAACTGGACTTGGTGAGCATCATCGCCCTGGGTTTCCCGGGGGAACCGGACCAGTTGCCCAACGAACTGCGTGAGCGTGAACTGCGCCGCTCACCGCGCAAGCCGCTCAGCGAGATCGTTTCCTTCGGCTCGTTCCCCGGTTCCTAGGGCTGCGGGATCGTGCGTTCCCATCGCAACGCTCCGGTGCCGTCGAAGTCCTTGATCGTCATGGTGCGGGCACCCTTTGGACCCGCGAATGAAAGCGTTGCGAAGTTTCGCTCGGTCACCAACGTGCCGTCCACACGGAGTGCGTTCGTCTCCTTCGGCTCGTAGGCCGTGGAGGTCAATGGAGAGACCGTCAGGTCATAAACGGACCGTCCATCCTTCAACTTCAGTTCGCTCAATTGGGTGAAATGCCGGTCGCCTGTGATGAAGACCACGCCTTTGATACCCTCCTCCTCGATCCGGCGCAGCAGCTCGTCGCGCTCTGCGGCCACGGTAGCGTAATTCTCGAACACGGCCTCGCTGTTCAATACCTGGGTACCGACACCGATCAGCTTGAACGTCGCGTCGCTGTATTTCAACGCCCTGATCAACCAGTCCAGTTGTGGTTTCCCTAGCAGCTGCGGCGTGCAGGTCTTCATCTCCGCCGGTATCCGGAACGTCCGGTCGTCCATCAGGAAGAAGTCCACATCCGCATGACTGAACGCGGTGGTCGTGGCTTCCACACCTGGAACGCCCACAGTAGGGTTGGGCCAGAAAAGATCGAACATCTCCCGCGCCAGCGAGGCGTTCACGAAGCTGGCATCCCCATCGTTCGGGCCGAAGTCGTGGTCGTCCCAGATGGCGACATGTTGGGTGCTCCGCAGCAGCCGCTGAATCTCGGGTGTCGAACGCATGTGCGTGTAGCGGTGAAGGAACCCGGTGCGGCTGCCCCAGTCCGGTTCCCGCAAATAGATGTTGTCACCCAGCCAGAACATGAGGTCGGGCTTTTGGTCGGCGATGGCATTGAAGATGCCATATCCACCACCGTAGGGTTTGCCGGGTCGGTCGTAAGCCGGTTCGTTGATGTACGTGCAACTGCCTACCGCGACGGAGAACGCTGGCGGGTCGGTCCGGAACTTCCACAAGGGCTGCGTGCTGAACGTGAGGGGTTGCCCCACATCGACCACATTACCGTTCACCACAGGCCTGTAGCCGTAGGTGGTGCCTGGAAGCAGCGGGGTCATGACGAGATCCATGGCCGTCCACACACCGTCAATGCGGTCGAGTCGCCGGACCTGGTAATGCTTTTCGGGTTCGTTGCGGCGATTGAACACGTCTGCCGCAACCACCACGAAGTTATCCTTGCGCACGAGCGACACGGCGCGGGGGTATGCGCTCCGTTGATCTTTTGTCTTGGATTCGAGCTGCCACGCAGGATACCTGCGGCCGTCGGGACCCGCCCAACTCGCGTCGCGCTGCGAAAACGCGTAGGTATAGTC
>JBDTNF010000073.1:0-13400 GCA_039933875.1 Flavobacteriales bacterium | reverse complement strand
CGTTCCGCGCGGCTTCGATCCCTTTCGCCGCCGCCTCGGCATCCACGCCGGACCGCTTGATCGTGTTCTGCTTCCGCAGTCCCTCGAACAGGCTCAGGCTGCTGCTGAGGTAGAAGTTGTCCGTCTGCACGCGGTCGGTCGCGAAGGTGTTCGTATAGCGATCGACCACCCGGCCATAGTTGTAGCCGTGCGTGGCACCCGCGTTCAGGTCGGGCAGCAGGTCCCAATAGGCCTGGTCCTTCGCCTCCCCGGCCAGGTCAGCGTCAAGCGCTGCGTTCAGCAGGGCGATGTTCTTCTCCTCGGCGCGCTTCACGCACTGCTCGAGGGTCCAGGGTTGCTGGGCCTGTGCGCTGGTGAAGGCGAGCAGCAGGCCGGTGGCGATCCAGGTGCGCATGTCGGTCGGTGCCCCGCTGGAATACGGGGCGAACAAAAGTACCCGGGCGGCCGGGCGGCCACGGACGGTTATGATGAGCGGTGGGGACCGGGGGCGGGTGGTGCGCTCAAAGCACCTTGATCTCCACCCGGCGGTTGGCCTCGCTCTCCTCCTTGTTCTTGGGTGTTGGGAAGAGCATCTGGGAGTTGCCCAGGCCGACGTAGCTGATGCGCTCGGGTTCGATCTCGTTCACCAGCAGGAAATCGTAGACGGTCTTCGCGCGAGCCGTGCTCAGATCGATGAACTCCTTCTTGTTCTTGAACGTGGGACCGTTCACATGGCCCTCGATCTCGATCCGCACCGTGGCGTTCTCCTGCATGAAACGAAGGAGCAACAGCAAGGAGGCCTCGGATTGGCGCATGACCTTGTCCTCGTTGCCCACGAAACGGATATCGTCGAGCACCACCTTCTCACCGGCGCCGATCGGGGTGAGTTTCAACTCAACGTTCACGGTTGGTTCGGTGTTCCCCTTCACCCGCAACGTCTGGAACATGTAGCCTTTGCGCACACAACCGATGCGCACATTGCGGTACATCTCCATCTCATAGGTGTAGCTGCTCTTGCCCTTGGCCTCCACCACCTCGTCGAATCGCATCCCGTCGATCGTGAGGTTGGCGTCCAGCGGTTTTCCGGTCTTGGCGTCCAGCACCTTGATGACCAGTTGCTGGCTCTGCTTCTTCTCCTCAGGCTCCGGTGGTGGCGGTGGGGGGTCGTAATGGAAACGGATGGTGTAGCCCGCCAAGGGACGGTCCTGGTAATCGATCACGAGGTAGAACAGATCGCCCTGCTTCACATCGATGGCCGAACTGTAGCTCGCGCCCACCCCTGAACGGATGTAAGGCTCCGGCGCATCCTTGGAGAGGCCGCAACGCGAACCGTCCGCCTTGTTGTTGCGGGAGATGTTGCTGCGCAGGGGCGTCACCTGTTTCGTGGCCACCTTGTCGCAGATGCCGGGCACGGCGCCTTCGAAGAGCAGGAAATCGATATCGTCCTCGATGTTGTCTGGGATGATGTCGAAGGTGAGGATGGTTGTGGCGGGCGAGCGGAACGTGTACCAGGTGGTATGGTGCTCACGCTCGAACCATTGCAAATTATCGCTCGGGTTCTCCTTGATCTCGAGCTTGTTGCCGAAGCCACGCACTGCGGCCGCCTGGTGGTAAATGGAATCGTTGATCGCGATGGCGCCGGTGCAGTCGCCGTTCCCCTGTGTCAGGCCCTGGGCGGATGTGCCCATCGCCGTCCCGAGTGGGAGGATAAGCAGGCCGATGCGCAGGGAGGGGTTCAAATGGTCGGTTTCTATCGATCCACCGGGGCTGGCTCGTAGGCCAGGTTGCTACCCAACCAGCGTTCCATGGTATCCAACGGCATGTCCTTGCGTTCAGCGAGCTCTTTCACCTGGTCGAGGGCCACGCGCCCAACACCAAAATACTTCGACTGCGGATGCGCGAAGTACCAGCCGCTCACAGCGGCGGTCGGGAACATCGCGTAGCTCTCCGTGAGGGTGATCCCAGTATGGGCGGTCGCGTCCAGCAGGCGGAAGAGTTCCGGCTTCTCGGTATGGTCCGGGCAGGCGGGATAACCCGGTGCCGGACGGATGCCCTGGTAGGCTTCCTTGATCAGCTCTTCGTTGCTCAAGCGGGAGGTCTCGTACCCCCACAGCTCCTGGCGCACGGTCTCATGCAGCTTCTCTGCGAAGGCCTCAGCCAGGCGGTCGGCAATGGCTTTGAGCATGATCGCGCTATAGTCATCATTGGCCTTCTCCATGCGCTGCACATGGGCGTCGATCCCGAGTCCCGCCGTCACGGCGAAGCCACCGATGTGGTCCATGGTCCCTGTTGCTTTTGGAGCGATAAAGTCCGACAGTGCCAGTTGCGGCAGTCCAGCGGCCTTTTTCAACTGCTGCCGTAACGAGTGGAAGCGCCCGATGGTTTCGCCCCGCCCGCTGTCGCGATAGAGCTCGATGTCGTCACCCACCGTGTTGGCCGGCCAAATCGCGGCCACCCCGTTGGCCTGCAGCCAGCGCTCCTTCACCACGCGGTCCAGCATACGTTGTGCATCGGCGAACAACGTGCTGGCCTCCTTGCCCACGACCGCATCGGTGAGGATGGCCGGATAGCGGCCGTGCAATTCCCAGGCTTGGAAGAACGGGGTCCAATCGATGTAGGGGACCAGCTCGGCCAATGGGTAGTTGCGGAAGGGGAACACACCGGTGGACCGTGGCTTGACCGGTGGCTCCGCCGTCCAGTCGATCTTCAAGCCACGGGCCCGGGCCTCCGCGATGGGCAGGTATTCCTTGCTGCGCTCATGACCCTCGTACTGCGCCCGCACTTTCACGTACTCGTCCTTCATCTGCAAGGCGAACCGATCGCGATCGTTCGGGCTCAGGAGGCTGCTCACCACGGGTACGCTGCGGCTGGCATCGATCACGTGCACAACGGGTTTGCTATAGTGCGGAGCGATACGGACAGCGGTATGCACACGCGAGGTCGTCGCCCCACCGATCAGCAAGGGGGTCTCGAATCCTTCCCGCTCCATCTCCTTGGCCACATGCACCATCTCATCCAATGATGGGGTGATCAGCCCGCTGAGGCCGATGATGTCCACCTTCATTTCGCGGGCTGTCTTCAGGATGGTGGCGCTCTGCACCATCACGCCGAGATCGATCACCTCCCAACCGTTGCACGCGAGGATCACGCCCACGATGTTCTTGCCGATGTCGTGCACATCGCCTTTCACGGTGGCCATGAGCACCTTCTTCGGACCTGTTCCCTGATCCGCCAACGGCAACGACCGCTTCTTCTCCAACAAGTAGGGTTCCAGATAGGCCACCGCCCGCTTCATCACACGGGCGCTCTTCACCACCTGCGGAAGGAACATCTTGCCCGCACCGAAGAGATCGCCGACGACGCTCATCCCCGCCATCAACGGACCCTCGATCACCATGACGGGATCCAAGAGCTCAGCCCGCGCTTCCTCGGTATCGGCCTCTATGAAGTCGGTGACACCATGGACCAGGGCATGGCGCAAACGGTCGGCTACCGGAGCATCGCGCCAGGCGGCCTGTTGGGCGACCACCTCGGCCGAAGGCTGGCCTTTGAAGCGCTCCGCGAAGACCACCATGCGTTCAGTAGCATCGGGTCGACGAGCGAGAAGGACATCCTCAACATGTTCGAGCAGGTCCTTGGGGATATCGTCGTACACACCGATCTGCCCCGCGTTGACGATGCCCATGTCCATGCCCGCCTTGATCGCGTGGTAGAGGAACGCGGTATGAATGGCCTCGCGCACGGGCTCGTTGCCGCGGAAGCTGAAGCTCACATTGCTCACGCCACCGCTCACCAAAGCG
Organism: Flavobacteriales bacterium; assembly: GCA_039933875.1. Classification (GTDB taxonomy): domain Bacteria; phylum Bacteroidota; class Bacteroidia; order Flavobacteriales_F; family PHOS-HE28; genus PHOS-HE28. The sequence goes on along the minus strand of JBDTNF010000073.1, from coordinate 9,621 downwards.
CCCGGCAGGTGTTTCTTGATCCAACTCACCGCACGGATGTAATCCACGGCGTAGTGGTCGTGCTCGCTCATCCCCGTGGCGACCGTGAGGATGTTCGGATCGATGATGATGTCGTGCGGGGCGAAACCGGCCTGCTCGATGAGCAACCGGTAGGCGCGTTCGGCGATCGCCACCCGACGCTCGAAATTGTCGGCCTGCCCCTGCTCATCGAAGCACATCACCACCGTGGCGGCCCCCAATCGCTTGATGATCCGCGCCTGCCGCAGGAATTCCGCCTCGCCTTCCTTCAGGCTGATGCTGTTGGCGATGCCCTTCCCTTGCAGGCATTTCAGGCCGGCCTCGATAACGGCGAACTTGCTGCTGTCCACCATCACCGGCACGCGTGCGATGTCGGGCTCGGCAGCGATCAGGTTGAGCAACCTGGTCATCGCCTGAACCCCGTCGATCAGGCCTTCATCCATGTTCACGTCGATCACCTGTGCGCCGTTCTCCACCTGCTGGCGGGCCACGGACACAGCCTCATCGAACTTGCCCTCCTTGATCAGCTTGCGGAACGCCGCGCTGCCGGTGACATTGGTGCGCTCACCGATGTTCACGAAGTTGGATCCGGCGAAAATGCGGAGCGGCTCCAGGCCGCTATAGGTCGGGATGCTCATCGGATGTTCGCGGCGTTGTTCAGTTCGGGCGACACATGTGTCGACCCTACGGCTACTGCACGCGGCGCGTAACGCGCCGCTTCCTTCGCCAACGCCGCGATATGCTCCGGCGTGGTGCCGCAGCAACCGCCCACGATGTTCACCCAGCCGTTGGCCATGAACTCACCGACCAGCCGCGCGGTCACTTCCGGCGATTCGCGGTACTCACCGAACTGGTCCGGCAATCCGGCGTTCGGATACACACTCACGTTGACCGACGCCTGTTCAGCGAGCACCTGCAGGTAGGGACGCATCTGGGCCGCACCCAAAGCACAGTTCAAGCCGATGCTGAACAGCGGCACGTGGCCCATGCTGATCATGAACGCCTCGATCGTCTGGCCGCTCAAGGTGCGTCCGCTGGCGTCGGTGATGGTGACACTGCACATCACGGGAACACGCGTGCCACGCTTCTCGAAGACCTCCTCAATGGCGTAGAAAGCCGCCTTCGCGTTAAGCGTGTCGAAGATGGTCTCCACCAGCAGCAGGTCCACGCCACCATCCAACAGCGCCTCGGTCTGCTGCGCGTAAGCGGCTACGAGGGCATCGAAGGTGATGGCGCGGTAACCGGGGTCGTTCACATCCGGGCTGAGTGAAGCGGTTTTGTTCGTTGGACCGAGCGCGCCAGCGACGAAACGCGGTTTGGAGGGGTCCTTCGCAGTGTACTTCGCGCACGCCTCCTTCGCGAGCTGCGCGGAGCGAACGTTCATCTCGCGCACCAGGTGTTCGCATTTGTGCTCGGCCTGCGCCACCGTGGTGGCACTGAACGTGTTCGTCTCCACGATGTCCGCACCCGCCTCCAGATATTGCTCATGGATCAAGCGGATCGCTTCCGGTCGCGACAAGGACAAGAGTTCGTTGTTGCCCTGCAGCAGGATGGGATGATCCTTCAGTTCAGGCGTGTGGAAATCCTCCTCGGTGAGTTTGAGGCGTTGGATCATGGTGCCCATGGCACCATCCAGGACCAGGATGCGTTGGCTCGCCAGCTTTTCGATCTGCGTCATGCGCGGTCATAAAAAAACCCCATCCGTTCGAGCGGATGAGGCGACACGCATACGAGTTGCGCACAACGACCTGATCACAGCTCATCTTTACCCCGAGCGTCGGGGATGGATTTGGCACCTTTCCGGGGATGGGATCACCGGACGGTTGCCAAGGCTTCACAGGGCCATATCCCTCTGCCTTTCTTGATAAGCGTTACGGAAAGAACGAGGGGCGAAGATAATACGGGAGCGTTGTTCGGGGACAAACGGATGACCGATCGGAGATCGGCTGCACCGTTCAGGCTCGGGCTAAACTCTTGAAGAAGGTCCGGATCGGAGATCCGAACCAGCGAACATCCGCGCTAGCGCGGGGCCTTATCGATTGAGTTCGGCGCCCTTCTGTGCCTCCTCCAATGTATGCATAGCTTGGGGATAGTTCTCACTGTACGATTCAATCAGGAACCTGGGGAATTCTGGCACGACAGGATTATCAAAATAAAAAGCCCAAAATGCCAGCGCCTCTGTCCTCCCAAGTGCCTCGATATGCTGGAGCATTGATTCAGGATGTAGTTCGAGTTCATTGCGCACGAGATGCTGTAGGTAATTAACACCATCCCCCTGCCATTGCTGACCGACGGAGGCACCAATCAACATGCCCAAGTATTCATCATAATTCTGGCGTGGAACCGATTGCAGCGGTTCTAAGATGTACCTCTGTGAATCCTTATAGAGACACCCGCTCGCAAATGAGCCATCCGGCTGTGTCCAATACCCAAAAATTTCGACAAACGACTTGGCATCATGAGGAAACGAACGAATCAGAGTCAACTGAATCCTTGTCTTGTCTGCTGTATCGGATGCTGCAATATAGGATTGATAGACCGAGTCGATAGTAGAACATCTGGCTGTGTTCGGGGACTGAGGAGGTTCATCCAACGATAGCAAGGGCAAGGTTGAACTTGAACCATTGGTATGAACGCAAGCGCCAGAACTTAGAGTTATCCAAGCAACCAAATACCAGGCCCACCGGCGGCTTTGCTCAATCATGGCCCTCATCGGATAGTATCAACGATCGGCCTGCCAGTACTGTCCAGGAATTGAATGCCTTCCGCATCTCTCCGAGGTACAAGAAGCATCGGGGCCGCAGTGTCTTGAACCGGTGCTTGTTGCGCTACTGGTGCGGCAGGAGCAGGTACAACCGGCGCTGCGGGCGCCATTGGCGTAATGCCATTGACTTGAATGTTGAAGCGAGCATAACCGACCGCGCGCATGAAATCATTGAGCTCATTGAATGCTACTCCGCTATTGGTGACCTGATCGGTCCCTTGACCGGTTCCAGGAAGCAAGCAACCTTCAGTATCAGCAGGGAAGTTGCCAATATGAATAAGGATAGCTCTCGTTTCGGGAACCTGGGCGTTGAACAGCAGTGGGACGTTCTGTTGGTGTGCACCATCATGCTCCCTGATATTATATGACCCCTCAGGTATCCGCCTATCTTGATTTGCTCTTGCGGTAGAGGGGCCAGCGGGCTCTAGAATGAAACCCGTTATGTTCCGGGCTTCCGGATGTTCATGTGGATTCCCACCACGGATACTGTAGGTACTTATTGTAGAGTTTGCTGTTTCGGTAGTTCGATTTATAACAAGGGTGTAGTTCGGATCGAACGCGGCCCCATTTGCCGTGCCCAGTTGGGCAAACCGCCCAGGGCCTGCTTGAGGAACCCCCACATTCATCCGATCTTCATCGGGCTCAAGTCCTTCTAGTTCTCGGGATGCAACGACCTGATTACCGCTGAAAGCATATGGAGCCCACTGAGGATATTTCTTGGCTAGAGGATCCAGCGACAAGAAGCGACCGACCCTCGGATCGTGGATTCGGAACTCATATGCATAGCTAGAACCTAGGCTTCCGTTCATCTCATCATCGTGCTCTTGGCCTTGGAAGAGATAACGATACCAACTTGAGGAAAAACTCCTTCCGTGCAGGAGGGAGCCGAACGCCTCATACCCCTGTGCGCTAACGATTACCGGCTGGTTGTAATCGTTCGACGTATTGCTATCCTGTCCTTCATCCACGGGCATGAGTTCATCCGTCACCGTAGTGGTGACATTGCCCAAGTGGTCATTCAATTCGTAATTGAGCAGGCCTGCGGGATCGTCCGTGTCGTCGTAAGGTGGCGCCAGATTCTCCATATGCACTTTGTACCCATCCGAACCCAAACGCTGACATCCATACAACGGGCGCTCCTGCACAAAGAGACTACCTGTTGCATCGTCGTAATGGTAGATCGCCATCACGTTCCCTTTTGCATCATGCACATAGTGGTCGCGTGCTTGCAGGTTACCGTTCTCATCCAGCAAGTTCTTCAAGCTGCGATGGCCGCCTGCATCATAAGCGAACGATAATCGCTGTTTCCCGCTGCCGTCCGGGCGAATGACCTCCCTCACCTTGCCCGTCGCGGTCCACTTGATCTCTTCGATCCAGTTGATCTTATCCTTGACCAAGTTGCCCAACTCATCGTAGATGTAGTTACTGTGGTAGCTAGGCCCCGGATCGTTGATGTGCGCAATATCGTTCTCGGGCCCAAGCAGGCTCACCGGGTAGTCGTCGCCTGAATTGAACGGTTCCTCAATGTGGTACAACCGGTTGCGTTGCAGTTCGCCCCCCTCGTAGTGGTAGTAGTACTCCATATTATCCACCTGCGCCCCTACATCGTTCCAACGTTTGGCGAGCGTGATATTCCCGTTCGCATCGTAATCGTAGGTGCTCACATCATGAGGCATGGTGACCGGGTCCGCCGCGCCCTCCCATTTGTTGTCGGCCAACAGGCCGGCATATCCCTGTGCCCTACGCAGCCGGTTGAGCTGGTCGTACTGGTACACCATGGCCAGCGGTCGGCCGATCTGACCCGTTACTCCGGAGTATTTGACCTCCGTTCCATCGAAGGGTGCAAGGCTGTTCACCGTATGCGCGATGTTGCCATTGTAAAGCTGCCGTAGGTCCGTCGCCATCGGGCCCGGTCCTAGCTGTGCGAAGGGACCCTGATCCGGCGCGGTCTCGTTCAGCGCCACGTAGTCGGTCTCGCCATAATAGCCCAGGCTCAGGCCATACACATCGCGCCCGATGAAGTCGTTGAGCGGATCACTATCGGAAAGATCCGCATCATGTCCCATATCCTTCTCCCGCAATAGCAGATCGCTGTTGATGCCCTTGAGCCAGCCCTGCAGGGTATAGGCATAGTCCATGCCCTGCACCTCCAGATCGCCGATCACCACGCGTTGCAACGGACCGTGCGGATAGTAGAAGTACCGCGCATCCGTGCGCCACATCGTCGCAATATCGTCGTTGCGGCTGGTCTCGACCATCTCGATGCGGTTATCCGCATCGTAGGTGTAACGGTGATGGAACTGGTCGCGCTCGCCATCCTGGTAATGCACCTCCTTCACGTTGCCGCTGATGAGGTCGTACTGGTACTCCAAGCGTTTGAAGCGACCGAGGTTCCCAGGTGTGCCTTCATCGGCTCCAAGCTGCATGTGTTCCTGCACCAACCTCTTCACATTGCCGTGAATGTCGTAGCTGTAATGGCTGGCGTGATCGTAAGTGAGCACATCGCGGTCGTCCGGGATCTGTTCCGCATAGGTGACGTGTGCCACACGCAGCCGCAGGTTCTCTTGTCCCTCGGCACCGAACTCCGCACTGATGGATACGTCGTTGAAAGGTTCATCGTAGAAGGTGCGCACCACCTCATAACGCTCGTCGTTCGGGTCCACCCAGGCAAGAAAGGTGGGATAGTCGATGACCTCGGGCTTCCACATGCCGCGCACGTTCATGCCGAAGATGCCGGGCATGGTGCCGTTCACATCGCGCAGTTCACCGGCTTCCTTGATGCGACCAAGAGGATCGTAAAGGGTATAGCTGTAACGCCGAGGGTTGGCGTTGAACTGCTTGGTGTTCTGGCTAAGGATGAGGCGGCCGAGCTGGTCGTACCACATCCGCTGGCTGTAGAGTTCGGTCTCATCGCGCACGGTGCGTGCAAAGCCCGGTGGGGTGGTAGCGTAGGTGCCGCCCAGGAAGCCGCGATGGCGGTCGGCGAAGCCCATCGTGGCGATGGTGACATCGGGCTGCGAGGTCTGGCTGAGCAATCCGTCGGCAGCGTTGCGGGGCGTTGTGTTCCACGTAACGGTGGTGTGGTCCATCGTCGTAGCGGAGGTGGTGCGGAAGATCTTGCCACCTGTACCAGCCGCATAGCCGGTCACGCGATCATGGAACCAGAGTGAACGGATATTGATCCCTGTGATCCCCGTCGTGGTGAACGGAGGGTTCGGTGACAACAGCCAAGAGCCACTCTGGTAACGGCGCAATCGTAAACTGCTGTTGTCGCCACCTATGAGCACATCCTCCTTACCGAAGTCCGCGGGCCACGCCCAAATGGTGCGCATCGCCGCGTTCGGGAGCGATGCTTCCAATGCCCAGGCACCTCCAGAGGCGCGTTTGCCTATATACCCCGTTGTACCAATGCTTCCAGCAACCACCTCCGCTCCACTTGCCAAACGGACCACATCGTTGTAAGAGATGTTCGTTGGTGTTGTTGGCAATGTGCCGAGGGTCCATGTGCTGTTATCGAACGAAGCGCTCAGATTGGAGGTACCTACAGCCAGCGCATGGCCGGGGGCATCCGAGAAGACCGCATTATAGGCTTTCGTCGGGTACGGGGCGGCAACTGTGTTTAATGCCCCGCTCACGATCTGCGTGCCCCCAACACTCCACGAAAGGCCCCCGTTCGTCGTATAGCGCGCCACTTGATTCGCACCCACCACATAACCGTGGTTCGCGTCTCCGAAGTGGATATCGTTCAACCGCGGTGTGAAGACCTCGGTCACAGGCACACGCATGCTGCCCAACAGGCGATGCACCAAGCCGTTCGCCCCAACGGCGAAGACTTCACTGTTCCTGACGATGAGCCCATTGATGTCCCCGCCAACAGGTGTGAGCGGAACGAACGTCGGGACGGATCCGAAGTTCTCGCAGTAGAAGATCGTTCCGTTCCTGCCCGAGATGGTGACCTGCTCGCCGATCACGGCCACATCCAGCAGGTCCACCGTCGTCGGCATGACGATCGGGGTGTAGGTTCCGGGCTGGTTCGGCACCATGACAAAGGCCTTGCCTCCGTCGCCCACGGCGATGATCTTATTGGAACCTGGGTTGTACGCGGCAATGCCGTTCAGGTCGTTGAGCTCGGGCGTGTAAGACACATACCATTGGGTCGCGCCTGCCCCAGGGTGCTGGGCGGCGATCGTGCCCTGATCACCACAGGCCGCGTTCATATCCCTGGCGTAATTGTTCAGGCGCAAGGCTCCGCGGAGGCTGAGGCGACCATCAACAAGCGTAGTGGTATAGGGCCCGGTGCCGGTGATGGTGGAACGGTAAATGCCGGCGTGCAAACCGGGCGAAGCGGGATTGCTTGTCCCCACCGACATAACCGCGCTCGATGTGCCGCCCAACGTAAAGAGACCGCGGATGTCCGGTGTTTGAGAAGTCAGCTGGGGGACTGTCGCTTGCGCGAGGAACGAACCCGTCATGGTCACCATGTCGACGAGTTCCAAACGGCCCAATGTTGCTGTGCCGGTCGCCTTGGAGACCACAGCCATGCCATTGGGCCGCAACGTGATCGCCTTGTATGGGGTCGCACTGCTGTAGGTGAACTGATGGATGGTGCCCCAGCCTGGGACCGTGAGGTCGAAAGGACACTGGTACAGGCGCCCGTTCTCGCTCAGGAAAAGCCCGTGCCGGTTATTGGCGTTCGGCGCGTGCACCACAAGGTCCTTAACCGCGTTCGCGGACGGAAGGGTGATCGAACTCCAACCCGGATCGACGGCATACAGGTGTGATGTTCCAAGGACGGTACCATTATCCCTGCCGATGATCAGTAGAACGTCGCCGCCCACATTCTCGGCATAGACCGAGCGATAGGAAGTGACCGCTCCTGGAGGCGGAACGAACGACGGAACATAAGCGGCTGCGTTCGTCATATTCAGCAACACGCGCACAACGAGTCCATTGTCCCCAACGGCGAAGAACTCATGTGCCGGACCTACGAGTTGTGTATAGTGGAAGTCACGCAGACCTTGGAAGGACGCATCAACGTCCGTCCAATGATGACCACCATCCACGGTCCAACGGAGTACTCCGCCCTCCATAAGCGCAAGGCCAAGAACATCATTTATGAAGTGGATCTTCAGGAAATCCTCCTTGGTGCTGGTCGGCACGTACTTCCAGGTCACACCAGTATCCATGGTCCGCAGAAGGGCTCCTGACTCACCGGCCATGAACCCGGTCGCACCGGTGCCGGTCGCATGACCGGTGTTCATAGCCGCCCGTGTCCCGATGGTGATCAAGTTCGTCGCACCGTTGAACGCGGCACCCTCGGTCGCGAAGGCGACCGTACCATTATCCCCGTTGTTGACGGTCGCATACCACCACCATACCCCGCCGTTCAGCCAACCACGCAAGGCCGAGAAGCCATAGCCGCCCATGCTGGTCAGGGTCGGGGCGGCGATGGTCTGGTCCGCATTGAGTTTGTATGCCAATGGAGTATCCTGCCCCGGCGGATGGCCCACCACCAAGCCAAGTCCGGAGGGCGCGACCCCGACATCGCGGAAGAGCGCGTTCCGATTGGTCAGTTCGGTCATCAGGTCCCATGTGGAACCACCGTCCTCGGTCCGCAGAACACTTCCGGAAGCCCCAACGGAATAACCGACCGCACCCGTCGTTCCGAAATTGACGGCCGATTGATCCGCGGCCACGAGGCCATAAAGCCGTTGCCAAGCACTTCCACCGTTGTCGGTGGCGTACACATATCCCCTGGCCCTGCTGGACGGCCCGTTCCGCCAGCCGCTCAGGTAACCACGATTGCCCTGGAAATGCGAACCGGTGATGCGCAGGTCGTAAGGCAGGCCGGTTGGGAGTGCGGTCTCCCAGATGTCCATGCGATCATGGTCCGGCATGTTGAGCCGGATGGGATTGTTGAGACTATTGTAGAGATGGTCCGAGTGCATGCGGTGATCCATGAACACGGTGCGCGTGCCGTTCTCACGATCGTCGGCGATCGCCGCGATAATGGCCTGGCCCGAAGGCGTGCCACCGCCCAGCGGCACAACGCCGATGTCCAATGGCTCGACGCCCTCTGGAGGAACCGTGCGCACAAGATTCCCTGCTTGGTCGTAGTAGTAGAGCGTGTAGTGGAACTCGGGGTCCTGGAACTCCATGGTGAACTGCTCCAGGGCGCTCATGCAGTCTGTATTGTAGTTATTGCCCAGGCTCAGCGTGAGATCGGCGATCTGTTGTGCATAGGCTTGGTTGGCGTTGGCCACGGCGTTCGCCTCCAGCCCCTCACAACATGCGCAGCCCTCCGGTGCATTGATGACAGGGGTGGGCAACGGGAAGTCAGGCTCGCACGCCAACGGCGGCGAGCACATGACCTGCCAATATCCGTCCGAGGTTTGAACCGCAATGCTCCAGATCGTCCAATCGTTGATCTCATCAGCGCTCACCTCGCCATCGAGCATCACCTCGCCAAGTCGCGCGACATATTGATCCACGCAGTTACAGAGCTGGTTCTGGGTGAAGAGGACTTGTGGAGCAATGTTGAACTCCGGCATAGGATCAGGGGCTGGCACCAAGGTCCCCATCCAATCCTCGAACGCCTCGATCGCATCCAGATACTCCTGATGGGTTTCGGTGCATTCGGGCATGCACCCCCCCCAGTGGGTGATACTCTCTGGCGCAGGCTGCGGGGCCGTGAAAGGCTCGTCCCATGCTGTGTAGACGTTCAGATATGAGATGTATTCATTGAAGCAGGGGCAAACACCGGCAGTTTGGGCAAGGATGAGCTCTGGCGGGGTCGGGCTGAGGTCGATACTGAACTCCGTGCTGTAAGGTGATGCATT
>JBDTNF010000072.1:0-3873 GCA_039933875.1 Flavobacteriales bacterium | reverse complement strand
GAGCGTGGATCCCAACCACGATGACGCCGATGCGCTCATCACGCGCTTACAAGCATTCGCAGGCGATCTGCTCGCGATCAGGAACATCGCGTTGCGTTTCAGCGCCGATCCGGCATTGAAGGAATGGAAGCTCACGTCCGAGCAGCGACGCAATCTCTTCCTCATCAGCAAGGAAGTGTTGTACAACACGCTGAAGTACGCCGATGCGCGAACGGTGGAGATCTCCATCACCGCCGGCCACCGTTCTCTCATCCTGGAACTGCGCGATGATGGCTGCGGCTTCGATCCCGCGAACACCGACAGTTACAACGGGAATGGCCTGCTGAACATGCGGAACAGGGCCAGGGCCATCGACGCGCAGTTCACGCTGGAGAGCTCTCCGGGGAACGGCACACGCGTGCGTGTCGTTGTTCCACAAAAGGCCACTCCCCCCCGTTCGGGGGATTGATGACGCCCGTGCGCCGGATAATTTCGCAGGCCCAATGGACACTATCCACGTAGCGCTTTTCGACGACAGCAAGCAAATCCGTGATTCGCTGGGTACGCTGTTGAGCACCACTCCAGGTATCGGCCTGTGCGGTTGTTACCCGGACGCCTCCAACGTGTCCGCGAAAGTCGCAGCATGCAAGCCGGACGTGGTGCTGATGGACATCGATATGCCGGGGATGAACGGGATCGAGGCGACGCGATCACTGCACACGGAACGGCCCGACCTGCCCATCATGATGCTCACGGTCTTCGGTGACGAGGACCGCGTTTATGAATCGTTGCGCGCAGGTGCCGTCGGATATCTATTGAAGAACAATGATCCCAACGCGGTGCTCGACGCCATCCGCGAAGTGCATGCGGGCGGCGCACCCATGACGCCGAGCATCGCGCGCAAGGTGATGCAGCATTTCCAGCGCAATGACCTATCCGCGGACGCGGAGCATGTGGCACTGAGCGCAAGAGAGAAAGATGTATTGCAGGGTCTTGTGAACGGACTGAGCTATAAGATGATCGCTGACAAGCTCGGGATCAGCTTCGAGACCGTGCGCAGCCACATCAAGAACATCTACGAAAAGCTGCACGTGCATAACAGTGCGGAAGCGGTGGCCAAGACGCTGAAGGGCCGGTTGTTGGAGTGAACTGACAGAGCAGTGACAGAGCATTTGCTCCCGTCCAGCCCTTCTCCCCGTACCCCCCGAATGTGGGATTGATATCCGGCGCGGGTGCTGGCAGCTTTGCCTGTCATGCTTGTCGCCTTTCCCTCCATTCCAGACCGCGACCGTTCACATCCGAGGTCCCACTCGATGAGCAGTTGAAACGAACATCCCATGCAAGCCCGAACCCTTACCCTGCTGATCTGCGCTGCCGCATTTGCCATGGCCGCCACCGCGCAAGTCCCCACCCTGCTCAACGACATCAATCCCACCGGGGATTCGAGCCCGATCTTCCTCACCTGCTTCGGAGACGTGGTCTATTTCAATGCCACGGATGGAGTGCATGGCGCCGAACTCTGGAGAACCGATGGAACGGAGGCGGGCACCGTCATGGTCAAGGACATCAACATGGGCACCTCATCCGGAAACCCGAGGTATTTCACGGAATTGAACGGCATGATCTACTTCAGCGCCACCGATGGCAACAATGGCATACAGCTTTGGAGAACCGATGGCACGGAGAGCGGCACCCAAGTAGCGCTTAGCCTTGCTGATGTGGATGGCTTGATCGAATGGACCGACTTCGTGACGCTTGGCGACCGGATCTTCTTCCGTGGAAGGGATGCGGTGGCCGGCAGCGAGTTGTGGTCAACGGACGGCACCGCGGCCGGCACGCAGCTGTTCCTTGACATCAACCCGGGCACCGTCAACAGTGCGATCACATATCCGATGGTCCACGATGGCATGCTTTATTTCAAAGCTTCCAATGCCACTTACGGGCCAGAGCCTTGGATCTGTGATGGCACCGTTGGCGGTACGCACATGCTCAAGGATATCATTCCGGGAACCGCCGGGGGCGACCCCTCCTACTTCACCGGCGTAGGCGGACTCGTTTTCTTCCGCGCCGGCACTCCCGCCACCGGCGACGAGCTGTGGGTGACGGACGGGACCGAAGCCGGTACGAACCTGGTAAGGGATATCAGGCCAGGTCCCAACAGCAGTCTACCCTACAGTTTGATCGAACACAACGGACTGCTATATGTGCGCGCCTACGACGGTTTGGGTACTCTCTTGATCTGGCAAAGCGACGGGACGTTCGATGGTACCGTGGCCTTGCCGACCTACGATTACAACTCGCCCGAAAACCTATGCAGTCACGATGGGGCATTGTACTTCACCGCGCTTCTTGGAACAGGCTATCGACAGCTCTGGCGCACGGACGGCACCGCTCTGGGCACATACCAGATCCTCTTCCCCGGTAGCGATGTCTTTTCACCGTTCGCGTCCGTAACCGCACCGCTGAGCTGCAACGGCGAGTTGTACTTCCGGGCGGCATACACGGTAGCTACGGGCGTGGAGCTCTATACGCTGAACCTCTCAACAGGAAGCGAAGAACACACCGGGGACATCACCCAACTCTACCCGAACCCGGCCGTGGACCGAATGGTGGTGCAACTGGCCAACCCCACTAATGCGAAACTGCTCGACAACAGCGGTCGCGTGGTTCGATCATGGCGACTCGCCGCAGGCTCGAACACGGTGGACCTGGCCGGTCTGGCGAATGGCTCTTACATCATCGTCACCGAAGCAAGTGCGTATCGGGTCATGAAACAATGATCATCCAACGCATCCTGAAACGGGTTGCCACAGCGACGCTATTCTATTGGAACGCTTCGCGCTGCGTAAAGCCTTGATCGTTCATGATCGCGCACCCCGGCCGATGCATGCCTGGATCCACTTTTCCCATCGAAGAATCCGAATACCCTGCCCCATGAGAAACTTGATCCTTCTGACAGCGCTGTCGTTGGCGATGCTTGTACAGGCCGCCACCCCTCCGATGGTTCCCGGTGCCCTCGCCAATTCTTCGGCTGCCCCCGCAGGCTTTGAAGAGAACAAAGGCCAGGTCCGCACCACCGATGGTGATGCAGCGCCTTTCGTGCGCTACCGGCTGAGCCAAGGGAACACCCAACTCTTCCTCCTAGAAAGCGGCATCGCCTATCAGTTCAGCCGGATGCACTATCCCGAAGGGTATGCGGAACTGGTGGCCGATGCGCAGCATGACCGGGAGAAGCAGGAGAAGCTGGACGCTTTGCACGAACAAGTGCGCCTGGAGACCTACCGCATGGACATGGTGCTGGATGGTGCGAACGCGAATGCAGACATCACGACGGAAGGCCGCAGCAGCGACTACACGCAGTATTACAACCATGATGCACTGGATGTACACACCTACACCAAGGTGACCTATCACGAGATCTACCCCGGTATCGATTGGGTGGTGTACACCACAAAGTCGCGTCACCCCGGAGCCTCATCCGGGGTGAAGTACGACTTCGTGGTACGGCCCGGTGCGGATCCGGATCAGATCCGCATGCGCTTCAAGGATCACGAGGAGCTATCCGTTGATGCCGAGGGTAACTTGATCCACGGTAATCGCATGGGGCGTTTCACGGAAGAGCGGCCGGTGAGCTTTCAGGATGGGAAGGAAGTGCAGACCAGCTTCGTGTTGGAAGGCAATATGCTGCGCTTTGCGTTGGAGAACTATGACCGCAGCCAAACCCTGACCATCGACCCCGCGCGGATCTGGGGGACGTACTACGGGGGAGGGGGGCTTGACCATGGATTGTCCTGCGCGACGGATGGCAGCGGCAACGTCTATTTGGCTGGCGATTCGAATTCCAGTTCGGCGATCGCCTCCGGAGGACACCAGAACACTTGGGGGGGGGGGAAT
>JBDTNF010000071.1:0-23170 GCA_039933875.1 Flavobacteriales bacterium | reverse complement strand
GCCGAGCAAGACTTCACCTCCAGTAATGAGTGGCCGAACTGCGGGGAAGCCTACACTACCACTTGGACTATGGTTCTTGAAAAAGGAGCGTGTCTTTACGGAGCAAGGAAGCATAATGCTGAGTTTCCCCCCGAGCAATCCAGCGCCCTATGAATTTGATCCACGCCTCTGGCCACGCACATGGGACACTATACCTTGTAGTGGTGGCATCACTGAAAGTTGGAACTCACTCCAAGAGTTCAAAAAGGCGCTAGGTCCATTCTTGTCATCGGGCGACACAGTTGGCGGGTTACGGCTAACGTTCTCAGCGGACACGAAATATGAAACTGTCATCCAGGCCATTGAGATTTGCCTTAGAGACTCGGCGATACCCTTCTGGGCCGACGATGTTAGCCTGTCGGTCTTTAATGTTCCTCCTCAGCCTCCTGATACAACAACAGCAGGGGCGCCTTTCCCTATGATCATTTGCGGCCTAATGCCGATTGCCCGGCCAACGCCACCTTCGCTGTCTGGTTGGGACAAATTCCAAACCGCTTGGCTCAAACCAGCGGTAAGGGGCGCGAGCCTCTATTGGCCCCTCATCCTGGTGTTCTCGGCGCTTGCATATGTAAGCCTTCGTAAATCACGCCTAAGGCCAGCTAAACCAGCTTAGGTCGCCCTAGCCGAAGGCATTGGCTGGCGCGTAGCGATCTATTAGGGTATCGCTGCATACCCCACAGCCAGAACGCCAAACAGGGCAATGAAGCGCTCCAACTAGGTTGCAGCGGCCCGGGGCGAAAACGGGACGAGCACATGTAAGAAGCGATTATTCGTGATGCGCTAATCGGCTGAGGAACAGGGTAGGCTAATTTCGCGCCCGCCTCGGGCATGTTCCCTTCTCCGGTACCACGACGAAGCGGCGCAGGCCGCTTCGTTCTTTACGAGCGGATCTTCCGCTGGAAGGCGTGCTCGAGAAGCGCCAGGTATCATGGGTGAGAAACGGTTCCGGACACGCAGGCAGTGGCACAACACAGTGCTTATGCTGCTCGCTGTTCCTTTCGCAGTGGTTATCGGGTTGCTCATTGGTACGCTTACCAGCGTGTTTTGGCCGCTGTACGCTTTCATCATGCTCACAGCCGTTGGCTTTTCGGTGGCGCTGCTCCGTGACCGAAGCACTCGCAGTACCTATGCCGTTTCTGACGATAGCTTGTTCCTTATTGACAGTGCTGGTCGCGTGGAAGTGCGGGCGGAGGATATCACGGACGCGAGCCTGATCGACCGTTCCGGTGCACGCGACTATATCCGCCAAAAACTCTCGACCCCATCGCTCTCCAGTACCCAGCGCAAGGAACGCGTCGCGGCGTTCACCCGTTTCTGCACGGTGGACATCGGACTCCGTTCCTTCACCCTGGGGGTCGGGCGCGGTATGATCGATCGCATGCCCAATGCCAAGCACGACCTTGTGCTCTTGCGGTTGCGCAACGGCGAGGACCATTTGCTGTCGCCGCAATACAACCAGGATCTGGTGGAGATCATCGGCCGCATGTTGCGTAAGCCGGGGGGGGCTTGAAGCCCACGCGAAAAGGTCAGTTGTAACGCACCCGCTGCCCGATCCGGAGCGTTCCGTTCTGGCCTATCCCGTTCAACCTGCATAGCGCTGGCACCGTGGTGCGGTAGTTCCGGGCGATGGCGGAGAGGGTTTCGCCCTGATGCACCACGTGGTACTTCCGGGCGCTTGCTGCGGCTTTGGCCGCCGCCATCGTGGCGAAGGTACCCTTGTGAATATCGAAGGTCCTGGCTTTCAACTCACCGTTCGTGATGTCGAACACCAGGGTCGGGTCGATCGGTTGATCCAGGAAACGTACCTCGAAATGGAGGTGGCTGCCGTGGCTGTGCCCGGTGTTCCCGCCAAGCCCTAGTGTGTCGCCAGCTTCGATCATCTGGCCGGGTTCGACCAGGCGCTTGCTCAAGTGCGCGTACAAGGTCTCCAACCCGTTCGTATGGCGCACCACCACGACGTTGCCGAAGCTCTTGTTGTACTTGGAGATACGCACCATGCCGGCGAACGCGCCAACAACGGGGTCCCCGGTGGCGAGTTCCAGATCAACGCCGTAGTGCATGCGGCCGTGCCGTGGGCCGAATCCCGAGTTCAGTTTGCCACCGCAGGGCATGTGGTGATCGCATTCGCTCTGGCTCAAGACCAGACGAAGTGTGTCATGAACGAAACGAGGCGTATTGGCACGGTCGAAGATCGCGTCCGTGTTCCAGTGGCAGTACATATCGTAGCCCGGGATGTACGAAAGCGAATCGTTCACATCCCAAAGCGCGGTCCCGCTCGGAGCTATGCTCACGGCCGGAACGTTGGTGCCGGTTTCTTCGAGCAGCTCGTCGTAGGTCTCAAGCGCATCCGGACCACCGTAGCCGCTGGAATCGGTTTGCGCACACAGACCGGCGCCTACGGAAACCCCGAGCAGCAGCAGGAGTATGTGTTTTTCCCAATTCACGGCGCGGCAAAACTATCCGCACGATCCAAAGTCACAAGCCCCCCCGGCGACGTTCCATCAACATCGGGTCGCTCACCTCCGGTTTTCGGCCCCTAAGCCCCGTGAATAGGGGGCTTCGAGGCCTCGAACATCAGGCGTTAATCTTCGTTAACACCGGTCGGGAATGTCATGAGCGAGGACACCTTCATGCCGCTGCTACAGCCACTTCAGCAATGCGCCAGGCAGGGCCTGACAGTGACGTATCCGGCATGAAGTTCGCGGCGCTGTGACGATCGGAACAATGGAAGACCAGAAGGATAACCGGATCACCGCGGTGGGGAGTGGACTGGCACATGCGGTGATCATCTACTTGGTGGCCTTGCTGCTCGCTCTGCCTTTGTTCATCATTCTGGATCCCTATGTGCCGGAGATGGTTTTGCCGATCGGGGAAGGCGTCCGGGTGGATCATGCGTTCACGTTCGTCCTGATACTCGTCGCGTTCATCGTCCTCGTGCGACGTTTCCAACTCGCGGTGTACGTGCTCTTGATCACCGGTATGCTCGCGATCACCGTGACCAGCCTTAGCGGTGTCTACGGTCTTGGCGATATGTACAACGGGTATGCGGAACTCCTTCGGTCCTTGCGGGACACCAGTGCCCAGGTCCCGCTTGCTGCGCAGCGCCTGCGACCGTTCCACGATGCCGAGAAGCTGCGTGCTTTGGTCGAGGACGGTGATCCGGTCGTTCGTAAAAGCGCGGTACGAATGGCCACCGCCCATTTCACGGATGTTCCCTTGGGCCCTGATGAGTTCACGATGGTACAGTCGTTCTCCATCTTCAAGGAGATCAACTCGCGTTGGAAGTATGTCTCGGACGTGAAGGGAGGCGAGTACTTCGCCACGCCTGGGGAGAGCATCGACCTGATGGCCGGCGATTGCGATGACCACGCCTTGCTGATGGCGGCATGCATCAAGGCCATTGGGGGCGAGGTCCGCTTGGTGCGCACCGAAGGCCATGTGTATCCTGAGTTGCGGATCGGTGATGATGAGAAGCTCGAACGCGCGGCTTACCTGATCCGCAAGGTGTTGTTCACCAACGAAGTGGGTGATGCCCCGCTCTATCACCACACCGATGCCGATGGCCAGCATTGGATCAACCTGGATTACACCCGCCACTACCCTGGGGGTGAGCTCATGAGCGAACGGATCGTGGGTATTCTCGATGTGTGAACAGCGCAGGGGACCTGCGGGCCTTTGGCACGGAGGTGTTGGGTACATTCGCGAGGCCCCCCGATGAAGCGACTGGTGCAACCTGCGGAACTGGCGAAAGCCAGTCACATGCGTCCTGGTGATCCGCGGATCGGCTTGCTCACGGAGATGAGCGGGCTGAAGCGTTTGGAGCGTTTCTACAACGAGATCCAACACCTGCAGGACCTGGAGTTCGCCGCCGGGGTCTTCCGTGAACTGGAACTGGACATCGAGGTGCCTGCGAAGGACCTTGAACAGATACCCCGTGAAGGTGGGCTGGTCTTCGTTGCCAATCATCCTTATGGCGCCATCGACGGGCTGGCCTTGGTGCATGTGCTCGGCAGGGTGCGCCCCGACCTGAAAGTGATGGCCAACTTCCTGCTGCAACAGTTGGAACCCCTGCGCGATCGTTTCATCGGCGTGAACCCGTTCGAGCAATTGGGATCGCTGAGCAGTTTCCACGGCATGCGGCAGGCGCTGGAACATGTGAAGCAGGGCGGTGCGTTGGCGGTTTTCCCAGCAGGAGAAGTGAGCAGCTGGCGTACCGAGTTGAAGGCCGTTGCGGATCCCCGCTGGCGGACACCTGTTATCAAGCTCCTTCAACACGCTGGTGTGCCCGTGGTCCCTGTCTGGTTCGATGGTGCCAACAGTCTGGTGTTCCAGATGCTCGGTATGATCCACCCGAATCTGCGCACCCTGGCGCTTCCGACCGAGATGCTCCGCATGCGCGGGCGTACCGTGCGTATGCGTGTAGGTAAGCCCATCGCCCCGAAGGACATCGCGCCGTTCACATCAGCGGATCAACTGGCGCGTTACCTCCGTGCGAAGACCTACTCCCTGGGTAGCGGGGTCCAGGTCAAACGCGAATTATTCAGCCCATTGCGCTTCCCGCGACGCCCGAAGGACGTGGTGGAAGCAGAGTCCAACGATGCGATCCTGCACGAGATCCAAGGGCTCGATGACCTTCTGTTGAACACCCAGGCCGAGTTCGATCTGTACCTCGCCCCGAGCTACCGCATACCGCATGTGCTGCGCGAGATCGGCCGCCTGCGTGAGGTTACTTTCCGGGCCGTCGGCGAAGGCACCAACAAATCCATTGACCTGGACGAGTTCGACCTGTACTATGATCACCTCTTTTTGTGGGACCGCGAGCAGAACAGGCTCGTGGGGTCGTACCGCATCGGTGATGGCCGTCGCATCATGGAACGCTACGGCAAGCGCGGCTTCTATACCAGCACGCTGTTCCGGATGGACCGCCCCATGGAGCGGGTGTTGCGGCGCAGTTTCGAACTGGGCCGCTCGTTCATCGCGCAGGAGTATCAGCGCCAGCGGCTGCCGTTGTTCATGTTATGGCGGGGCTTGTTGCTGCACATCACGGCGAACCCCGAACTCAATTTCCTCATCGGCCCGGTGAGCATCAGTGGTACCTACAGCCGGTTCTCACGCACCCTCATCATGGAGTTCGTGCGGCAACACCACTACGATAATGACCTCGCCGCGCATGTGCACCCCAGGAACCGCTTCCGTGTGAAACTGGATCGTGCCGACAGTGAAGCGCTCGTGCAGGCCTCAAGGGCCGATCTCAAGAAGATGGACCGCCTGATCGCGGAGACCGATCCGCACGAGACGGCCATGCCGGTCTTGCTGAAGAAGTACCTTCTGCTGAACGCCCGTATCATCGGTTTCAACCGCGACCCACGGTTCAACGACGCGCTGGACGGGTTGATGATCCTGGATCTGAAGAAGCTGCCCGCGAAGACGGTGGAGGATCTTCGAAAGGGGATGAGCGAGGTGTGACCTCGGTCAAGCCAGGTCCGCGACCAACGTATTTGTTCCTATCCGGTCAGGTCGGATGGACTGCTTGGAACCGTTGGGTTCCGCTTCGTGGTAGTACAAGCTCCATTGCCCGTTGGTGCACTCCAATGCGCTCATGTGCTCGATCCAGTCGCCACTGTTCATGTAGTTCACGCTGCCCTTCGCCGTGTTGATGCGGCGCATCTGCGGCTGGTGGATATGTCCGCACACCACATGATCGTAGCCTTCGTGTATGGCGATGCTCGCGGCGGTCTCCTCAAAATCCCCGACGTAGGCGACCGCGCGCTTCACACTCTGTTTGATCCGTTTGCTGAAGCTCATCCGCGGCCGGCCCATGCGCTCCAGGGACCAGTTCACCGTGTTGTTGATGCGGATGAGGAGGTCGTAGCCGACGCCACCGAGTTTCGCCAGCCACTTGGCGTGCTGCATGCTCGCGTCGAAAATGTCGCCGTGGAAGAACCAATACCGCTCTCCATCGATCGTGAGGTCCAGACGATCGACCAGTTGAAGATGGCCGAGCACCGACGGGCTGTATCGTCGGAGCGCTTCATCGTGATTGCCGGTGATGTAGTATACCGGGACCTTGGTGGCCAGTTTCAGCAACCGCTTGAGCACGTTCATATGGCTCTTGGGGAAGTACCGCTTCTTGAACTGCCAGATGTCGATGATGTCGCCATTGAGGATCACCATGCCAGGCTTGATCCCGCGCAGGTACTCGACCAACTCGTCCGCCCGACAACCATAGGTACCGAGGTGGAGGTCCGACAGCACCAGGATATCGATCTTCCGTTTCATCAGGCACCGGTGCCACATGGATGCGGCTTGCCGGAGTAGCGCAAAAGTTCGGTGGTACTGTTACCTGTGGGTGAAGCCGGGGTTGATACGAACAACGTTCCACACAAAGCGTGTTGATCGTGTTGCCGACCTTCGTGTATGAGCAAGCCCACCTTGGTGCTTGGAGCGAGCCTGAACCCCGGACGCTATTCCAACCTGGCTGTGCGCAGGCTGGCCGAGCATGGGCACCGGGTCGTTGCGGTCGGCAGGCGCGACGGATCCATTGGTGCTGTTCCCGTTGTCACCGGCCTTCCCGCTGATCTGGAGGTGGATACCATCACGCTCTATTTGAACCCGGATAACCAGCAGGCCTGGCACGCCAGGATCGTGGCGCTGCGACCGCAACGGGTCATCTTCAACCCCGGTTCGGAGGATGCGAAGTTCGCGGCCATGCTGGCCTCCAATGACATCGAGGTTGTGGAGGGCTGCACCTTGGTGATGCTCGCCGTCGGGACCTTCTAGAGGCGATCTCAAAAATGCTTTTGGTAGCGAGCGAGGAGGATCTTTCGACCAGGTGAGGCGCGGAAACCGAGCATAGCCGGTCGCTCTGTGAGGTCTTCCGCAACGATGCATGGACGGAAGAGACCCTCGCGCAGCCCGAAGGGTGTTTTTGAGATAGCCTCTAGTCCAAAAGAGAACGCCCCGCACAAGGCGGGGCGTTCAGAAGAACGTCGTTCCGGATCAGCGCCCCACGATGAGTTTTTGCACGCTGCTGCCAGCCGTGTTCGAGGCACGCAGGAAGTACATGCCTTGGCCGAGGCCAAGACCGCGCGCGCTGATCTCGATGGGGCTGCCACCCATGGGTTGATACACATTGGAATACACCACCGCCCCGCGCAGGTCGGTGATCGTCACCTCGGTGCGCTGCGATTCCATACCGAACACTTGCATGGTGAAGTGATCGTTGGTCGGGTTCGGGAACAAGGTCATCAGATCGGCCCCGGTCAGGTCGCTCATCCCCACGGCCGTTCCCATGTTGATGTCATCGATGAACAGGTTACCCGAGTATTCACTGCTGGTGAAGCGCAGGCGGAAGCGTACGGTGGATGAAAGGACCGAAGCCGGGATCGTGATGCTCTTCAGCTTCCACAGGGGTGGAGGCATCGCGGGGTTGTTGCCGTTGGTAACGAGGTCAACACCCGAGATCGTACTGCGCGGCTGCCAGGTCTTGCCACAATCGGTGCTGGAGAAGATCTCGAGTTTCTCGGTCAGCAGCGAATCCACGGAGGTGCTGGTGGAGTAAGCGTAGCGGAAAGCGAAGACCGGGGAACCGGTGCCGGTCAGGTCCACCAGCGGCGAGATCAGCTCATCGATATCGGTCCCGTTGGCTGGATCGATGAAATCCAACAGGTTCCGATCGCCACTGTTCAGCATGGCGCAGTTGCCACCGGTGAAGCCGCCACCGGTGTAGCGGTTGAAGGACGTGACGTTGCCCTCGTAGTTCTCGGAGAAATAGGGGTACAGGCTGGCTCCTTCCTGTGTTTCAAAGCCTTCGAAAACAGGTCCGAACGTGCTCGAGCTGTTGCCGATCAGCACGGCATATTCGTTCGTGCGTGTATCGGACCCAATGTCGTTCGATACGGTCAGGGTAACTGTTTTCCAACCCGGCTCACTGAAGGTGACCACCGGGTTCCGCTGTGCAGAGGTGGCTGGCGTTCCATCCTGGAAGGTCCATGACCAGCCCGTGGGGAAGGCCAGCGAAGAATTGTCGTGGAATTGGACATTGGTATTGGTGCAGACGGTCGGGGAGAACGGGATCACCGGTTGACTCGGCGTGGTTCCAACCATGGCGTAGAAATCAGCGCGCGGCGCGCAATGCACTTCATAACCCTCGGCGATACCGGTTTCCTGCAACGTGTTCTCGGACCAAAGACCGTCGCGCTGGGCGGAAGGTGAATTGGCCGCGTTGCGCATGCGCAAACACTGTCCATGCGTGAACAGGTGACCATCCGAGCAGTAGGAGTAATCCATGTAGTTCTGCGGCATCTCCAGGGTATCCGGGTTGCACACGTGCGCTGCCGCTTGAGTTGGGCAACCGGACCATCCTTTGGTGATCGGCGTATCCTCCACGCCATCATCGCCGCATGAGCCGCCCGGGTCGTTGTTCTCGCCCCAGACGTGGTTCAGGCTGAAGAAGTGGCCGACCTCGTGTGAGAGGGCACGGGCGGTGAAATCATCGCTTGTGAAACCGGTACCGCTACCTCCTACATAAGGGTGCAGGATCATGATGCCGTCCGCCAGGGCGGGGAACCCGCTGAAATAACCTGCCGCGCTGCCACCACCCATCGACTTATTCACCCATACGTTCAGGTACTTCTCGCGGGGCCAGGGGTTGATCTTCGACTTGGCTTGCCCACGAAGGGTTTCCACGCTCATGATCCGATCGATGCCATTGGTGCAGTTACCCACCGGGTCGATGGTCGGCAGCCGGAATTCCATGTAGGCGTCTCCGATGCGAGGCCAGAAATAGGGCCAAACGCCGGCTGTGTCCGCGTTCAGCTTGCGATAGTCCTCGTTGAGGATGCTCACCGCGTCCAGGATCTGCTCGTTGCTGATGTTCTCCTGCCCGCGCAAGTGCAGCACATGGAACACGATCGGGATGGTGTAAACGGTCATGCCATCGCGCTGGCTGGCGTTGTTGCGCATCAGATCCGCGATCTCACTTCGCACCCTGGCTTCGTACTCCAAGTAGCCGGGCTCTTCCCGGATAAGGCGCTGGCGCTCCTCATCGGTTCCGCACGGGCGGGCGACCTGTCCGAAGGTGGCATAGGCCAGCGAGCAGGCGGCCAGGCTGAGTAACAGATGTTTCATGGCGTGTTGTCAGGGTTTCATAAACTGGTGTCGAAAGTACGAAGCTCCCCCGTTCCTCCTAACGATCGCGGGGTCCCCGGTTCAGGTGTGGACATGTATAACACAGGGACGGCGCTTCTGGTTCAAGCACCGGTCCATGGGACCTCCTGCAAGGTGATGACCCGGCTGGGAGTGTATAACACGACGAAATATTCGTCCCGATTCAAGCCTGCGCGATCGCTTTTTGGATGGCCGTGCACGCCAAATGGACCTCCTCCGTCGAGATCACCAGCGGTGGGGCGATCCTGAAGGCTGTGGGGCAGGAGAGGAACCAGAACCCCAGCACTCCGTTTTGTAGACAAGCATGAACCACTTTCCGGACCCGGTCAGCATCCCCAAGTTCCACGGCGAGCATCAAGCCTTCGCCGCGTACTTCCTGGATCGTCGGGTGGACCAATAGTTCCTTGAACAACTGGCCCATGTGGGTGGCATTTTGAACGAGGTCATCCTGTAGGAGTATGTCCAAGGCTGCAAGACCAGCCACACACGGAAGCGGATGTCCACCGAACGTGGTGATATGCCCGAGGACCGGGTCGTGGGTGAACAGCATCATGCGCTCGCGCGAGGCGACGAAGGCCCCCATGGGAAGCCCGCCCCCCAGTGCTTTCCCCAGAACCAGGATATCTGGCACCACATCGAAGTGCTCGAAGGCGAACAGCTTGCCGGTCCGGCCGAAACCGGTCTGCACTTCATCGAGGATGAGCAGGGCTCCGACCTCATCGCATCGGCTGCGCAGGGCTAGCATCCATTGGCCATCAGGAACGCGCACACCCGCGTCACCCTGGATGGGTTCCACAATGACCGCCGCGGTGTTCCCATCGATCAACGCGAGATCGGCCAGGTCGTTGAACGTCATGAAGCGCACGTCGGGGAGAAGCGGGCGGTAACGGTATTTCTTGGTCTCGTTCCCGGTGATGCTCAGCGAGCCGTGCGTACTGCCATGGTAGCTCTTGTGGCAGGCCACCAGTCCGGTACGTCCTGTGGACCGCTTGGCCAGTTTCAACGCCCCCTCGATCGCTTCCGTTCCGCTGTTGACGAAGTACACTTGGTCAAGCCCTGCAGGCAGGAGACCGGTCAGCCGTTCTGCGAACCTTACCTGGGGCTCTTGAATGAATTCGCCGTACGGGATCACATGCAGATACCGGTCGCACTGTGCCTTGATCGCGGCCACGACCGCAGGATGTCGGTGCCCGGTATTGTTCACCGCAAGGCCCGCCACCAGGTCCAGGTAGCGTTTGCCGGTGCGGTCGGTCAGCCAGCAACCCTCCGCGCCAACGATATCCAATGCCAGCGGATCCGGGCTGGTTTGGGCAAGATGTTCCAGGAAGGATCCGTGAAGCGCGTCCATGCGGACGCAAATCTCGCTGACGATCGCTTAATGCGGCCGCCCGGGCTGTCTTTCCCCTCCGGGTGCGCCTTTGCGCTCTTCCATTCGTTCGCGGTAGCGGCGCAGCACCTCCTTGTTGAAGTCGCGTTCCGCCTTGTGGAGTTCCACGGTCTTCACCGCGCCAATGTTCTTCTTGAAGCGTTCGGTATAGGCTTTCTCCAGATCCAATTCCCGTTGACGGCTGGCGATCCCCTTCTCAAGCAGTTCGCTGGCCTGGGCCTCGGTCATCGCGGCGCCGTTCTTCCGGGCCCCCTTGATCAGGTCGCGCATCTCGCGGCGTACGGCCTCCCGCTCCTCATCGAACTGATTGTAAATGGGCCAGAAGGTTTGTGCCTGCTCGGGCGTGAGGCTCAATTTGGTTGTGAGGTAGGCGCTCTTCTGTGCCTTGATCTCCTTCATCCGTTCCTCGGAGGGAGGGGGCATGTCATCGTCCTGGGCGTGGATGAAGCTGGTGCCTGTAAGTAACACCAGGGCGAGCAGGGTTCGATGCATCAGGGTCTTCATAGTTCTTCGATCAAAAGGTCCAATGGGATCTCTTCCTGTTCGATGTATTCGGCCAGTTCAGCATCGCTCAGGGTAAGGTCGGCTTCGGCCAGCAAGGGGGCATCGCTGGATAAGGCGGTGTACACCTCGTCCGCTTCCAGATCGTCGGACACGTGATCGGGCGTTTCGTAGGTGGCCAGTTGTGCTTGTCGCACATCACCGTTCGAGGTTGGCCAAGATACCCAGGTCAATATCACCACCGTGATCAGGGCAAGCCCACCGATGGCTGGGCGCATTAGGCCTGCAAGGCTCCACGACCAGCGCTGGGATGTTAAGCGGTCCTCTGCGATCCGTTGCTGCACCAGTTGCGGAAAGCGGTCGAAGAACCCGTCGGGCACCACGAAGGGATCCACATCAGGGATGGATCGCAGCGTCGGGGCGCTCCGCAGTTCGTTGGTATCGTCGTGGGCGTTCATCGCGTTCGGGGGTTAGGACGGCCGCTGCGTGTCTTTGGTTTGATCGGTGGTGACCCAGGATTCGATCTTTTTCACGGCGATGTGGTAGCTGCTCTTCAACGCCCCCACGCTGGTGCCGGTGATCGTGCTCATCTGCTCGTACTTCAGCCCGTCGAAATATTTCATGTTGAACACGGCCCGTTGCTTGTCCGGCAGGCGCATCACAGCGCGTTGCAGCTTCTGCTGGATCACCTCGCCACTGAAGTGTTCGCTGCTGTCCAGCGTGGTGGTCAAACGTTCGATGACCGTATCGCTGTTCACGAAGAGTCCGCGCTTCATCTTGCGCAGGTGGTTCAGGCATTCGTTGTGCGCGATGCGGTAGAGCCAGCTATACAGTTGTGCATCCGCACGGAACCCATCAAGGCCGTTCCAGGCTTTGATGAATGTGTTCTGCAACACGTCCTGGGTCTCGTCGTGGTCGGTGATCGTCCGACGGATGAAGCTGTACAAGCGCCGCTGGTATTGCCGCACCAACAGGTTGAAGGCGTAGTGCCTGCTTTCCTCCTTTCGGAAGAGGGTGAGCAATTCGCTGTCGGAGAGGTCGCTCATGGCCTCGTCGCCGTTCGGCCCTCCATGCGGAAGAGGAACGACGCTACTTCCGCTTGAGCACCTTCAACGCCGCGGCCACGATATCCGGCGAGTCGAGCCCGTATTTCTTCAGGAGCTGATCCGGTGTGCCGCTCTCGCCGAAGCTGTCGTTCACCGCGACGTATTCCTGGGGCGTTGGAACATTCGTCGCCAGGGTCTGTGCGATCGTATCGCCCAGACCGCCGTACCGATTGTGTTCCTCGCAGCTTACCGCACATCCCGTCTTCCGGACCGAGGCTAGGACGGCATCGGTGTCCAGTGGTTTGATCGTGTGCACATTGATCACTTCGGCGCTCACGCCTTGCTTGGCCAGTTCCTCTGCGGCTTGTAGTGCGCGCCACACGAGATGGCCACAGGCGAAGATGCTAACGTCAGCGCCTTCGATCAGCACTTGTGCCTTGCCGATCTCGAAGGGGAGGTCCGCAGGAATGAAGACGGGCCACTTGGGCCTGCCGAAACGCAAGTACACCGGTCCGTCGTGAGCCGCGATCGCCAGCGTCGCCTGTTTCGTTTGATTGAAGTCGCATGGCACGATCACCGTCATGCCGGGCAGCATGCGCATCAACCCGATATCCTCGAGGATCTGGTGGGTGGCGCCGTCCTCGCCCAAGGAGAGGCCCGCGTGGCTGGCGCAGATCTTCACGTTCTTGCCTGCGTAGGCGATGCTCTGGCGGATCTGGTCATATACACGCCCTGTGCTGAAGTTGGCGAACGTGCCCGTGAACGGGATCTTGCCACCGATTGTGAGCCCTGCTGCGATGCCCATCATGTTGGCTTCCGCCACACCTACTTGCACGAAACGCTCCGGATACTTCTTCGCGAAGGCGTCCATCTTCAAGCTGCCTGTGAGGTCGGCGCAAAGGGCCACCACATCGGGGTTGCTCGCTCCGAGTTCGAGAAGGCCGGCGCCGAAACCGCTGCGGGTGTCCTTCTGGTCAAGTACGGGGTAGGTGCTCATGGGTTCAGAAGTTGACGGTGGCCGATCGGCCGCTTTCGATGGTGACGTCCTTGGTGAGGGTGAACTCCGTACGGCGCGCGGAGCGGCTGCGGTAGGTGACTTGGTACTGGCCTGGCAACAGGCGGAATTGCGAGCGAAGTGTCGTGGGGTCGAGGTCCGCGACCCATTCGAGTTGGTCCCCGTTCTTGACGAATACGGCGCCATCGCCGGTCAACGAGGGAAGAACGTTCAGCACACCTGAGCGTGGCACGACGATGGGCGTCACCTGGCTTTGTTCGATGCGCACGTTCGGGATCATCAGGCGTGGCAATGTGAGCACCTCCAGGTCATAGACACCGGTCCGGTAGCGTTGCGTGGTGCCAAGGTCCTGGGCATGCACGGTGTTCAGATCCCCGTTGCGACGCACGATGCAGGCGATGGACTGTGCGTCCGGTGGCCCGTTGCCGACCTGAAGTTGAAGTGAACCCATGCCGGCATCCACGCCGATCACATTGTGCACCCCGGGTTTCACCACCACGTTCTCGCGCACGGATGGAGGCAACGTATGCACCACCACCTTGTAGGTGAAAATGGGATCGATCGACAACGTATCAGGAAGGCCCTGCTGGTTCATCGTATGCACCATGTGGTAGCGCACCTGGCCGGTCTTCTGGTCGTAAAGCGTTACCGGGACATCGGTCTCCGTGGCCTTCCCGTCATCGGTCATCAGGCTGATCTGTGCCGTGGTGCTGTTCAGCGCCTGCGTCACAACGACCTTCAACACGTGCTCGAAAAGTTCCGGTGTGCTCGCGTCGAAATAGTTGCCGACGCATTGCAGGCTGTACTTCTGGTTCTCTTCCAACCCGACACCGATCACGAAGGGTTTCAGCACGATGCCTTTCGCCTGCAAGGCACGGCTTACCGCGCACGGATCCTCATCGCACGCCTCAATACCGTCGGTGATGAGGATGATCACGTTGCGCACCTTCCGTTCACCGGGTTTGGTGGTGATCACCGGAAAATCCCCGGCCGCTTTTTCCAACGAACGGGCGATGGGCGTGGTGCCCAGACAACGCACGGACTGCAGCGTGGCACGCATACCCGGAATGCTGTTCGGGCTGAACGGTACTTCCAACCGGGTGTCATCGCAATCCTGCTTTCCAGGCTGAATAGGCGTCTGGTGGCCGTAGAGTCGCAGTGCCAGTTCAAGGTCGGGCTGGCCTTCCAGTTCCTTCAGCGACTTCAACAGCAGTTCACGCGCGGTATTGATCTTCGGCTGGTTGCCCCAGAAAGCGTTCATGCTGTTGCTCGCATCCATCACGAACAACATGCGAGTGAGGGGAGGTTGCGGTGCCTGTGCCTGTGCATGCAGTGTGCGCGGGAGCAACACCACACCTGCGCAAAGGGCCAGTGCGGCATAGAGGAATGACTTGGCAAGCGATCGGAACGGGGACGTCACGCGGTGGGGCATCCCTCGCCGACCAGTGAAAAACATGCCATGATCGGAGCGGGTGCGGCTCACGGTTCGGTTCAATGAGGCCGGGCGGTGATCGTTCAATAATCCCCCAACGTTTCCTCCAACTGCGAAAGTGCGCGGGCGAGTTGTTCGTCATTGGGGGCGATGCCGTGCCATTCGTGGCTGTTCATCATGAAGTCGACCCCCTGGCCCATTTCCGTGCGCATCAGCATCATCACCGGCTTGCCCTTTCCGGTCAGGCTCTTCGCCTGATCCATGGTCTTCAACAAACCGCCCAGGTCGTTGCCGTTCGTTTCCAGCACCTGCCAGCCGAAAGCGTTCCACTTACCCCCCAGGTCACCAAGCGAAAGGATCTTGTCCACATCCCCGTCGATCTGCCGGCCGTTGTAGTCCACTGTGCTGATCAGATTGTCCACCTTGTTCGCCGCAGCGAACATCGCAGCTTCCCAGATCTGCCCTTCCTGTAGTTCGCCATCGCCGTGCAACGTGTACACGAGGCGATCATCTCCGTTCATCTTCTTGGCCAACGCGGCGCCGATAGCCACACTAAGCCCCTGGCCGAGCGAACCGCTTGCCATGCGCACACCAGGAAGCCCTTCATGTGTGGTAGGGTGCCCTTGCAAGCGGCTGTTGATCTTGCGGAAGGTGGCCAGTTCATGAACGGGGAAGTAACCACTTCGCGCCAGCACGCTATACCAGACCGGACTGATGTGCCCATTGCTCAGGAAAAAGAGATCCTGTCCGCGGCCGTCCATGTCCCAGCGTTTCGGATCGTGCCGGAGCACATGGAAGTAGAGTGCTGCGAAGAAGTCCGCGCAGCCCAAAGAGCCACCGGGGTGACCGCTTTGAACACCATGGACCATGCGCACGATGTCCCGCCGGACCTGGCTCGCGACGCGCGTCAATTCCTGTTGGGTGGGCATGGTGGGTGCTGCGGCCGTTGCGGTGGAAGCCATGGGATCGGACCGCATTTCCGCGACCGCGCCAAAAGTAGCCGGGGCCTATGGGTGGCCTTAGGCCCTGTCAACAACTTTTGAAAACTGCGGAGACCCGCACTGGGGCAAGGCAGGGGATGAAGGGTTCGATAGCGCGGGGCAACGTACGGCACACTATTCGTTGTCTAGGATGTGATCGGTGCATTTGGTTTTGGACCGGTTCGTCATTGAACGGGGGCTGATGAGGCCCCCGTTCTCTGTTTCCGGCCCGAGATCCGGTGGGGCCGGATCGGCCGGATGCCGCTACCTTCGCCGCCCGAATTCAGGACCATGGCATTGAAATGCGGTATCGTTGGCCTGCCCAATGTGGGCAAAAGCACATTGTTCAATTGTTTGAGCAATGCCAAGGCGCAGGCGGCCAACTTCCCCTTCTGCACCATCGAGCCGAACGTGGGCACGATCACCGTACCGGATGTCCGCTTGAACAAGTTGGCCGAGTTGGTGAACCCCCAGCGCATCCTGCCCACGACCGTGGAGATCGTCGACATCGCCGGGCTGGTGAAGGGGGCGAGCAAAGGCGAAGGCCTCGGTAACCAGTTCCTCGGGAATATTCGCGAGTGCGATGCGATCCTGCACGTCCTCCGGTGCTTCGATGATCCCAACGTGGTGCATGTGGACGGCAACGTTGACCCTGTGCGCGACAAAGAGGTGATCGACATCGAGTTGCAGTTGAAGGACCTGGAGACCGTGGAAGCGCGGATCAAGAAGGTGGAGAAGCAGGCGCAGATAGGTGACAAGGAAGCCAAGCGCCGCTACGACCTGCTGGAACGGATCCGACTCGCATTATTGAAAGGTGTTAGCGCGCGTGCGGTGATCACCGCGAACGACGACCCCGCTTTGCTCGGTGAGTTCCAGTTGCTCACGGCGAAGCCGGTGATGTACGTGTGCAATGTCGATGAGAAGAGCGCTGTGACCGGCAATGCTTATGTCGACAAGGTGAAAGCGGCCGTTGCGGACGAGAACGCGGAAGTGATCTTCGTGACCGCGGCCATTGAGGCGGAGATCGCATTGCTCGAGATCCCTGAGGAGCGTGAGATGTTCCTGAAGGATATCGGGCTGGAAGAACCCGGCGTGAACAAACTCATCCACGCGGCCTACCACTTGCTGAAACTACAGACCTACTTCACTGCGGGTGTGCAGGAGGTGCGTGCCTGGACGATCCATCAGGGCGACACCGGTCCCAAGGCCGCCGGCGTGATCCACAGCGATTTCGAAAAGGGCTATATCCGTGCTGAGGTGATGTCCTACGGCGATTTCGTCTCCCTGGGCAGCGAAGCGGCTTGCCGTGCCGCGGGCAAATTGCGTGTGGAGGGGAAGGAGTACGTGGTGAGGGACGGCGACGTGATGCACTTCCTCTTCAACGTCTGATCGGATCAAAGGCGGAAAGCCACGTAGCTCTTGGGGATCACCCCAAGCATGCGTTCGGTCAGGATCGTGCAATCCGGGAAGAGTTCGCGCATCTCGCGTTTGGTGAGCAGGCGGGTACTGTCCACCATGTCATCCACCTCTGCCTTGCCCGGCCGGGCCATCAATCCCCAAGGCGTGAACCACCGGGCCAGCATCCTGCGGAGGCCGCGAGGATACCAATGCATGAACGGGGCGAGGTAGTGCGGTTCGATCGGACATTCATAGGCGGGGGTCTGCACCCAGATGCGGGGTGCCACCCGGAGCATCTCCTTCGCGAACGCCTGCTGGGCCGCATAGTCGCCCACATGTTCGATCACCGAATTGCTGAAGGCGATGGGGTATGAATTGTCCGCGTAGGGCATGTTGCACGCGTTCCCTTCGATGATCCGGATGTGGTGGTCCGGGAAGTCCTTCTCCTGTTTCCATGGATACACCTTCAGGTTGAGGCAGTCGATGCGCTCAACCACCTGCGGCATCACGGTCCAAGTTTGAGGGTAGCCACCCACGTCGAGGATCGTATCCTGCTTTCCGGGGTGAAAGAGGTCCATGAACTGCTGCAGCCGCTTCACGCGCCAGACCTTGAAAATGCGCTCGTAGACCTTGTTTATCAGCATGAGGCGAACTGGTTCGGTGTCTATCCGGCACGGGGGCAATGCGGCACCGCAGGGCATGAAGATATCGTCCATACGCGAGGCATGATCGAGCTTACGATGGACAGGGTCAATAGGTGGAGCGGGCCCCTATTGCCTTCGACCGGGCCTGCGGTCATTGGTCCCCTGAAAGGGGCGGTTGGTCGTAACGAGATGGTAAAATGGCCGAAATGGGCGAACCCTCGGTTCACCTTACGGGTACACTTGCCCCCTTCTGAAGATCCGAAACACCTGACACAGACCCACTTGCGGATAATGCGTCGATACCTACTCCTCCTTGCCACCAGTATCATTGTTCTGGTCGCCCCGGCACAATCCATCGATCACCATGGCTTTGTTTCCCAGCGGATAAGTGCCAAGCGTGCCGCCGGGGTCCGGTTCAACGCGGTCCAGCTGTTCACGAACATGGAGCGTTCCACCCAGACCGATGCGCTGTGGGAGCGAGCGCTCACCAAGGCCAACGTGCTGCGCATGGACCACAATGCGACCGTTGCGCTGCTCGCCTCACGTCCTGCGTTCATCGCTCTTGAACTGCCCACTGGAACGGGCACCATCACGGTCGACCTCGAACGCATCGATATCACATCAGATGACTTCAGCCTTGTGATCGCCAGTACTGGGAGCCCGACGGACTACCTGCCGGGTGCCCATTATCAGGGCATGGTGCGCGGGGTGCCGGGTTCCATGGCCGCGATCAGCGTCTTTGAGAACGAAGTGATGGGGATCGTCAGCGATTCGCACGGGGACCGGGTCCTTGGCCGGTTGGAGGGCGATACCCAAGGGAACCACGTGTTCTACCGCGAAGAGGATCTGCGCACAACGTCCGGTGCGGTCTGTGGGACGATGGATGAACCACAACCGAACTATTCCAAAGGACCCCAGGATCAGGGGGCGCCGAAGACCGTGAAGTGTGTGCGCTTCTATTGGGAGGTGAACTACGACATTTTCCAAGGCAAGGGAAGTGTGGTCAATGCAACGAACTATGTCACGGGCCTCTTCAACCAGAGTTCGATCCTCTATGCCAACGACGGTATCAGCGTAGTGCTCTCGCAGGTGTTCGTGTGGGATGTGCCCAGTCCGTACACGCAAACATCGACCAGCGCCCTGTTGGACCAGTTCGGTGTCACACGCACAAGCTTCAATGGCGACCTCGCCCATTTGCTCGGGTACGCCGGTGGCGGTGGTATCGCCTGGTTGAACACGCTGTGCAACAGCCAGACACGCCTGCGCATGGCTTACAGTGGCATCAACAGCACGTTCCAGAACGTACCGACCTTCAATTGGAGTGTGGAAGTGGTGACGCATGAGCAGGGCCACAACATGGGTTCGAGCCACACGCACGCCTGTGTTTGGAACGGGAACAATACGGCCATCGATGGCTGCGGTCCTACGGCGAACGCTGCTTACGCTGAGGGAACGTGCGCCACTGGTCCGATCCCGTCGTCGAGTGTGGGCGGTACCATCATGAGCTACTGCCACCTGATAAGCGCGGGTATCAATTTCGCCAACGGTTTCGGGCCGCAACCAGCAGCCTTGATCGTCAGCAGGATAAATAGCTCAAGTTGCCTGAATAATTGCAGCGTGAACTGCGGCAATCCATCGGCTCTCACGGCAGGCACCATCACCAACACGTCGGCTGTTCTTTCCTGGGCGGCGGTCTCCGGCGCCACGAGTTATTCCCTCCAGTGGAAGCCATCCTCCGGCAGCACCTGGACCCCGGTGACGGGGATCGCCACCAACAGCTATGCCCTCAGCGGGCTTTCCGCAGCCACTTCCTACGACTATCAGGTCTTCGCTACCTGCCCGAGCGGCAATTCCGTGTACTCCAGTTTCTACACGTTCGCCACCACTGGTGGATGTGCGGATGCCCTTGAACCCAACAACAGTACCGGCGCGCCCGCCAACATCATATTACCGGTCACGATGACCGCCTTGATCGCGAGCACCAGCGATGTGGACTACTACCGGTTCACCCTTGCGGCCACGAGCAACATCACGATCAACCTGAGCACCCTTCCGGGTGACTATGATCTGCGGCTCTTGAACAGTGGAGGAACGCAACTCGCGATCTCCGAGAACGGGGGGACGACCAGCGAGTCGATCTCCTACCCGAACGCTGCCGCGGGCACCTACTTCATCCATGTGTTCGGATACAACCAGGCGTTCAGCCTAATCCAGTGCTACGCGCTGAATGCGACCGCCACGCCGGTACAAACCTGCGGTGTGCCCACGAACCTGGCCGCTGGCAGCATCACCTATTCGTCCGCTTCGTTGTCGTGGACAGCGGTCAGCGGTGCGGTAACCTACACGTTGGGATGGAAACCCACTTCAGGCAGCACTTGGACCACGGTGACCGGCATTTCGGGGACTACCTATGCGCTCACAGGCCTTGCAGGTAGCACCGCCTATCAATTCCAGGTGCTTACCGTGTGCAGTGCTTCGAGTTCGGCTTACGCGACCGCGGTCTCGTTCACAACACTGGCGGTCCCGTGCGATGTGCAGCCGCCCATCCGGGTGGCGGTGAAGATGCTCCTCGAAGGCCCGTACAAGGGAACCCCGTTCGCTATGAGCGATTCCTTGCGCGTGAAGGGGCAGGTGCCACAGCAGGAGCCTTACACCGCGTTGGGCTATACCATGAGTGGAACCAGTTCGACCACCGCTCCTGTGCTTGCTGTAACGGGGACCAACGCGGTGGTGGATTGGGTGCTGGTGGAGTTGCGCAATGCGACAACACCATCGATCATCGTCGAGGCGCGTGCTGGCCTATTGCAGCGTGACGGGGATGTTGTGGCCGTGGACGGTACATCCGCCTTGGGGTTCTGTTCAACGGCCGGGAGCTATAAGATCGCGGTGCGCCACCGGAACCACTTGGGTGCCATGACCGCTGGGTCCGTTGCCCTCAGCAGCAGCGCCGCGACGGTGGACATGAGTGTCGTTGGAACCAGCACATATGGCACCAACGCGCGGAAGAACATCATTGCCGCTTACATGCTCTGGGCCGGCAATACCAACTCCGACAACCAACTGCTCTATACAGGCCAGGACAACGATCGTGACCCCATCCTTCAGTCCGTGGGCGGAACCGTGCCGACGAACACCGTCAGCGGCTACTTCATCACTGATGTGAACCTGGATGGCCGCGTGCGCTACATCGGCCAGGACAACGACCGTGATCCGATCCTAAGCAACCTCGGCGGCAGTGTGCCCACCAATTCGCTGGTGGAGCAATTGCCTTAGCCCTGCGATCACCGGGCTACAAGACTGGAAGCAGGGGTGGCGCACGCTTCTCGTCCTCACCGCGGTGATCATCCTTGATCCGATCGTGAACAACCGATCCGTCGACCGGCGTTCTGCCGGTGTACCCTCATTTATTCGTTTGGCGGGGGAACATCGGGAACACATAGTTACCCATCATCGCGCTTCTGCTCGAGCCGAACTGACCTTTTGGAACCTAGACGGTTGGACCTCTGAGATAGATCGAAGTGGTGCGTTCGGATATTCACATAACTTGGATGTGTGCGCTCCGTTCTGTTATTCACCACCACGCTCTGCGTCGGCGTTTCGAACGGGCAATACTTCGGTGTGATCGCTGGCCTAGAGCAGGCTTCGTGGAATGAGATCGTTGGTCACGGGCATTCTACGAAGCCAGCAGAGTTCATCGGTCCAGGGTGGTTTGTGGGTGTAGTCTGGGCACCGGAGGACAGCGCCAAGTACTTCAGAGTTGAAGTTTGTTGGGAGCACCAAGAGTGGCAGCAAATGTTCGAAGAACAGTTCAATGGAGTGGTTGGCGGTAGTAGGGTCCGAAGGGGCGAGATGACCAGGTGATTTGAGATAGCCCGGGTGGCGCCGAGGGCAGTGTTTCCGTTGAGTGCGCGCGTTAGCCTGACAACAGGAATTGGTCTTGGATTTATCGTTGCCGCCAGCACGAGCGAATCCGGATCTATTCAAACCGTTGATGAGTGGTATAGCCCATCGCACCCTGGAGGGACCTATGCTACGGCTTCTGATTCAACCTATACGAGTACGGAAGGTTTGGGCCCGTACGCAGCCCTGGAGTTGGGTTTGGAGGTGCGAGTTTGGAAGGCACTGTCGCTGGGCGCCGGTCTGGGAGCTTATTCCACCTTTGCTGGCACATCGCGGCCCACTAAGCAAGCACCGCCTTTGTGCGGTCGGTTTGCGCCCTTGTGGCGCTTCTAAGGGGATTCTCAGAGCGTCACCTTCTCGGCGAATGATGTTGAAAACCCCGATCGATCGTGGATAACCGGAGTTTTCAACGACCGTGGTACGCACGGGTGGCAGGCTAACTTCGCCCATCCTTCGGAACCCCTTGTCAATGCTGAGGTTCCGCCCCGAACGATGAGCGAGACGAACTACAGTGAAGAGCATATCCGGTCCTTGGACTGGAAGGAACACATCCGCCTGCGACCGGGCATGTACATCGGTAAGCTGGGCGATGGCAGCAGCTATGATGATGGCATCTATATCCTCCTGAAAGAGGTGCTGGACAACTGCATCGATGAGTATGTGATGGGCCACGGCAAAAAGGTCGAGGTGCGCATCGAAGGCTCGCGTGTGGAAGTGCGCGACTTCGGTCGCGGTGTGCCGTTGGGCAAGGTGATCGATGTGGTGAGCAAGATCAACACCGGCGCCAAGTACGACAGCAAGGCGTTCAAGAAGAGCGTCGGCTTGAACGGTGTGGGTACCAAGGCGGTGAACGCGCTAAGCAGCTACTTCAAGATCGAGAGCGTGCGCGATGGGCAGATGAAGCGCGCCGAGTTCGATCGCGGCACGCTGCGCAAGGACCTGAAGCTGGAGAAGACCGACGAGCGCAACGGCACACGCGTGGTGTTCGAGCCGGACGAGCAGATGTTCAAGCATTTCCAGTACCGCGATCCGCACATCGAGCGGTTGCTCTGGAACTACTGCTACCTGAACACGGGTCTGGCGATCTACTACAACGACCAGAAGTACCAGAGCCAGAACGGCCTGCTGGACCTGCTCACCACCAAGATGGACGGCGAGCCGCTCTACCCGATCATCCACCTGAAGGGCGATGACATCGAGGTGGCCATCACGCACGCCAACCACTACGGCGAGGAGTACTACAGTTTCGTGAACGGCCAGCACACCACGCAGGGTGGCACGCACCAGGGCGCGTTCCGCGAGGCGGTGGCCAAGACGATCAAGGAGTATTTCAAGAAGGATTGGGAGGCGGGCGATGTGCGCACCGGTATCGTGGCGGCGATCGCCGTGAAGGTGATCGAACCGGTCTTCGAGAGCCAGACCAAGACCAAGCTCGGATCGCAGGAGATCGAACCGGGTGGGCAGAGCATGCGTTCGTTCATCGGTGACTTCATCGGTCGCGAGTTGGACAACTTCCTGCACAAGAACCCCGAGACGCGGGAGATCATCCAGCAGCGCGTGTTGCAGAACGAGCGCGAGCGGAAGGAATTGAGCGGCATCCGCAAGCTGGCCCGCGAACGCGCGAAGAAGGCGAGCCTGCACAACCGCAAACTGCGCGACT
>JBDTNF010000070.1:0-3662 GCA_039933875.1 Flavobacteriales bacterium | reverse complement strand
GGCAGACCACCGGTGATGTCACCACCCTTGCCGGAGCTGCGGGGGATCTTCACCAGCACGTCGCCGGCCTCGATCTTCTGGCCCTCCTTCACGATGATGTGCGCACCGACAGGGAGGCTGTAGCTCTTGATCTCCTCCTTGCCCTTGGTGTCCATGATCTTGATCGTCGGGTTCTTCCGCTTGTCGCGGCTCTCGATGATCACTTTCTCGGCGAAGCCTGTTTGCTCGTCGATCTCCTCACGGTACGTCGCGTTCTCCTCGATGGCCTCGAAGCTCACGCTACCGGCCAGTTCGGAGATGATCACAGCGTTGTACGGATCCCAGATGCAGATCAGGTCGTTCTTCTTGATCGACTTGCCGCCCTTGGTGTAGATGAACGCACCATAAGGCACGTTGCTCGTGGTGAGCACGATACCTGTGTTCTTGTCCACGATGCGCATCTCCGTGCTCCGGCTGATGACCACTTCGGCGTCCTCGCCTTTGCGGTCCTTCCGCTTCACGGTGCGCAGTTCGTCGATCTCCAGGATACCGTCGTACTTCGCGCGGATCTCGCTTTGCTCGGTGATCTTACCAGCCACACCACCGACGTGGAACGTCCGCAGGGTAAGCTGTGTACCGGGTTCCCCGATGCTCTGTGCGGCGATCACACCGACCGCTTCGCCCATTTGCACCAGGCGTCCCGTGGCCAGGTTACGACCGTAGCACTTCACACACACCCCCTGCTTCTGTTCGCAGGTGAGCACGCTTCGGATCTCCACTTCCTCGATCGGGCTCGCGTTGATCGCGGCGGCGATGTCCTCGTTGATGTTCTCGCCGCTGGACACGATCAGGTCGCCGGTCTGAGGATGGTACACGTCATGCACGACGGTACGGCCCAGCACACGGTCGTACAGCGTCTCGACGATCTCCTCGTTCTTCTTCAGTGCGGTGGCCACCAAGCCGCGCAGCGTGCCGCAGTCCTCGGTGGTGATCACCACGTCCTGCGCCACGTCAACGAGACGGCGGGTGAGGTAACCGGCATCCGCGGTCTTCAGCGCGGTATCCGCCAGACCCTTACGGGCACCGTGGGTACTGATGAAGTACTCGAGGATGGAGAGGCCCTCCTTGAAGTTCGAGAGGATCGGGTTCTCGATGATGTCCTGTCCGCCACCGCTCTTCTGCGGCTTGGCCATCAGGCCTCGCATGCCGCTCAACTGGCGGATCTGTTCCTTGGAACCGCGGGCACCACTGTCCATCATCATGTAGATGGAGTTGAAGCCCTGGCGATCGCTCTTGATACGTTCCATCAGGGTGAACGTCACCTTGCTGTTGGTGTGTGTCCAGATGTCGATCGTCTGGTTGTAGCGCTCGTTGTTTGTGATGAGACCCATGTTGTAGTTGCCCATCACCTCGTCCACCTCAGCTTGCGCCGCTTTCACCAGTTTCTCCTTGGCGTCGGGGATAACCACGTCATCCAGGTTGAAGCTGAGACCGCCACGGAAGGCGCTCATGAAGCCCAGGTCCTTGATATCGTCAAGGAATTGTGCCGCACGTGCGGTACCGGTGGTCTTCATCACCATGCCGATGATGTCGCGAAGCGCTTTCTTGGTGAGCACATCGTTGATGAAACCGCACTCATCGGGCACCACCTCATTGAAGAGGGTGCGACCGCATGTGGTCTCGATGATGCTGCTCTTGCCGTTCACATCGGCCCAGCGCAGTTTGATGTGCGTGTGCAGATCGAGCCTGCCTTCGTTGAAGGCGATGATCACTTCCTCCGGGCTGTAGAAGGTCATGCCTTCGCCCTTCATCGCGCGCTCCTTGTCGGTCTTGCGGCCCTTGGTGATGTAATACAGGCCGAGCACCATGTCCTGGCTGGGCACCGCGATAGGCGCGCCGTTCGCCGGGTTCAGGATGTTGTGGCTGGCCAGCATCAATAGCTGCGCTTCCAGGATGGCGGCATTGCCCAAGGGCACGTGCACGGCCATCTGGTCACCGTCGAAGTCAGCGTTGAACGCTGTACATACCAGCGGGTGCAGGTGGATGGCCTTGCCTTCGATCAGCTTGGGCTGGAAGGCTTGGATACCCAGACGGTGCAGCGTTGGTGCACGGTTCAAGAGCACAGGGTGACCCTTGAGCACGCTCTCCAGGATGTCCCACACCACGGGCTCCTTCTTGTCCACGATCTTCTTCGCGCTCTTCACCGTTTTCACCACACCCCGCTCGATGAGCTTGCGGATGATGAACGGCTTGAAGAGTTCGGCGGCCATGTCCTTGGGCAGACCGCATTCATGCAGTTTCAGTTCGGGACCCACCACGATCACGGAACGTGCGCTGTAGTCCACACGCTTACCGAGCAGGTTCTGGCGGAAGCGGCCCTGCTTGCCCTTGAGCGAATCGCTCAGTGACTTCAGCGGGCGGTTGCTCTCGCTCTTCACGGCGCTGCTCTTGCGGCTGTTGTCGAAGAGGCTGTCAACCGCCTCCTGCAGCATGCGCTTCTCGTTGCGCAGGATGACCTCGGGGGCCTTGATCTCCATCAACCGCTTCAAGCGGTTGTTGCGGATGATCACACGGCGGTAGAGATCGTTCAGATCGCTCGTTGCGAAGCGACCACCGTCCAAGGGGACCAGCGGGCGCAGTTCGGGTGGGATCACCGGTACCACCTTGATGATCATCCACTCCGGCTTGTTCTCGCGGCGGCTGTTCGCATCGCGGAAGGCCTCCACCACGTTCAGTCGCTTCAGCGCTTCGTTCTTACGCTGCTGGCTGGTCTCGGTGTTGGCTTTGTGACGCAGGTCGTAGCTCAGGCTGTCCAGGTCCAAGCGCTTCAGCAGATCGTGCAAAGCGTCCGCACCCATTTTGGCGATGAACTTGTTCGGATCGGCATCGTCCAGATGCTGGTTCTCCTTGCCCTGCGCATCGAGGATATCGAGGTACTCTTCTTCCGTGAGGAAGTCGAGGTACTGGATGGCGACACTTTCCTTGTTCACCGCATTGCCCGGATTGATCACCACATACCGCTCGTAATAGATGATCTGGTCGAGCTTCTTGGTGGGCAGGCCCAGCAGGTAGCCGATCTTGTTCGGCAGGCTGCGGAAATACCAGATGTGCGCAACGGGCACCACCAGTTGGATGTGGCCCATGCGCTCACGACGCACCTTCTTCTCCGTCACTTCCACCCCGCAGCGATCGCACACGATGCCCTTGTAGCGGATCCGCTTGTACTTGCCGCAGTGGCACTCGAAGTCCTTCACAGGACCGAAAATGCGCTCGCAGAAGAGCCCGTCCCGCTCCGGTTTGTAGGTGCGATAGTTGATCGTCTCAGGCTTGATCACCTCACCATGGCTGCGCTCGAGGATCAGCTCGGGCGACGCCAGGCTCACGACGATGGTGTTGAAGTTGCTGTTCAGCTTTACTTCCTTCTTCATGTTATCGCGTTGCTTACCGTTCTACCAATTCGTTGCTCACCCGGTGGATCACTCGAGGGATACGTTCAGGGCCAGGCCACGGAGTTCGTGGAGCAGCACGTTGAACGATTCCGGGATACCCGGGGTCGGGAGCGGCTCACCCTTCACGATGGCCTCGTAGGCCTTCGCACGACCGATGACATCATCGCTCTTCACGGTGAGGATCTCCTGCAGGATATTGGCGGCACCGAAGGCCTCCAACGCCCACACTTCCAT
>JBDTNF010000069.1:0-11573 GCA_039933875.1 Flavobacteriales bacterium | reverse complement strand
GGCGCCTGTAAGACGAATTGCCAGGCCTTGGGAGAGAGCGGAGCGATGGATGCGAAAATGAGCCAGGCGATCACGAAGAAGCACGAGGAGGAGATCAAGGACGTGCTCACTCCGGAACAGTATAAGAAGTGGCTGCTCTGGTGTGGTGAACGTCCGGCTCATGGATGGAACACGGTGCCAACCCAGCATCACCATGCATGAATTGGAATACATCGGGAGTGCACATGGCTCGTTCTCCGTACCACCCACTATTTCGGAGGAGATGAGCGATGAGGACAACAACCTCCCCGATGTCCCCCCCTTGGTGATGGTAGTGGATGATGATGCGGACCTCCTGCAACTCGCGAAGTCGGCATTGGAGCGCAACGGCTTTCAGGTGGATGCCCGCACAAAGGCACCCAGCTGGCAGGATCTTGTCAAGCTCCACCCCACAGTGGTGTTCATGGATGTCGAGTTGGGCGGTGAGAACGGGTTGGAGATCTGTAAGGCGATCAAGGAGAACCCCCGCTTGTCCGATGTTCCCGTCATACTCATTTCAGGTCATGGCGAAGTGCGGTTAAATGCAGAGGCAGGCCGCTGTCGGGCCGATGGTTTCATGAGCAAGCCCTTCAGCTCGCGGCTGCTTGTCCAGATCGCCGAGCACTATTCCTCCAACTGACGGGAAGCCACCGGGCTAGCGCGCCGATGTGCGCACCGCATGCGGTGCCGGCTCGATCCGTTCCCCATGTTTTCGCGCGGCGACGAAGGTGTACTGCGCACCGAACAGGAGAATGATGGACGAGTAATAGACCCAGAGCATGATGATGATGACCGCGCCACCAGCGCCGTAGGCATTGCCCGCTCCGGTCTTCGCGATGTACAAGGCGATCAGGTATTTGCCCAACGTGAACAGCGCAGCCGTGAACAGGGCTCCCATCCACACGGAGCGCCAGCGCACCCTGACATCCGGCAGGAATTTGAACACCAGCGCGAAGACGAGCGTGACCACCCCGAGGGAGAGGATGAGTCCGGCGATGCCCACCAGGATGGCATGTCCAGGGAGGAACTTCCCGGCGCGTTCCGCGATGGCCACAAGCGCGGTGTCGAGGACCATGGAGATCAACAGCAGGAAACCGAACGCGCCGATCAATGCTAGCGAGGTCAATCGGGAGAACAAGTAGCGCAGTATGGCGCGACCGGGTTCCTGTTCAACGCGCCAGATCTTGTTCAGGCTGCTCTGCAATGCGGCGAACGCAGTGGTGGCGCTCAAGGCCAGGGCCCCAATGCCGAGGATCTTGGAGAACAAGCCGCTTTCCGTGGCACTCGCTTTTTGCACGATGCCTTGAAGGTCCTGGCTGGTCTGCGCGCCGATGAAGCCGCCTGCCTGCGTGTAGAGCGCCTCCCGCACCGCATCCGCATCATAGAAGGCCGATGCCACCATCAGCGTAATGATGAGCACACCCGGTATGGCGAAAATGGTAGTGAAGGCGAGGGAGGATGCTTCTTTGAGCGGATCGATCTTTTTGAACTCAAGGGCGGTATCCTTCAACGTTGTCCAAAAGGCCAGGATCCTTTGCCGCGCTCCATGGGTGGGCTGTTCCATGGGTCGCGTCGATGCAAAGCGGATGCCCCACCGATCAGGCCAGTGAAAGGGAGGAGAGCGGTCGATCAGGGGGATGGTTCTGGACAATTTCTTTGACCGATCGGGGAATATTGCCTCACGCTCGGTGATGGAGCGAGCATGGACGCAGGCTGGGGCCTTGACGGCGCGAAGATTGAGGAGCAAAGTCTTGAACCCTTGCCACCATGAAACGCCCATCACCGATCCGTACCAAAGGCGGTCAGCTTACCCCTCGCTACGAGGAGCAGGCCCTGGTCGAAAAGATCCGTTCCCGTCGTTACTGTGCGGATGAGATCCCCTACGCGCATGCAGGCTCCTGAGTATTTTTCAGAGGATAGGGCGGACACCAGCGTTTCGTCCTGGAGGATCGTGTGGGTACGCTGAACAGTCTTGTGATCACACTCACTTATTGGCCCTGGACATGAACATAGAAAGAACGCTTAGCGGGAACGATGCTGTGCAGAGGATGGTCATGTCAATGGTGAAGCATTACAAAAGCGAGTTGATCAAACGGATCGATCATCGCGGGCGCACTGGGTCGGTGGATCTCACCACCACCTTCAAAGGCTATGAACTGAAGCTCCGGCACGACACCGAAACCCCCGGCAAGCTCACGGTGTTGCAGGCCACGCCGATCGCCGAGCAGCCGGTGTGGTCCTAGCGATGGTCGGGATCCGATGGAACCGTATCGAAGCGTTTGAACTGGAGTCGGCGTTGGCCGAAGTTGAACAACAGGCCGTGCGCGTGGCCGGTGGCTTTCAGGTAATTCGTTATCTGGGCATCGTCCTTCGCGCCGAGCAGTTGAACGGCTTTCAGTTCGACAACGACATTCCCGAAGCAGACGAAGTCCGCGCGATAGGAGTAGGCGAGTAATTTTCCCTTGTAGAAGACCGGCACCTGGACCTCGCGGGAACAAGGGATGCTGCGAAGCACGAATTCCACCGCGAGGGCTTCCTGATAGATCGGTTCAAGGAATCCCGGACCCAGCTGGGTATGCACCTCCATCGCTGCACCGACAAGGGCACGCGTGTGCGCTTCCGCGGTAGGGATCACAGCTTGCTCCAGCGCCATCTTCGAACTGCCCTCCCGGTTTGACGAATTCCGTGTCGATCCAACGGGGATAAGATAGGGTCATGGTTTGGCGCGTTTGCCGGTCGCTGTGGCTGGCGCATAGTACTTCAGCGCCTCGGGAAGGAATTTGTTGATGTCACGGATCCGTCGCTCGTCGCTGGGGTGCGTGCTGAGCAATTCCAATGGGGCTGCACCGCCCTGTGCGGCCATGCGTTCCCAGAACGCCGGGGCGACGCGCGGATCGTAGCCACCCATCGCCATGAAGACCAGTCCAAGTTTATCCGCTTCACTTTCCTGCTGTCGGGAATAGGCGAGCAGGCCCAATTGCGAACCGATGCCGAAGGACTGCAGGAAGATGTCGCGCGTCTGGCTCGGCTTGCTCTGGGTCAACAAAGCAAGGCTCACATTGGCTCCCTCCACGGCAAGTCCCTGGCTCATGCGTTCGTTCCCGTGGCGGGCGATGGGGCATGCGAGATCTCATGGCCCATCACCACGGCGAGGCTGGCCTCATCCTGAGTCAACGGAAGTATGCCCGTATACACCACCACCTTGCCCCCGGGCATGCACCACGCGTTCACTTCATCGCTTTGCACCACATTGAATTCCCACGCGAATCCGGCGATGCGATCACCCGCCTTGTGCGCGTTGAGGTATTCCGTGGCGGCTTTGGAAAGGCGTTCCCCGATCCGACGCACCATGGCAACGCGCGTGTCGGTGACTGCGAGCGGCGTGTTCTGTTGCAGGAACTGGCCATATTCGGAAAAGCTCATGGCCATCATCTCACTTTCCGGCAGCAGGTTCAACTGGTTGCGGCCGGTGATCGGAACGCGCGCACAGGCGGATAGAAGAAGGACCAGGAGGAGGGCTGAGGTTCTCATGTTCCTCCTCGTTCCAATACCGTGCCTCCGGTCTTCGATCTGTAGTGGGGTACCACGCGCGGCCAGCTTGAACGAAAGGGATCACACCTTCAGTCGCCCTTCCACCCCACCATCGTCCGATGTTCCTCCCGTGATCGCGGCGAAGGCGATCTTGATCCCCGCGACCACCTTGCCATTCTTCGTGTCCCAGTAATACCCATCCGTAGGGGTCACTTTCAGGATGCGCAGGTCGGGGTTGTCCACACCATCCGGGACCCACGCATTGGCAAGAGGGTTCCAGAGTTCCTTCTTACGGGCCACGTCGTTCTCCACTTCCGTGCGCCCGTGGATGGTCATGAATTCCTGGTCGGATGGGTTCGCGAAGTGCAGGCTCATGCGTGGATCCTTCGTCAACTCATCGAATTTTTCCGTGGTGCGCAAGG
Organism: Flavobacteriales bacterium; assembly: GCA_039933875.1. Taxonomy (GTDB): domain Bacteria; phylum Bacteroidota; class Bacteroidia; order Flavobacteriales_F; family PHOS-HE28; genus PHOS-HE28. The sequence goes on along the minus strand of JBDTNF010000069.1, from coordinate 7,602 downwards.
TGAGGAACCAGAAGACGCCATTGTCGTCCACTTCCCCTACGGCCATGGGCCGGCTGTGGCCCGGATAGTTACCGACATCGGTGACCATCATGCACAGCCCTTGATGTTCGACTATCTCCTGTGCTTTCTCGATCGCCGTGCGACCGTTGAGTTGTTCCGTGTTACCCATGATGCTGGTTATTTGCTTTCCAGGTTCAACAAGTCTGCCGCTATCATTGTTCCGCTCGTCAGAAAGGCTGCTGACCAGCGGGGAGCATCAGCCAAAGTGCGGATCGGAATTTCTACTGGTCTTTGTGACGTGGTGGTCCTTCCACGGAGTTGGGCTCCCTGGGGAATTGGATGCGCGGCGAGCCTCAGTTGAGATGAGAAATGTGGGTGTAGACCCCGTGCCGTGGTATTGAACACATGACCCCGGCCTTTCGGTCGGGGTCATGTGCATGGTCACTGTTCGGCGCGAACGCTAGTTCTTCCTGCCGCTGCCGCTTTTCTTGCCACCCCCATCCTGCTTGTTCACGGTGGCGTAAGCGATCCGTTCAGCGGTCTTCTTCGAACGACCGCTCTTCTTCTCGCTCTCTTCAATGTGTTGCGCCTGGCGCTTCTGCTTGTCCGTGTATGCGGACTTGTCTCCTCGGGGCATGACGCAGTGTGTTAGTTGGGCGATTTCACTGTTCGATCTTTTCGAAACTGGAACGCAGTTGCTTGATGCGATCCAGATTCCCTTCGACCACATTGCGCTGGCGGTTGGCCAGGGTGAACGTTTCAGGTGCCACGTTCTTCACCAGCACCTCGTCGTAACGCATAAGGAGGAAGCCCTCGCCGCGCTCGCATTCCTTCAGCACGTTGGCGTTGTCGCTCTTGCTCAGTGCATCGCGCAGATCCATCCAGGTGCGATGCAGGTCGCCTTTGAGCGTTCCACCTTCGCGTGGTGGGGCTTCCGGATCAGCCTTGCGCCGCAGGGCCTCCACTTCTTCCTGCAGTTTCACGCGCCCGGTGCTCAGCATTCCTAGGAGATCCCTCACAGCCTCGTCCTCCACACGTTCGGCGGCCTCCATATATCCCAAGCGGCTGTCCTCAAGCAGGTCATGGATATTGTTCAACTGGGTCATGTCATCTGTGAGTTCCATGTCTAATGGGTTTTGGAAGCCTTCAGCGATCCCCGGGCCATTCTTACCCCATTGTAACATCCGATATACCACAGTCGTTCTTCATCGATCAGCATGTCCTTCATATACCTTTCGGCGAAAGATCCAGATCATCATGGCCAAACGAAGCACGAAGAAACCCGCTGTCAAAAAAGCAGCGGTAAAGAAGACGGTGAAGAAGGCCGCGAAAGCCGTTAAAAAGGCAGGGAAGCAAGCCTCGAAGAAGGTGGCGTCCGCGAAGAGTTCGGTCAAGGCCGCTGCGCGCAAGGGTGACAAGGCTGTGAAGCGTGTGGCCAAGAAGGCGACCGCGGTGAAGAGCACAGCCAGGAAAACCGTCGCCAAGGTGGAGAAGGTCGTGAAGAAGACGGCGCGCAAAGCGAAGAAAGCCGCGAAGAAGCAAGGAGCCAAAGCACAGAACCCGGTGCGCAAAGCCGTGGTGAAGGTTATGGCCACAGCGATCACCACCATGCGCGATGTGCGGGAGAAAGTGGGGCATGCGATACTGGGTGATACCCCTGAGCCCTCGGAAGGGAACGACAAGAAGTAGGACAGGGCGGTCAGGCTGCACTCCATGCAATGGAACGCGAAGCGCGCCCTGAGGGGCGCGCTTCGCAGCTTTTGTGGCTTTACACACCGTTCGGCTGGCCACTGGCTGCCTTATTCGTAACGCTGTTCGTTCCTTTCGTCAGGAAAGCATGTGGTAATCTCATGCCGTGCCCTTTCGTGGCGGTTACGTCACGCTTCCTGTGGATGTTGATACACGAATGGGCGTGTTCTCCACGATCAGGTCCACACTTCCTTGATGAACGTCCACGGTCCTTTGAACCAATGTTGGCAGCCCTGCGCACGTAACGTGCGCGTCGAACGATATCATGTGACGCGGCATGCCGCTGGCTACACAAGGCGTAACCGACCTGGAAAATGGAAGAACATGGGATCCTGCATGGTACTGTCGAAACGCGGCAGCCCATGCGCGTGCTTGTGGTGGATGATCGGGACGAAGTCGCCATGGCCTTGGCCCTCCTCCTGAAGCGGATGGGTCATCACGTACAGGTGGCCTTCAATGCCACCGAGGCGGTGCTGCAAGGGGACGTTTTCCTGCCCGATGTCGTATTCCTCGACATCGGCTTGCCGGACCGAAATGGGTACGAGGTCTGCTTGGAGATGCGACGGAGGGAATGGGGTGCGCGGGCGTTCATCGTTGCTGTGACGGGCAGGAACGAACCGTCGGACGTGCTCCGCGCCGCCGAAACCGGTTTCGATCGCCATGTCGCGAAGCCGATGGATTTCAGCACACTTCGCGAGATCCTGCGGATCGCCGAGAACAGGGCCGCCTGAGATCTATGCAGCTCCCAGTAGCGGTATGACGATCGTAAGAAGAGTCATGTCCAGCGGTACGTGATGTTGTTCGCGTTGACCTACCAAGCTCCTGATGAGTGTCATCTGTGTCGAACTGGCGCTGCGTGTATTCCCATCAAAGGGTAGCTCTTCGCAAGATTGGCCCAACCGGACCCGCACGCGCGGCCCGGTTGGGCTTTCTCTTTTTTACCTGTCTCCCTATCTCGGCGGCGCGCTCTCGGTGGGGCGTGAAGGCTGACCCATGGTGGGCTGTGGCTTCTGCACATCGTAGCTATGCCAGCGCTGGTACTGCGGCGCGGTCAGGACGCCTTCCACTTCGCGCTCGCGTCGTTGGAGCAATCCCTGGTAACCCTCGCTGTGCGTGGGGTCGTCGCCCAAGGCCAGGTACTCCTGCTGGTAGCGGCGATCGATCTCCTGCAACCGTTCCAGTTCGGATGGTGTTATTTCCAGACCGGTCGCCGCCTGCTGATCGAACACCACCCAACCCTTGTTATCATAGTGCACTGGAGACTGACCGGGTCGCGGGGGCTGCGGGCTTTGCGGATCTTTGATCGTTGGCGGCGGCGGGGGGGAGACCGGCTGACCGTTCTGCGCTGTCGCAACGCACGTACAGAAGGCCAAGGCTGAGGTCAGGAATAGGACGCTCCAACTCGTTCGGAGCGGTGCGCTGGATGCGCGTGCATCATTCTTGGTTTTCATGGGGCGGTTTTTTTTTATGTGAACGTCGTCGCGACAAGTGCAATGCCAACATCCAAACACGTGAGTTCCTACGCGGGAACGACCACAGGCCGCTCGTGATCGGGATCCTCCGCTGTGCTTCCGGAATTATCCGGGGCATGCGGTACCGTCGCATCCACCGAAGCCTGATCTTCCGAAGGGATCAGAGTTGGGTTCGCGATACCTTGAATGGGACACGTGGAAGCCTTGTCCGTTGCGAGCATCACTTGTTCGGGAAACTCGCTCCTACTGCTGCCCAATGGGATGCTCTTATCGTGCATGTCCAGCGTTTTGCACTTGCCGCCAAGAATGATGCCCGGTGCCGGGGGCGTGCGGGCCACTTCATTTCATCTTGACGCGGGGAGAGTTTGTGCGGCGACCCTTCCACGATCATGTGGAAAATGGTGCCTGCTGGAAATGGCCGATCGCTGCGACCTGAACACGCAACGTGTGTGGTGGCCTTATGTGGAATTGTCCGCGACCTGCTGGCATGCCATTGGAGTGTATTGGTCACGACACTCTCATAACCCATTTCAAAACCTCAACGCCATGTCCGCAAAAAGCAACATCGTCATCCTTCTGGCCACCCTCGCTGCAGGCGCTGCTGTGGGCATGCTCCTGGCACCATCATCCGGTAAGGACACGCGCAAGAAACTTGTGAAGAAGAGCAATGATCTTCACGATCGTCTCAGGGGCATGCTTGATGAAGGCTGTGAGCTGATCGAAAAACTGAAGGGGGATGCGACCGGCTTGGCGGGCGAAGCGCGGCACACCGTGAAGGATGCAGCTGGTTCGATTCGCGATACCGCCAGGAGCATGTACAAGGGTTGAGTAACATCCTTCTACACACCACCATCCAGTTCTCCCATGGCCAAGCGTACCGCCCCCCGGAAGATCACTACGACCCCTGACCCGAAACTCGCCGATCTCCGCAACGATGCCACCGATGGCACCGATCAAGTGCTCACGACGAACCAGGGCCTGCCCATCAATGACAACCAGAACAGCCTGAAGGCCGGGGTACGTGGGCCGAGCTTGCTGGAGGACCACATACTGCGCGAGAAGATCACGCACTTCGACCACGAGCGGATACCGGAGCGGGTAGTGCACGCGCGCGGTGCCGGTGCACACGGCTATTTCCAGGTGTACAAGCCTCTGGCGAAATGGACCAAGGCCGGTTTCCTCAATGATCCTGCGCGGCGCACACCGGTCTTCGTTCGTTTCAGCACCGTGGCCGGCTCCAAGGGGAGTACGGATCTGGCTCGCGACGTACGTGGCTTCGCTGTGAAGTTCTACACCGAAGAGGGCATCTATGACCTGGTCGGTAACAACATCCCGGTGTTCTTCATCCAGGATGCGATGAAGTTCCCGGACCTGGTGCATAGCGTGAAACCCGAGGCGCATCATGAGATGCCTCAGGCTGCCAGCGCACACGACACCTTCTGGGACTTCATCTCGCTCATGCCCGAGAGCATGCATATGATCATGTGGGCCATGAGCGACCGGGCGATCCCGCGCAGTTACCGCATGATGGAAGGCTTCGGCGTGCACACCTTCCGCTTCGTGAACGAGAAAGGGGAGAGCCGCTTCGTGAAATTCCATTGGAAACCCCTGCTGGGGGTACACTCCGTGGCTTGGGACGAGGCGACCAAGATCAGCGGCAAGGATCCCGACTTCCACCGGCGGGATCTGTGGGAGGCGATCGAGAACGGCGACTTCCCCGAATGGGAGCTTGGTGTCCAGATCGTGGAGGCGAAGGATGAGCACAAATTCCCCTTCGATCTGTTGGACCCAACGAAATTGATCCCCGAGGAGCTGGTACCCGTGCAACGTGTGGGCAAACTCACTCTGGACCGCAACCCGATGAACTTCTTCGCCGAGACCGAGCAGGTGGCTTTCCACCCGGCGCATCTGGTGCCTGGTATCGACTTCACCAACGACCCGCTTTTACAGGGCCGACTCTTCTCCTATACGGACACGCAGTTGTCGCGCCTGGGCAGTTCCAATTTCAACGAGTTGCCCATCAACCGGCCCATCGCTCCCGTGCATAACAACCAGCGTGATGGGCACATGCGGCGCACCATCAATGCGCACCATGTGAACTACGAGCCGAATACCCTGGGTGGCGGATGTCCCTATCAGGCCATGATGAAGGAAGGCGGCTTCGCCTCTTTTCCGGAGCCCATGGAGGATATAAAGGTGCGGGCCAAGAGCGAGAAGTTCATGGACCACTTCAGTCAGGCCACGCTCTTCTTCCGCAGCCAGAGCAAGCCCGAGCGCGACCACTTGATCAATGCCTTGCGCTTCGAACTGGGCAAATTGGAAACAGCGGCCGTGCGCGAACGTGTTATCGGCATGCTCGCCTATGTGGACAAGGACCTCGCCGAAGGGGTGGCCGCAGCCTTCAACAGCGCAGTGCCCGAGGTGGAAGCCCCGTTGAACCACAGCATCCCGGCCGATACCGATCTCGGGGATGTGCAACCTTATGATGAGGATCCGCCCGTGGAACGCTCCGCGGCCTTGAGTATGGCAGCTACCGTGAAGGACAATATCCGAACACGTCGCGTAGCCATTCTTGCGGCCGGTGATCATGTGGCTCAAGCGACGGTATTGAAGAGTAAGTTGGAAAAGGATGGGGCCATGGTGAAGATCATCGCACCCACGCTCGGGGCGAATGTGGATCACACCCTTATGACCACCACCTCCGTGTTGTTCGATGCCATCGCGGTGGTAGGCACGGAACCTTGGATCGGTTTCCCCGACGCGAAAGACTTCGTCAGCGATGCGTTGCGCCATTGCAAGGCGATCGCCTTCATCGGCGGTGCGGAAGAATTATTGCGCACATGGGGGCTGGTGAAGGATGGTGACGTGAACATTCCCGGTGTCGTCATTGGCGCATCGGGAAAAGCGGTGGCGCGCGACTTCTTCAACGCCATTGCCGCCCATCGCCACTGGGAGCGCGAAGTGGATCCGCTCTTAGGTAAAGCGGCCAGGAAAGAGCACGTGCGCCATTGACCCTATAACGGAACGCCCCCTGCTGATGGTAGCGGGCAGCTGTTCGGGCACAACAGCGATCGTAGAGATCATTCCACGATCGCTGTGGATGTGATTCCACATTTCCACACAGTACATGCACGGCTCAATGGCTGAAAGGATGGGTCCTGTAGGCGCTGAGGCATTTGCCCCTTGGGAGGCACGCTCTTCGTCTTCGATTTTTCAGACCACCATCTCCGTGATGCCATTGCGGCCCCCACAATGCTGCCCGACGCGAACGACGCGCCGAGGAAATGCAGTTGGTGTGCGCTGCTCCCGAGTGGCCTCCCCATTCACGTTCAACATTCCATTCCAACCACCATGGAAGCTTTGCAGGAACCTGCCATAGCGAACGGCATCCAGACCACGGCGCTGCTCGAAGCCCTGATCGCCCTGAAGAAAGGAAAGACCGGCGTTCGGCTCCCGTCCGAATGGACCGGCGTGAACGGTCGCCTGGCCGATGCCTTCAACGAGGTGGTCGAGTTGAACGAACGCATGGCAGGTGAACTCGGCCGGTTGAACCGTGTGGTGGGCAAGGAAGGCAAGCTGGGACAGCGCCTCGCATTAGGCGATGTCACCGGCTTTTGGAGCGAGTCCGTGCTTTCGGTGAACGAACTCATTGATGACCTCGTGCACCCCACGAGCGAGACCGCCCGTGTGATCGGCGCGGTGGCCCAGGGTGACCTCACACAAACCATGGCCTTGGAGGTGGACGATCGTCCGCTTCAGGGTGAATTCCTGCGGACCGCGAAGACCATCAACACCATGGTGGTGCAGCTGGACTCCTTCGCGGCGGAGGTGACGCGCGTAGCACGTGAGGTGGGTACCGAAGGAAAGCTCGGCGGACAGGCCAACGTGAAACGCGTGGCCGGCACGTGGAAGGATCTTACCGATTCGGTGAACATGATGGCGGGTAACCTCACCGGCCAGGTGCGGAACATCGCTGAGGTGGCGACCGCCGTGGCGGGCGGTGACCTGAGCCGCAAGGTGACAGTGGACGTGAAGGGTGAGATCCTGGAATTGAAGAACACCATCAACACGATGGTGGACCAGTTGCGTTCGTTCGCATCGGAGGTAACTCGCGTGGCACGCGAAGTAGGAACGGAAGGCAAGCTCGGTGGTCAGGCCCGTGTGGAGGGTGTGAGCGGAACGTGGAAGGACTTGACCGATTCGGTGAACTCCATGGCCGGTAACCTTACCAGCCAGGTGCGGAACATCGCGCAAGTGACCACGGCCGTGGCCGGTGGTGACCTCAGCCGCAAGATCACGGTGGACGTGAAGGGCGAGATCCTCGAATTGAAGGACACCATCAATACCATGGTGGATCAGCTCTCCTCGTTCGCCTCCGAAG
>JBDTNF010000068.1:0-20501 GCA_039933875.1 Flavobacteriales bacterium | reverse complement strand
GTGCGCTCCACACTGGTGCCCATAGCGTAGTTGTTGTTCTCGATGATGAAGATCACCGGCAACTTCCATGTCATGGCCATGTTGAAGGTCTCGTGCAGGATACCCTGACGGATCGCACCATCACCCATCATGCACATGGTGACATGATCCTCGCCGCGGTACTTGTCGGCGAAGGCGATGCCAGCACCCAGGCCGATCTGGCCACCTACGATGCCATGGCCACCGAACAGGTTGCGCTGCTTGTCGAAGAAGTGCATACTACCGCCCTTGCCCTTGCTCGTCCCGGTCATGCGACCGAAAAGTTCGGCCATCACGTTCTTCGCGGGCGTGCCCACGACCAACGGATGCGCATGATCGCGGTATCCGGTGATGATGCGGTCGGTGGGGCGGATCGCGGTGATCATGCCCGCGAGGATGGCCTCCTGCCCGATGTAGAGGTGGCAGAACCCACCGAACTTCTGCATGGTGTAGAGCTGGCCGGTCTTCTCCTCGAAGCGGCGCATGAGGATCATGTCCTTGAACCAGCGCAGATAGGTCTCCTTGCCGAAAGCGGTACCATTGGAAGCGGCTTTCACCGGTCCGGACTTCTCGGGGTTCGCCTTCGCGGCGGAAGCGGTCTTGGTGCTCATTACGGCGGGCGCGTGCGTAGATGACAAATATAGACCGCCCCTCCCCGACGCCCGGACGGTCAGCGCCGGGCCAGGTCCTTCTTGTCGAAGTAGAGCGGCAGCAGATGGCTCGCTGTGGCGATCTCGTACACCGGCCCGTTGGGAACGGCAAGGAGCAATCGCAATGGCGCCTTGTTCTGCCGGCCCTCCTGTTCAAGCAATGCCTGGCGGCAAATGCCGCAGGGTGAGACGGGCGGTTCGGTCAGGACAGAGGGCACCATCACCGCCATGGTCGTCACCACCCCATCCTTGTTCTGCGACATGGCGGCATGCAGGGCGGTGCGCTCAGCGCAAATGCCCGCCGGGTAGGAAGCGTTCTCCTGGTTGTTGCCTACCACGATGGTGCCATCGGCCATGCGAAGGGCCGCGCCAACCTCGAACTTGGAGTACTCGGCATACGCCCTTCCAGCAGCGGCCCGGGCGGCCTCCACGAGCTCACGGTCCGGCACGGACAGATCCTGCCAGGAATCATGACGAGCGTAGCTGAAGGGGATTTGGACGGTCGTGGGCATCGGTCCGAAAAACGGAGGTCGAAAGTACGCCCGGGCGCTTGAACCATGGCACCGTGAGCCGGTCCAACGTGCACTTCGTTAAGTTTGACCCCCTTCGCCCGGCCCTTGCCTACCGTGTTCCCCGCCATCGCCCGTTTCGAACCCATCACGCTCGCCGAGATGGACAGCGTGAAGCTACAGGACCGGGTGGATACCAAATATGTTCTTTCGGAGGATCAGCTGGCCACCGTGCTGGAGGAGATGCTGGAACACTACCGTTTGCTCGAGATCAACGGTGTCCGGGGCACGGATTATCGCAGCCTCTACTTCGATACCACCGGATTGCAACACTACCAGGACCACCACAACCAACGCACGTTCCGGAGCAAGGTCCGCTTCAGGGAATACGTGGGCAGCGGCCTCGTGCACCTGGAGGTGAAACGGAAGACGGGCCGGGGGCGCACCGACAAGGCGCGTATGAAGGTCGATGGCATCCCCGAGCAACTGACCCAGGAGCAAGAGGCGTTCATCACGGAGGCCACGGGACGACAGCAGACCCTGGTGCCAGTGCTTTGGAACACCTTCACACGGTACACCTTCGTGAACAAACACAGCCCGGAACGCCTCACCATGGACCTCGGCCTGCGCTACTCGGACACGAACGGGCAACAGGACCTTCCAGGCATCGTCGTGGCCGAACTGAAGCAGTCGCGCGCGGACCGCACGTCACCGTTCGTGCGGATCATGCGCGCGATGAATATGCGTCCCTCCGGCATGAGCAAGTATTGCGTGGGTATGCTCACGCTGGAGCGGCCCGTGAAACACAATTCCTTCAAGCAAGTGTTGCTGATGCTGCAACGCCTGCGCAACGCCGCATGAACGAATCGATCAACGCCTGATGAAAGTCTTCGGTATGCCGCTCTTCCACGCCGACATGTGGGAGCTCTTCTTCAAGTTCGGGGTGAACGCCCTGGTGCTGTTCCTGTTGATCCGGGTCATCTATTACCCGATCCACCGGAAGAAGGACTACCTGTTCACCTACTTCCTCTTCAACATCCTGATCTTCTTCCTCTGCGTGCTGCTGAACAGCGTGAAGCTGAGCATCGGGTTCGCGTTCGGGCTCTTCGCCATTTTCGGTGTACTGCGCTACCGCACGGAGCAGATCAGCATCAAGGACATGACCTACCTGTTCGCGGTGATCAGCATCGCGGTGATCAACGCGCTGGCGAGCAAGAAGGTGAGCGTGGCCGAACTGTTCTTCACCGACGGCATGATCCTGCTGATGACCTACGCACTGGAGCATCTCTGGCTGACGCGACATGAGCAGATGAAACTGGTGATCTACGAGCGCATCGACCTGATCAAATCGGAGAACAAGGCACGGCTCTACGACGACCTGCACCAGCGATTGGGGGTTACCGTTTCACGCGTCGAGATCGGGAAGATCGACCTGCTGAGGGACACGGCGCAGTTGCGGGTGTTCTACTTCGAGGATGAACAGGGCCACGCCTCGTTCACCGAAATGGCGGCCGACGGCGACGACGATTGAGCGCGCCTTAGTCCTTCCGTTGCACGAGCGCCACGGCATAGGCACATACGCCCTCTTCGCGACCGACGAAACCCATCTTCTCGTTGGTGGTGGCCTTGATGCTCACGGCATCCTCACCCACGTTCAGCAGTGGCGCCATCGCCGCGCGCATCACACCGGCGTGCGGCATGATCTTCGGCCGCTCGAGCACCAGGGTGCAATCCACGTTGCCCACCTGCCAGCCGCGTTCGCTGAGCAGGGCGACCACGGCTTTCAATAATCCCTTGCTATCCGCTCCTTTCCACTCTGCATCGGTATCGGGAAAGTGCTGGCCGATATCACCAAGCGCGACGGCGCCGAGCAGGGCATCGCATACCGCATGCAGCAGGACATCCGCATCCGAATGACCGAGCGCACCAACTGAATGCGGGATGTTCACGCCACCGAGCCAGAGTTCGCGGCCCTCGACCAACCGATGCACATCGTAGCCGAAGCCTACGCGAACGGTCATCCCTCGGTCGTCTTCTTCTTGCCCTTGCCGTCGAAACGGAAACCGAGCGTGAACCGCAACGTGTTCGCCAGCGGGCTCTGGTTCGTGTTGGCGATGAGATAGCTCATGTCCAGCGAGAACTTGCTGTAACGCACGCCCGCGCCAAGGGTGAAGTACTTGCGGTTGCCCTTGGTGTAGTGTTCCCAGAAGTAGCCTGTGCGGAAAGCGAACTGCTCCGCGTACCAATACTCGAAGCCACCGGCCAGGTTGATCTCACGCAATTCCTCGCGGAGCCGGCTGCCGTCCTCCACCAACACGTTGCCGTCATCATCATAACTCACATTGCCCGGCGCATCGCTGAAGCTGCCGATCATGCCTGCCGCTACACCCACGTTCGGGTCGCGACCGCTGGCCACCTCGTAGTTGCCGGTAACCGGATCGATGATGGGTGAACCGTTCGCATCCAACTTGTACACGGGTGGCGTGGGCACCAGGAGCTTGTTGATGTCCAGGTTGAACGAGAGGCTGTTGTACTGGTCCAGGTCGAGCGTGAAGCGTGGTCCGAGGCGCAGGTTGATGGGGATGAAATCCTTCGCGGCTGTTTCCGTGTAGGACATCTTGGCCCCGACGTTCGAAATGTTCAGGCCGAACGCGAAGGTCCCTTCCTGATCGCCCATGGGCATCTTCGTCTTCTGGTAATAGAAGGACACGTCCGCAGCGACCGACTGGCCGGCTTTGGAGTTGGCCCCAGCCACGCTGATGCCACCGGTAAGGTTGCTGTTGATGTACCGGATGGACACCCCACCTGAAAAATTCTCGCCGAACTTCTGGGCGAATACAAGGTCGACGGCGAACTCGGCCGGTTTGAAGTCACGGATCGTGGACCCGTTCTGGTCGGTGAACAGGATGCTGCCCAGATTGAAGTAGCGCAGGGAACCACCGATCGCGCTACGCTTATTGCCCAGCCGCTTGTAGCCCGCGAGGTAGGCCAGGCTCATGTCGGGCACCAAGTTGCGCAGCCAGGGGCTGTAGCTCATGCTGAACTCACCGTCGCTCTCCGCAAAGGCCAGTTTCGACGGGTTCCAGTGGATCGCATTGGCATCGGGGGAGATCGCCACGCCAGCGTCGCCCATGCCGCCCGCGCGGGAATCAGCTGAAATAAGCAGGAAGGGTACCGCCGTGGTAATGGTGTTGAGTTGATCGCCACATTGCTGCCCAGCTGCCTGGAATTGCGGGTCGCAGGGCTGAGCCTGCGCTGCGAAGGGGACAGCCAGGAGCAGCAGGAGAATGACGACAGGGGCGTGCGAACGGAAAACGTGCATCAGGGAGGGTCTGATAAAAAGGACGGCAAATATACGCCCCAGCATGGGGGCTTATTGTGCATCAGCGCAGGATCACCAGCTTCTCGAATTTCTCAGCCTGCTCCCCATCCGGGGTGGCCACGCTGAGGCGGTACACATACACCCCACGACCGATCTTATCACCTACGTCGTCCCGGCCGTCCCATGCCAATGGTTCGCTTCGGAAGCCCTCACAAGCCACCTGGCGACCGATGGTCTTGACGAGGCGGCCACTAACTGTAAAGACCTGAACCTGAACGCTCAAGGTGGTACAGGGCCTGTTGTGCTCGAAGAAGAACTCGGTATGTGTGGTGAACGGGTTCGGGTAGTTGAGCACATGGTCCAGGGCCAGTTCGGCACTTGAGGCCACCACGAAATCGGTGGTCGACTCGGACGAATTATTGAAGGCGTCCCAGGCCTTCAACCGCAGGGTATGACTTCCGTCGGCAAGGCTGTTGAACCGATAGCGGACCTGGCCGCTCTTATAGGTGTCCAGATCGGCCTCGTAGAGATCGTTGAGCACGATGGCCTGTTCGGTGTTCTCATCCAGGGTGGCCAGCAGATCATGCCCGATGCTGCTTCCCACGGTATTGATGCCGTGGTCATCGAAGATCTTGGCGAAGAGCAGCGGGTTCTGGTTCGTGAGCCCACCACGCACGAATAGTTCATCGTTCATAAACAACTCGATCCGCGGCCCCAGCTCGTCCATGACGATGTCCGTTGCGGTTGAACCCACCAGCGGCGTGTTGGTATAACCACAGGCATTGGTGTTCCACGATTCCGCATAGCAGCTCACCCGGCCCGGTCCCACTTGGTAGTTGATGTCCTTGGGGACCACGAAGGTGAAGCTGAAGTTACCGGAGCTCACGGTCACCTTGCCACGATAGATGATGTTCTTGCGGATGCCGAAGGTGAAGGGGTAGCCACCATCGTTCATCAACACACCCTGTGTCTGCTCCTTGTCGAAAACCGTCGGCATGACGATCCCATTGAAATCGGCCATCGGTTGTCCGTTGCCGTCGTCCACAAAACCACTGATGCGCACGGTGGACAAGGCCTTCAGGGTATCGATGGGATTCCCCAGCGTGTCCGTGATCGTGGATATCTGCGCCGAGAGATGGGTACGTGCCAGGCGCATACTTGGATCGCCCAGGAGGGTGAAGTTCCGGTGGTTACGCTGGGCCGGAGCCGATTCGCTCATGTCGCGCTTGGTCTCCCGATAGACGTCCCCCAAGCGCCACTCACGGCCGAGATCATCCACTTCGGTGAACACATGGTCATAGAATTTCTTGGCCAGGTCGTAGTTCTGGCCGGAATAGGCCAACCGGGTGGTGGTCATCAATCCGATACCCCCTCCCGCTGGGTTGAGCAGCACCAGTTCGCCCGCGGATGTACGGCCCGGGTCGTCCCAGCGCGAGAATTCGCAGGTGGCGGTCATGAACAAGGGAAGGCGGTCCTTGTTGGTCCAGCCGAGGATGGTGCCGTTATCCAGCAGTCGCTCGTGCGCCCAACCGACCTCGCCACCGTGCCCCACGTAGTTCACCAGGAGCAGGCCTTTCTGCACTTTCTCGCGCAGGTCGGTATTCGCTTGTGGGTAACGCTCGCCACCCGGGGTGCTCACCTGCTGGTAGGCGTCCAGGTAGATCTTGTCCACGTTCAGGCAGGGATGTTCCGTCTCCACCCGGCGCGCCAGGAAATCACTTTGATCCATGTGGATGATCCCTTCAAGGCCATCGCCTTCCTGATCGTCGCTCACGAACAACACATGTGTCCGCCAATCCGCAATGCCACCATCACCGGTGGATGAGCAGTTGGATCCGGAAGAACTCAGGAGTTGGAACTTGTCATAGTTCAACATTTTGCTCACCACCTCGTTGGCCTGCTGCCCCGTGGAAACCGGAAAACGACCGATGCCGATGTCCACCAGATCACCTGTGTACTCCCCTTCTAAAGGGTCCAGCAATCCGAAATAGTCATCCGAGGTGTACGAGCGCGAGGGATCCAGCGCATCCTCGGTCTGGTAGGTCGGGATCATGTTCTGGTTCGTTCCCGCGAGCGACAGGTTGTTGTATGAACCGTCCCCGAAAAGCAGCAGGTAACGCGGCATGAGTTCCGGATCGGTACCCGCACGGTCGTAAAGCATGCGCATGTACCGCTTGATGGCCGTAGCATCCCGGGAACCGCTGGAGAATTCGTTGAACACTTGCTGCGGCGAAACGATGCGAACGGTCATCCCCTCGCTCGTACGGCGTTCGGCGAGCAGTTGTGCCTGCGACTGGAACTCCGGCGGGCATACGATCACAAGGTCGGTCGGTAATTCGGTGCCGTGCAGGTTCTGGTTCGGTACGCGCGCGATCCCTGTTGGCGTCAGGTAGTTCGTGCTGCGGAAAGCGACGAACTGGCGCAGGCTGTCCGTGCCGATGCGGAAACGCTTCTGGTTGCCCTCCGTGGTGTAGTCCACCCGACGCACGTTCAACGGGTCCGTGATCTCCCAAACACGGGCTACGTTCTGGGCCTGGTCGATCACGACATCGGCGACCTCACCGGCTCCCACGGACAGCAGGTCGCGGAATATCAGTTGGTCACCGCTCATGCGCAACTCACGTCGACAGTTGAGCTCCAGGTAGTCCAACCAACCCACGGAGGTGACCGGGTCGAACTTGTTGAAGGTCACCGTCACCGGTACATTGCTGCTGCCCGAGGGGAGCCATGAAAAGGTCTCACTGTAAGCGCGGCCGATGGGCCCGGTGTAGTTGTTCGCCACGCCGAGTACCGGGAAATTCTCCGACAGCCCCCCGGAGGTGATGGTGAACGTGCTCGAGTTGCTCACCACACCGCTGTTCAGGGTTCTGGCCGCACCGTTCATCTTCAACGTGGCCGGATAGGAGGTGACCAGCGAGGGTGTCTCGAAGTTGAAGCTGTATGTGGTGGTGATATCAAAGACCTCCCCATACCATGTCCGGCCGGATTTCAGCAGGTTCACCAGGTCGCGGTCGATGAACTGCCGGTCGTTGAACTGGGTGACCGTCCGCGTTGCAGGGTCGGTGGCAAGCACAGCAGGCTGCACCCGCATGGGCGGGTCCACGTCGATACCAACGAAGTAGGAAGCAGAGTCCGTGTAGACGTTCTTGGTGTGGGTGAAGAGCGTATCGCTCACATCCCAACGTTGGGCGCCGGAAGCATAGAAGAGGAGGTAGTCCCCAGCACCGAAATTCCCGTCCCCGCCATCAACGACCTCGATCGCATTGATGAGCATGTCGGTGGGCCTTGGGACGCTGTTCTGGAAAGGCAGGAGCCCAAAGTGGCTTCCATATACATTGATGCGATCAGAACCGAGCCCGTTCACATCCATACCCATTTCGCTTAACAACTCATAAGTGACCTTATAAACGCCATCCTTGGCCACGGTCATCCGGAACCAGTCGCCTGTTGCCAATCGAGAGGTCTCCGGGTACGCCTTGGGAACCCCACCGCCCCGCCCAACGGTTTCAACCAGTTCCAAGCGGAACGCCGTCAACCGTTCCAACTGTCCGGTGCCCGGGTTCCGTCGATAAGGGTCCACATGAACAACGGCCTGTGGCTGCTTCCGATACCAGGCCAGTGCGGCATAAACAGCCGGCTCTCCACCTATCTCGGCCAGTGCTGGCCACGGTGCAGCCTCGCTTGCTGACATAGGGGCATATTGGGCATCGCGGACGTAAGCGGACACAGCGCGCACACCCGAGCCAAGGCGGATGATCTCCTTGAAATAGGGCAGCCCGTTCCGGTCGTCATCGGTCCAGGCCCCAACGAACGTGAGGGGGGCCGCGTCAGCACTCACACCAACAACCGCCCCGCTGGTGGCTTGGCCCATCTTGCCCGGTGTTGCCTCTTTGGCCGCCGCGGACCATTGCAGTGTGCGTTGCAGAGACTGCTGGCCGTAGCATAGGTTCAAAGGCAGGAGGGCCAGTCCAAACAGGGTGCGACGGAACATCTTCATAACCACTGATCAACAGGTTTTCAACAGGACGGATCGAAAATACTACCTTCGACCCTTGCGTTATGGAACACCGCACCAACGGACCCTGTTCGGGAATATTGCCGAGGTTTGCTGCGAACCGTAACGAAAGGGGATCCGTATACTTGGCGCTGTTAGGTAAAGCCTGCATCGAACGAGAGCATGATGGAATGGACCGTTAGGCGTGCGGCCCTTGGCCTTGCACTGGGTGTTTTCGCGACCCTTGGCGTATCCGCCCAGGATCCGCAGTTCACACAGTTCTATGCGAATCCGCTTTACTTGAACCCGGCGTTCGCCGGTACTGCGCGTTGCCCGCGCGTTGTCCTCAACTACCGTAATCAGTGGCCCGCCCTCACCGGCACCTTCGTTACCACGAGCGCCAGTTATGACCAGCATGTGGATGGGGTAATGGGTGGCCTTGGGCTGATCGTTACGAACGACCAGGCGGGCAAGGGAACCCTCACCACCACCACGGTGAGCGGCATCTATTCCTATCAACAGGCCATTTCTAGGAAGTTCTCGATGAAGGTGGGTTTCCAAGCTACGTACTTCCAAAAATCGCTGGACTGGAGCAAACTCACTTTCGGGGACCAGATCGACCCACGCAGGGGGTTCATCTATAATACGAACGATGTACCCCGTGGTGGCAGCGTTGGCAACGCCGACTTCAGCGCAGGCGTTCTCGGCTATAGTGACATCTACTTTGTCGGGTTCGCTGTTCACCACTTGACCGAACCCAACGAATCGCTGATCGTGGGCAACAGCAAGCTCCCGATGAAGATCACCGCGCATGGCGGCGCCTCGATACCACTGGGCATGAACGGCCGTTATGGAGAGGCCCGGACGCGGATCTCGCCCAACGTACTATACCAGCAACAGGCCGCGTTCCGACAACTGAACCTTGGATTATACGTAGACCATGGTCCGATCACCGCCGGTGTATGGTATCGCACGCGCGATTCCTTCATCGCCTTGATCGGCTTCCATACGGACAAGTTCAAGTTCGGCTATAGCTATGACCTCACCACCAGCAAACTGACCACGCAGACCGCAGGGTCCCACGAGATCAGTCTGCAGATGCAATTCAACTGCAAACCCAAGAAGAGAAGGTTCCGGGTCGTCGCATGCCCCACCTTCTGAACCAGCTTCGTTCAACGAACCCACCCATGACCATGAGCCTTGTAAGGAAGATAGGCATCCTGACCGCGGGCGCGGCATTCCTAAGTTCGTGCCAGTTCGAGAAGAGCGGCGCCACCGGTTGGAACTTCAACGACTCCAAGAACGGCGGCTTTGAGAAAGCCGCGTTCGAGGACCAAGAGACCGGCCCCGGCTTGATCCTGATCGAGGGTGGCCAGTTCACCATGGGCCGGGTGACCGATGATCTGCGCCACGAGTGGGACAACATCCCGCGCACCGTCACGGTGTCGTCGTTCTATATGGACGAAGTGGAGGTGACCAATTTCTACTGGCTGGAATACCTCTACTGGCTGGAGCGCGTATTCGCCGCTGATTACCCCGAGATCTACAAAAAGGCCCTGCCGGACACCTTGGTATGGCGCAGCAAGCTCGCCTTCAATGAGCCATACGTGGAGTACTACCTACGCCATCCGGCTTATCGGGACTACCCCGTCGTTGGGGTGAACTGGTTGCAAGCGAACGACTATTGCGCCTGGCGTACGGACCGGGTCAACGAGATCATCTTGATCCGTGAAGGCCTCTTCGAGCACTATCCGAACCAGATCAACGAGGACCACTTCACGTCCGACTCTTACTTGGCCGGGCAGTACGAGAGCGGGAAGAAGGTGGATGGTGTGACCGATTTCAACCCGAACAAGGACACAAGGAATATCCGCATGGAGGATGGCATCATGCTCCCGCGCTACCGCCTGCCTACCGAAGCGGAGTGGGAATACGCGGCCTATGGGATCATCGGGAACACGGTGGATGAGCGCGTTGTTGAGCGTCGCATCTATCCCTGGAACGGACACTGGGTACGTTACGATAGCCGCAAGAAAGGTGGTGCGTTCTACGGTGACTTCCGTGGCAACTTCATGCGTGGTCGTGGTGATTACATGGGTGTGGCCGGCAGCCTGAACGACAACGCCGATATCACCTCACCGGTCTTCAGCTACTGGCCGAACGATTACGGCCTTTACAACATGGCCGGCAACGTGAGCGAGTGGGTGATGGACGTCTATCGTCCATTGAGCCCCGAGGATGACGATGACTTCCGCCCGTTCCGCGGCAGCGTGTTCCGCACCAAGGTGTTGAACAGCGATGGCGCGGTGCAGGACAAGCATGATCTGGTCGTGTACGACGTCGACGGGATCAAGTATTTCCTCACCGAATTCCAGACGGCGATGCAGGGTCGTGCGACCGATGAGGAAGCCGCGCTCATTGATGAGCTGCTCACCACCATTGAACAATCGATCGAGTTCAACAACTCACGCAAGCACGACCAGGCCATGCAGCGTGTGCAGGACATGGTGGACAATATCAAGAGCAAGGACCTCGAGATCTGCCCCAAACTCCTCGCTGGCATCAGTGAGTACCAGGCCGATCAGCCGGGTGATCTGCGAATGCGCAACGTGACCGTGGAGGAGAATATCGATCGCCGCAACTACCGCCAGAGCGACAACATCGACTTCCGTGACGGCGACATCGAGAGCAGCATCTACTACGAGCAGCCTGACTTCGAGGGCAACCCGATGTACGACTGGGGCAAGACCACACTGGTCAACGACCGCAGCCGCGTTTTCAAAGGCGCCTCCTGGGCGGATCGGATCTATTGGGCCAACCCCGGCACACGCCGTCACCTTGACGAACGCCAGAGCACAGCCACGATCGGCTTCCGTTGCGCGATGACACGTGTGGGCAGTCCGAAAGGCATGGGTGACGAGAAGCGCCGTAGCAAGCTCGAGAAGTAAGCGCCCCCTTTACCGCATCTAACTTCGACCCCGGTCCCCGAAAAGGCCGGGGTCGTTCGTTCATATGACCAGCATCGAAACCTTGTACCTGCACTTCCTGGAATGCACGGGTGTATGCACGGATACGCGCGCTATCAGCGCGGGCGGCCTGTTCTTCGCTCTGAAGGGGCCGAATTTCAACGCGAACGCATTCGCTGCCGATGCACTTTCCAAGGGTAGCCGATACGCGGTTGTGGACGACCCATCCTTCGCGGTGGACCAGCGATACCTGTTGGTGCCCGATGGGCTGACCGCGTTGCAGGAACTCGGTCGCCATCATCGCCGCCAGTTCAACATACCGGTCATCGGCATCACCGGGACCAATGGCAAGACCACGACGAAAGAGTTGATGCACGCTGTGCTCAGTGCCGATCGTCCAACATTGGCCACATCCGGAAATCTCAACAACCACATCGGTGTCCCGCTCACATTGCTTCGACTGCGCCGGGAACACGAGGTGGCGATCATCGAGATGGGGGCGAATAAGCCCGGGGATATCGCGGAACTCTGCGCCATTGCTGAACCGACCCATGGATCGATCACGAACATCGGCATGGCACACCTGGAAGGCTTCGGCGGTTTCGATGGTGTGGTGCGCACCAAATCGGAACTGTACGCTTCCATCCGCTCACGCGGTGGTCGGCTTTTCGTGAACGCCGACGATCCGTTGCTGATGGGAAAGAGCGAAGGCATCGAACGCGTGACCTACGGCCGTGGTCCCGATGCGGATACCGCCGGCGACTCGTTCGGTGGTGGCCCGTTCCTGCAGGTGGTCTTCGCAGGACGCGATGGCCTCGTCCGCCAAGTGGACACACGGCTGATCGGTGCTTACAATCTGCCGAACGTGCTTGCTGCCGTCGCGGTCGCCCAACATTTCAAGGTCCCCGGCGATCGCATCGCCACTGCGCTCGCTGCCTACGAACCGAGCAACAATCGCTCGCAATTCACGGATACGGGACGCAATCAAGTGGTCATGGATGCCTACAACGCCAACCCGAGCAGCATGCGCGCCGCCTTGGAGAACTTCGCTGCGATGACGACCGCACTTCCCAAACTGGCGATCCTGGGGGACATGCTCGAACTGGGCGATCACAGCGATGCGGAGCACGCGGCGATCATCGATCTCGCCCAACGCCTGGATATCCCAACGTGCTTCGTTGGACCACGCTTCAGCAAGGCCATCAACGGCACACCGCTATCGGCTTTCAATGACGCGGCCGCAGCGCTCGAGGCATTGCGGGCGGAAATGCCCAAAGAGAAGTTGATCCTCGTGAAAGGCTCACGCGGCATCAAGCTGGAAACGCTTCTACCTGCGCTCTAGCCCTTCAGCACACTCCGGCTGATCACGATCCGCTGCACCTCGCTGGTGCCTTCGTAGATCTGCGTGATCTTGGCATCGCGCATCAGGCGTTCCACGTGGTACTCCTTCACATAGCCGTATCCGCCGTGCACCTGCACCGCTTCAACAGTGGTCTTCATCGCCACTTCGCTGGCGAAGACCTTCGCCATGGCGCTGGCCTGGTCATAATTCAAATGCTGGTCTTTCAGCCAGGCGGCCTTCAAGCATAGCAGGCGCGCGGCTTCGATCTCCGTGGCCATATCGGCCAGCTTGAAGGCGATGGCCTGGTGCTCGCTGATGGCCTTGCCGAACGCTTTGCGCTCCTTGCTGTACGCGAGAGCCAGCTCGTAGGCACCACTGGCGATACCCAGTGCCTGGGAAGCGATGCCGATGCGACCGCCGCTCAGCGTCTTCATCGCGAACGTGAAACCGAAGCCGTCGACCCCGATGCGGTTGGCCTTCGGAACCTTCACATCCTGGAACATCAGCGTGTGTGTATCGCTACCACGGATGCCCAACTTGTCCTCCTTCGCGCCAACGACGAACCCGGGCATGCCCTTCTCGACGATCAAGCAGTTGATGCCCTTGTGGCCTTTGGCCGCATCGGTCTGCGCCATCACGAGGTATGTGCTGGCCGTGCCACCGTTGGTGATCCAGTTCTTCGTGCCATTCAGCAGGTAGTGGTCGCCCTTGTCGATCGCCGTGGTGCGCTGGCTGGTGGCATCGCTGCCCGCCTCGGGTTCACTCAAGCAGAACGCGCCGATCACTTCGCCCTTGGCCAGTGGCACCAGGTACTTACGCTTTTGCTCCTCGCTTGCGAACTGCTCCAAGCCCCAGCACACAAGACTGTTGTTCACGCTCATCACCACGCTGGTGCTCGCGTCGATCTTGCTGATCTCTTCCATGGCCAGCACGTAACTGATGGTGTCCATGCCACCACCGCCGTACTCAGGGCTCACCATCATACCAAGGAAACCAAGTTCACCAAGCTGCTTCACCTCCGCAACAGGGAAGCGCTGCTCGCGATCGCGATCGATCACACCGGGCTTCAACACGTTCTGCGCGAAATCGCGGGCTGCGTCGCGCACGGCGAGTTGCTCTTCGGACAGTTCGAAATTCAGTCCAGCGAGGGTGGCTGTCTCTTGCATGGTAGGTTCTTTTCGGGCCGGTAAAAGTAGCCGATACCTTCGCCCGGCAGAAGCTCGCATGACAGATAACCGGGATACCCTGAAAGCCATGCACTACGCAGCGATCGGCGTGATGAGCGGCAGTTCGCTGGATGGTGTCGACCTCGCGTGGTGCGAGTTCAGCCTGGACCAGGGGGGCTGGCATTTCGAGATCAAGGAGGCGCGCACAGCGCCCTATTCGAAGGATATGCAGCACCGTTTGCTGGCCGTCATGGATGGTTCGGCCCTGGAATTGGCCCGCCTTCATCGCGAACTGGGCTGGTTCATTGGAACCGCTGCGCGTGATATGCTCAATGGCCGAAGGGTCGATGTGGTCGCTTCGCATGGGCACACGATCTTCCACAAACCGGGAGAAGGGCTCACGACGCAGATCGGCTGCGGGGCGACGATCGCATCGATCAGCGGATCGCCAACGGTCTGCGACTTTCGCACCAAGGATATGGCACTTGGCGGACAAGGGGCACCGCTCGTACCGCTGGGTGAGAAGCTCCTTTTCCCCGGATATGACGGCTTCGTGAACCTAGGCGGCATCGCCAATGTCGCGGTCCATCGGGATGGTAGCGTGACCGGTTATGATATCGGCCCATGCAACATGGCGTTGAACCTGCTCGCTCAGGAGGCAGGGAGATCGTTCGACGATGGCGGCGCGCTGGCAGCTTCGGGCAAGGTCATCACGAACCTCCTGGACAAGCTCGATGCGCTGGCCTTCTATCAGCTTGAACCACCGCGCAGTTTGGGCAGGGAATGGTTCGACGACCATGTTCGCACGTTGATCCAGGAACCTGCGCACCCCCTACCCGACCGCCTGCGCACCATGGTGGAACACATCGCGCATTGGATCTCCGTGGAATTGGGGCGCAACAACGTTTCCCGGGCCATGTTCACCGGAGGTGGCGCCTTCAACGCGTGCTTGATCGACCGCGTACGTGCCCTCTCCAAGACCACAGTTGAGCTTCCCGACCGCACCATCATCGACTTCAAGGAGGCCTTGATCTTCGCCCTCTTAGGCGTTCTGCGCCTGCGCGGCGGACCCACAGCGCTCGCCAGCGTGACCGGTGCATCCCGCGACAGTGTTGGCGGAGCCCTGTACCTGCCCAATTAACAGGCGGGCCATGGATAACCTTCGCCTCACGGGACCCAAGCGCCGCAAGGCACCGGGTTACTTTTGGCCGTGACCTACATGGACCGTTGATGCGTGAAGCCCTGCGCCGCTTCGAGGAGCGTGCCCCTGAGATCGTATTCGAGTGGAACGATGCACCGACCGGCGCCCGTGGCTGGGTGGTGATCAATAGCCTGCGCGGTGGTGCTGCTGGGGGTGGCACGCGCATGCGTAAAGGCCTCGACAAGCGCGAAGTGGAGAGCCTGGCCAAGACGATGGAAGTGAAGTTCAGCGTGTGCGGCCCGCCCATCGGTGGCGCCAAGAGCGGGATCGACTTCGATCCGGCCGATCCGCGCAAGAACGAAGTGCTGGACCGCTGGTACAAGGCCGTGATGCCCCTGCTGAAGAGCTACTACGGCACAGGCGGCGACCTGAACATCGACGAGCTGCATGATGTGATCCCCATCACAGAGCGCTACGGCCTGCGCCATCCGCAGGAGGGCGTAGTGAACGGGCACATTGGCACGAGCGATGAGGTGAAGCTGAAGGCGATCACCCAATTGCGCGCGGGCGTGAGCAAGAAGGTGGATGACACCACGTACGTGCCCGTCGCTGGCAAATACGCAGTGGCCGACATGATCACGGGATGGGGTGTGGCCGAAAGTGTTCGCCACTACTACCGCATCTATGGGGGCGAATTGAAAGGGAAGCGCGTGATCGTGCAGGGCTGGGGTAACGTTGCTGCTGCCGCAGGATACTATCTCTCGCGGGAAGGGGCCAAGATCGTGGGCATCATCGATCGCCACGGTGGCGCTCTTGTCCCCGAAGGTTTTACCGCCGAAAAGGTGCGAACGCTGTTCATGGAGAAGGAAGGGAACACCCTGCGCATGCAGGATATGCTTCCCTATGACGAAGTGAGCAAGCGCATTTGGGACATCGGCGCTGAGGTGTTCCTGCCCTGCGCAGCCAGTCGTATTGTGACACAGGATCAGGTGGACCGTATGACGGCCTGTGGCCTGGAGTTGATCTCGAGCGGCGCCAATGTGCCTTTTGCGGACACCGCCATCTTCTATGGCCCGATCGCCGAGCATGCCGATGCCAGGATCAGTTCGATCCCCGATTTCATTGCCAACTGCGGCATGGCCCGTGTGTTCGCCTACTGCATGCGCCCCGGCGCCGAGCTGACCGACAAGGCCATTTTCGAGGACGTGAGCCGTACGATCGGCACGGCCTTGGAACACACGCACAGCAAGCATGCGGCCCGGACCCACCTGACCCGCACTGCCTTCGAGATCGCCCTCGCACAATTGAACTGAGAAAATTTCCGACGGCTGTTCGCCGTTCCATTCCAACCAGACCCAACCGATGCACCTCACGCTCTTCGCCCAGATCCAGGAAGGCACCGAAGCCGCCCGCCAGGCCGTTCAATCCGCACAGCAGGTCATCGCTGCCCCGGTGATCCCACCGGACACGATCACCATCTGGGACCTCCTCTCCTACGGCGGCTGGTTCATCATGGGCCCGCTGGCCATCATGTCCCTTATCGTGGTGTACATCACCATCGAGCGCGTACTGGCCCTTTCCAAAGCGCTGAAGAACGACAAGGACCTCTTCGCCCGCGTGCGCGACTATGTGCACGAGAACAAGATCGATTCAGCCTTGAACGCATGCGCCTCCGCTGGCACACCGAGCGCGCGTATGGTGGAGAAGGGCCTCCAGCGCATGGGCAAACCGAGCAAGGAGATCGAAAGTGCGATGGAGACCGTTGGGCAGCTCGAAATGTTGCGGCTTGAACGCGGCGTGGGTCTGCTGAGCCTCGTGGCCAAACTCGCGCCCATGTTCGGCTTCATCGGAACGATCATCGGTGTGATCAAGATCTTCTACGACATCTCGCTCACGGACAATATCAGCATCGGTGTCATCTCACAGGGTCTCTACCAGAAGATGGTGACCTCGGCATCGGGCCTCATCGTCGGCATCATCGCCTTCGCGTGTTACTTCATCGTGAACAGCATGCTGAACCGGCTCGAGGGGAAACTGGGGGGAGCAGGCCTGGCCTTCATGGACATCCTGCAGGAACCCTTGAAAAAATAGGCCCATGAACTTGCGCAAACGCCGGCGGGACCATGCGGAGGTGAGCACCGAGTCGCTCAACGACATCATGTTCTTCCTGCTGCTGTTCTTCCTCATCGTGAGCACGCTGGCCAATCCCAACGTGGTGAAACTCACCCTGCCCAGCAGTAAGCAGAGCAACCAGATCCAGAAACAGGAGGTGACCCTCTCCGTGACCAAGGAAAAGCAATACGCGATCAACAAGGTGCCTGTTCCCTTGGAAGGGTTGGAGGTCGCCCTGAAGGATGCCGTCGCCGGACTGGACCAACCTACGGTGGTTTTGCGCTTTGATCAGGAGTTGAGTGTACAGGACCTTGTGGACGTGCTCACCATCGGCAACCGGATCAAGGTGAAGATGGTGCTGGCCACGCAAGCACCCAAAGCCTGAACACCATGGTCGTCGCACAGGAGGATCCCAGAATTCGCCGGGGAGCAGCACTCACCGGAACGCTCATTTTTCATGGCATGCTCCTGCTGCTCTTTCTCTTTTGGAAGATCGTCACGCCCATCCCTCCCTTTCCAGAAGGTGGTGGTATGGGCATGAGCATCGACCTCGGCTACAGCGATGTGGGCATGGGCGAAAACGACGACATGGAACCCTCGCCGAGCGAGAGCGCGATCGTACCGGTCAACGATCAGGAGGAACAGTTGCTCACCGAGGACGACCCGGAGACACCGATCACGCGCCCTGAACCTAAGGAGCCCGCAGTCAAACCCGTGAAGGACCCAGTGGTCAAGCCAGTGCACAAACCCACCGCGGAAGAGCAGCAACGGGATGCGAACAACCGCATGAACCAACTCTACAATACACCCGGCAACGGTGGCCAGGGCAACACCGGGCAGCCCGGCAACGTGGGCAACCCGAATGGTACACCGGGTGGCGATGGCTCTGGCATAGGCACGGGCACCGGACACGCCACCGGACCCGGCTGGGATGTGGATCTCGCGGGGCGCACGATCAAGAAGAAGCCGACCATCCCACCGCAGGAGAACGTGAGTGGAAGGGTGGTGCTGGATATCTGGGTAAACCCCGATGGCCAGGTGGTGCGCGTGGTGCGCAATATCGACAAGAGCACAACGATGAACGAAGACCTGTTCGAGCGTGCGAAACGTGCCGCCATGGGAAGTTCCTTCTACCCGAACCCGAAAGCGCTCGGCGACCAGAAGGGGACGATGACCTTCACTTTCGTTCTGTGACGTGAACTACGCGGAGACGCTGGCGTACCTGTACGAGCGGCTTCCCATGTTCCATCGCATCGGTAAGGCAGCCTACAAAGCCGATCTCACCAATACGCTCGCATTGATGGAACTCACCGACCATCCGGAGCGTGGCTTGAAATGCGTGCATGTCGCCGGAACCAATGGCAAGGGCAGCACGAGCCATTTGATCGCGAGCGCGCTACAGGAGGCGGGGCTCAAGACGGGCCTGCACACCTCACCCCACCTGAAGGACTTCCGTGAGCGATTCCGGATCAACGGACACATGGTGCCCGAAGAGACCGTCGTGCGTTTCGTGGATCGCTATCGTTCGGTTTTCGAAACGGTCGATGCATCCTTTTTCGAATGGGGGGTGGCGTTCGCGCTGTGGTGGTTCCGCGAACAAGAGGTTGACATCGCGGTGATCGAAGTGGGCATGGGCGGGCGCTTGGACAGCACCAACGTTGTAACACCTGAGGTCAGCGTGATCACCAACATCGGATGGGACCATGTGGATCTGCTCGGCGGATCATTGGAAGCGATCGCAGGCGAGAAAGCCGGTATCATGAAACCCGGCACCCCCGTTGTCGTTGGTGAAGCGAGCGGCACCATCGCTGATGTGTTCATCAAAAGAGCCAAGGAGACCGGATCACCGCTCCACTTCGTGGATCAGACCATCCCGCTGTCACATACCTCCGGCCTTGTAGGCCCACATCAGGAACGCAACGCCCGTGCAGCGCTAGCCGCCATCCATCAGTTGCGGGCGAAGAAATGGACAGTGCCCGAGGAAGCCATCGAACGGGGATTCCGCAATGTGATCGCCAATACCGGGCTCATGGGTCGCTGGCAAGCACTCGCGACCGCACCACTGACCATAGCCGATGTAGCCCACAACGCCGATGGTCTCCGCGTAGTGCGTACGATGCTCGCGCGCACACCACATCGTCGGCTCCATGTCGTGTTCGGATCGGTCAACGACAAGGACATCGGTCGGGCGCTGGCGGAATTGCCGCACCATGCCAAATACTACTTCTGCAAAGCGGATATACCACGGGGCCTTGACGCAGGCTCACTGCGGGAACAAGCCGCACAGGTCGGGTTGATCGGGGAAGCGTACGGTTCCGTGGCTGATGCGCTCAAGCACGCGCGTTCCAACGCCGACAACGATGACCTTGTCCTGGTCACAGGCAGCGTGTTCGTTGTCGCGGAAGTGCTCTGAACGAAAAAGCCCCTCGCGAGGAGGGGCTTTGTGGGACGTACTGGATTCGAACCAGTGACCTCGTACGTGTGAAGCACGCGCTCTAAACCAGCTGAGCTAACATCCCAATAGGTCAAATCGACGTGCGAAGCTAAGCGGGCCATTCGCTTCGCCGATCGAGGGTGGAGGCAGCCGGATTCGAACCAGCGACCCTCTGCTTGTAAGGCAGATGCTCTGAACCAGCTGAGCTATGCCTCCGAAAACCGGCTGCGAATATAGTCCTTACTTCGAGGCAGGATGAGGGGCAGCACAACACCACCGGAGCAACCCTCAAGAGCAACCAATGCCCTTTTCTATCTCATGCTCGCCCTGCATGCGGTCCCGGTCCTTGTGTTCCGCTGGTTCCCAACGCTGGACGGGCCAGGGCACCTCTATAACGCCCGGATCGTCCGTTCGCTCATGGCTGGTGATGGGGCCATCGGCCGCTTTTTCGAAGTGAACTCCTTTCCGGAGCCGAACTGGCTGGGCCATGCGATCATGGCCGGTGTGATGACCTTCGCCCCGGCACACATCGCCGAGAAGACGGTGATGCTGCTGTATGTGATAGGACTGCCGCTGGCCTTCCGCTTCGCCTTGCGTCACTTAGGAAGCGCCGGATGGGCCACCCTGCTCATCTTCCCCTTCATCTACGGCTTCACCTTCCGAGTCGGTTTCCTGAATTTCTCGCTCGCCCTTCCCCTCTTACTGCTCAGCTTGGGCATGGGTCTTGGGTCGCGCGCCAGATGGCCGTTGGCCCTGGTGCTCACGATCCTCTACTTCGCCCACTTGACGTGTTTCCTGCTCGCGATGGCGGTGTTGTTTGGGATGCCTGTTTGGACGGCGATCCTCA
>JBDTNF010000067.1:0-4690 GCA_039933875.1 Flavobacteriales bacterium | reverse complement strand
GCACGAACCGGAGAGGAAAGGAGTCGTTGTCCCCGTTCGTGAAAAGGATGCCGTTGGGCTGGCACGAGTTGAGATAATGGTGGGCCAGGGCCATGTAATACGGATCATACCAGATCCGGCCCAGGTAGTGGCCGGCTATACTGTCGTTCTGGAACAGTTGCAACTGAAGGGCATGCCATACGTATTCGTTGGCCCGTTTCACCATCACCTCGCCAACGTGGGTCTTGAAATCGGGTGTGCGCCGCGCGAGTGAATCATAGTAAGCCAGCGACATATCCGCGGATCGCATGTATTCCTCCAATTGCTCCCTACTCAAACTGTTCGGGCCATCGGCCAGGTGCCATTTGTAATCCGGGCTCACGTATTCCCCACCGTCCAACCGTCCCCCGCTCGCCGCCGCATACGCGCGGGCCATTCCATACAGGATGCTGTCCGGTAGGTCAAAGCGACCGCCGAACGTGGAGATGACATCCAGGTACCAGCCGGGGTAGCCGTAGTACGGACAGAAGCGGTAGTTGCTGGCGATCCAACCGGTCGTGTACGCATCCCGCGTCAACACCAGGTCGCTATCCGAGTTCGCATGCACCGGTTTCAATCGCTTGAACTTGTTGTCAGCCAGGGACCAGAACGGCATTTGCTGCACAAGGCTGTCCAAGCGCCAGACGCTCACGAACCAGCCGGTGGTCCGTTTCTCGAACTTCGTTGTATAGGGGTGTGCATCCACCTGATAGCTGTTGAAGAAGCTGTCCACCACGGCGAGGTACGTGGGAAATCGAGCATATTCCGGTTGGGCGGACACCGCCGACAACAGGTACCCGGCGAAATAGAGGCAGCACCAGAAGCGCATCATCGGGTTCAAGATAGACCCGATCAACGCGCCGTCACGCGAGACCCTGTACAAGCCACTGCACGGCCAACTCTCTTCAACTGAACAACCAACGTTTGATCAGCCGGGTGTAGCTCGGCATCACCACGTAGCTCATCAACACAACCACGATGCCGGTATTGACCAGGGTGGCGAGGATGCCGCTGGGCGACACATGCATCCAACGGAGCACCGGCGAAACGACCAAGGGCGTGAGCAGCACCAAGGGGAATATCGCGGACCAGGTGACCAGTACTTGTTTCCAGCGCACGGGCGCGCCGGCTTTCGCGCCTTCGGGTGTGAACCAGAAGTCGAGGCCGGTGCGGATGTGGAAGTCATCATCGGCCACGAGCAGCGGACGTACCTGTTCGATGAACCGCTTGCGATCGGCCGAGTTCATCCAAGCGTGCAAATGCGCCTGCGTGTCGAAGCGGATCACCACGGTGAAGGTGCCGCTCAGTCCGGTTATCGGGCGGATGATCTGCCAGTCCAGGTGGCCGGGATAGCTCCTGCACACGGGGCCGATGGCGTTCAGCCATTGCTCATACGCGGTGTGCGCCCCGTGCCGGACACGATGGGTGATCACCACGGTGGCGCCGTCGTTGCCAGCAGGGGCCGTCTTGTCTTGCTCGCTCATGTGCTGCGGTTCGTCATCTATCCCACCCACACGATGCCTTCCTCACCGATGCGCACCCGGCGTTCCTTGTACAGCGCGCCCAAGGCTTTCTTGAAGGCCTTTTTGCTGATGCCGAACTCCGCGTAGATCTCCTCCGCGCTGCTCTTGTCCGTCAGGGGCAGGAAGCCTTTTGTCTCCAGCCGCTTCGCAAGCAGTGCGGTGTGCGCATCGATGAACTGCCGGTAACCGATGGGTTGCAGCACGATGTCCAGCTTGTTGTCCGCGCGCACCTGTTTCACGTAGCCGGTGAGCCGGTCGCCGATGGACACGCGCTTGAAGACCTCGTTGGCATGCACCAACCCCTGGTGGCGGTTGTTCACGATCACGTTCAGGCCCAGTTCGCTGCGGTCGAAGACCAACAACGACACTTCATCCTTCTCCACCACCGAGAGTTCGGTGTTGTCCAGGAAGTGCTCCACGCGGGTGCTGGCATAGGGGCGGTCCGTGTCCAGGTCCAGCGCCACGTACACCACGTACCAACGCCCTTCCTCCATGGGGCGCTGTTGTTCCTCATGGGGCACCAGGAGGTCCACGTCCACGCCCCAGTCCATTCGCGCCCCGGCCCCACGAATGGCGTTCGCCTTCAGCAGGCCGAATTCACCCACCTGGGCCCTGGGCGTCCGTGTGGTGGCCATATACCGGCCTTCCTTGTCACGGTATACGAACACACTCAGGGTGGGGACATCCGCAGCGTCCTCCGGGCGTTCGCTGGCGGGTAGCAGCACCTCGGCGCCCTCGTCCCCGAGGTAGAGGCCTTCCTTTCTGCGGCGCAATACGGTCAACTCTTGTGTGCGGCCCGTGGTGATCATCGGCGGAAAAGGTACGGGTGGCCGGTCCGCGTTGTGGAGGGCTCCGCGTTCCGAACGATCCACTCCCTCACTCAGCAGGGCCCGGGGACCGCGCACTCGAATGGATAGCTTCGCCGCCCATTCCAACAAGCTTATGAGCGACTCACCCGCATGCCCGAACTGCAAGTCCGCTTTCGCTTATCCCACGGGCACCTCATGGATGTGCCCCGAGTGCGGTCACGAGTGGAACCAGGACGAGGTGGATGCGGACAACGCACCGACGGTGGTGAAGGACGCCAACGGCAACGTGCTGAAGGACGGCGATGATGTGGTGATGATCAAGGACCTGGCCGTGAAAGGTGCCCCCAAAGCACTGAAGGCGGGTACCAAGGTGCGGGGCATCCGCCTGGTCGATGGTGATCACAACATCGATTGCAAGATCGAGGGCTTTGGGGCCATGGCCCTGAAGTCGATCTACGTGAAAAAGGCCTGAGCGGATCGGGACTGCGGCTGCGCCTGGAGCGTCTGTGACGTTGCCGGTCGAACTTTGATGCGCAGGACGAATGCTCTCGATCCACCTCCCCACCTTTCCCATCCTTGCCACCGAACGTATGGTGCTGCGGGAGCTGCGGCCTTCGGATGTGGAGGAGTTGTTGCTGCTGCGCTCCGATCCGCTGGTGATGCGACACGTGCCGCGGCCGTTGGCAAAGACCACCGAGGATGCCGCATCCCTGATCACCTTGATCAATACCACGGTGGCAGCGAACGATGCTGTGCAGTGGGCGATCACCTTGAAGGGCCACGATGCCTTCATCGGGCTCATCGGCTTCTGGCGCATGGAGAAGGAACATCATTTGGCGGAACTGGGCTACATGCTCGCGCGCGCTCATTGGGGCAAAGGCCTCATGAGCGAAGCGATCGGCACAGTGGTGGACTTCGGGTTCAATACGCTCGGCTTCCATAAGGTGGAGGCGATCACGCGACCGGAGAACGCGGCCTCGATCCGCGCGCTGGAGAAGAATGGCTTCGTGCCCGAAGCGCATTTCAAGGAGAATATTTTCTGGAATGGCGCCTTTCTGGACTCCCTGCATTTCGGCCGGCTGGCGCGGTGATGCGCATGACCGATCATCTTTGTACGACAACCAGAGGCCATGGCGAAAGCGGAAGTCAAGACCAAGGAGACCACCGCGAGCGTGGACGCCTTCATCGACAAACAGCCCGAAAGCGTGGCGGCGGATTGTCGCACGATCATCAAGCTGATGAAGAAGGCGACGGGTGAGGAGCCGAGGATGTGGGGCGCCAGCATCGTGGGCTTCGGGCGCTATGCCTACGAGGGCGCGAGCGGACGTTCAGGCGAATGGATGATCACCGGTTTCAGCCCGCGCAAGGCGAATCTCTCCCTCTACATCTTCGCGGGCTTCGAGAAGGAAGCGGCCTTGATGAAGAAGCTGGGCAAGCACACCACGGGAAAAGGCTGCCTCTACATCAAGCAGTTGAGTGATGTCGATGTGAAGTTGCTCGAAGAGTTGATCGTGAAGGGCGTGAAGGCCATGGCCAAACAGCGGATCAAGTAGGCGGTCGAAGATCACACCTCAGAAGCGCCCCTCAAAAAAGGGATTTTGCGCCACGCACTTTGATCCTACAGCAGGGCGCTGTCGTTCCGATCGCGCATGGTGACGGGACCGATCCGTTCTTTTCAGTGAACTTCACTGTTACCCCATGGGATCGGGCCACTCTCCCGATCGCCCCATCACATCGGAGCATGCCGGTGCCAGGATATTGAGGTAGCGTGCTTGATCAGAGGTCCCGTTGCGTATCGCGATCGCCGTGGATGGGAGGGTTGTAGGCCATGCCACCGGTGGACTGATCCGTGTGGGGCCCCGGCGTGTCGGGGACTTGTTCGTCGGCTTCCAACGCATCGTCCGTGTTCACGGCCTCCACGTTTTCGTCGCCTTTCGGGTGCGGACCGGTTCCCTTCCGGATCGGTGCGCTCCCGTTCGCCTGCTTGCCAGGGTGCGAAGTGGCTGGTTTGGGTTTATTATTCATGGTCGGGAAGTATGGGTTTCGGCGCGAGCACGTCCAACTGTCGGGCCATGCATCACGACGAGCGGTCGGACGGGAGCATGCTGCACAACAAGCCCAGCGAGCGCCGCGGAAAGTGAGGCACAGATCCCGCACCGGGAGGCGGAAAGCCCACAAGATGGGGAGGCACATGCGCACTCAGTTCGAGGCACGATCCAGAGTATCGTTCCGATCGCGCGGTGCACGCGCGTGTGGATACAAGCGCGAGATGGGGCGTGCGAAAGCACAACACTGCCCGCTGCAACTACCTTCACGGTCCACAAAAAGATCAACAATGAA
>JBDTNF010000066.1:0-3253 GCA_039933875.1 Flavobacteriales bacterium | reverse complement strand
CGGTCTGGGAAGTGGAATCGGCCTGGGCCCCCGCGACGTTCAGCAACACACCCATGCCGATGAGTGTGCGTCGTTCGGTCTTCTTGTCCCAGCCACCGCTCTTCACGAGGTTATCGAGGTAGAGTATGGCCAGCACAGGCACCGAGAGTTCGACGATCGTGAGAATGATCGTGACCGCGCGGAACTTGTTGTAGCCCGGCACATGGTCCAGGAAGAAATCGGTGAGCGGCATCAGGTTGTGCCCCATGGACAACATGAGCGTGAGCAGGAACGCACTGAACAGGCCGTAGACCAGCGTGTCCTTCATGACGAACAGCCCAGCCACCAGGTAGGTGATGACCAACAGGCCGGAGAGCAGCGAACTGCGCATTCCCCAGAACCTGGCCACATCGGTACCGCCCACGGGCGAAGCGTTGGCGATGGTGATGAGCAGGAGGAGCAGCGGCAACGCCCCGAGCAACCACCAACGGCCCCTACCCTCCGTGCGGATGAGCATCAAGAAGAGGAGCAAGATCACAACAGCACCGAGGTAATGCGGGCCCGCCGTGCTGATCTGGTCGCCCCAATAGCGGCTCATCTGGGCCATGGTCTGGCGGTACTGCATCGGTGTCTTCGCCATCGCGGCCGGATCATTGCCGATGTACGCTGAGGCCCCGCCCTTGGTATCAGGCACCAGCAGGGTGAAGGCCTCCTGCTGGCCATAGCTGTACTGGGTCACATAGTCACGGTCCAGGCCACCGGTACGGATATCGGATGCTGAAGTACCATCCGCCTTGAGGGTGAGTTCGCTGGACCCACGCGTGGTGTATTTGCCGTACTCGTAGGTGGTCCACAGCACACCGAGGTTGCAACACAACGCGAGCACAAGGGCCAACGCACCGAACCCGGAGCGCTTCACGAGATCGCCTACCTCCTTCTCCCGGAACGCGCGCACCGCTTCGGCCAGCACGTAGAGGGCGAGCAGGATCCCGAGGTAGTAGGTGACCTGGAGGTGGTTCATGGCGATCTCCAATCCCATGAACAGCGCGAACAGCGCGGCGCCCAGCATCAAGCGGCCCCGATAAAGCAGATGGACGGCACCCAGCACCATGGGCATGTAGCCGATGGCGTTGGCCTTGCTGTTGTGGCCGGCCTCCAGGATCGTGAAGAAGTACGACGAATACCCGAACGCGATGGCCCCGACGATGGACAGCCAGGGGTCCACTTTCAAGCACCGCAACAGGATGTACATGCCCAGCAGGAAGAGGAAGAGGAAGCTCGCGGGGCGCGGGAGGAAACCGTGGAACACCTCATCGGCGAAACGCAGGCAGTTCTGCGGCCAGAGCACGCTGATCTGGTAGGCCGGCATGCCGCTGAACATGCTCCCCGTCCAAAGCGGGTCCTCGCCCTCGTGCGCATCGCGATGCTCCTGGATCTCCTGGGCCATGCCCTGCCAGTTCCGCTTGTCGCTCTGCATGAGCTGCTTGCCCTCGAACACCGGGCTGAAATAGAGCAGGCTCAGGACGTAGAACACGGCCAGCGCCGCGAACACAGGCACAAGGCTCTTCCAATTGATCTGTCTCATACGGGCGGCGGAATGGTTGGTGGGTGAACGTCGCTGGCTACTTGATCTCCTCGTAGTCCGCGTCGACGATGGTGTCGTTCGGCCTGATCGGGCTGGCTTGTTGCTGGCGCGGATCCTCGATGCGCACATCGCCCGGCCTGCGCGGTGGGTCTTGCGAACGCCCCACGCCCCGGGCCTGCTGTGAGCGGAGGAACATGCGCAGCACCAGCCACAGGATCATCAGCACCAGGATGGTGCGCAGGGTACCGTTCACGCTCGCTTCTACCATGGTGCGGAGGCGGCCAAAGATAGGCGGCACCCCGCACCTCCGTAGGATCGGTGTACCTTCGCCGCCTGTAGCCCGACCGGGCCTTTTTTCCCCTCCATTTCCCCCTACTGAGATGTCCTCCTTCGACGCGCTCGGTCTCCGCGCGGAGATCCTACTTTCCCTCAAAGCGATGGGGTTCACCACCCCTACGCCGGTCCAGGAGCAGGCCATCCCGCTGCTGATGAAGTCCGAGAAGGACGTGGTGGCCCTCGCCCAGACCGGTACCGGCAAGACCGCCGCCTTCGGCCTGCCCCTGCTCGAGTTCCTGGATCCGAGCGACCGCACCATCCAGGCGCTTGTGCTCGCACCCACGCGCGAGCTGTGCATGCAGATCACCAAGGACATCGAGCGCTTCGCCGCGAATTTGAAGGGAACGCGCGTGGTGGCCGTCTATGGCGGCGCGAGCATCCGCGACCAGATCCGTGACATCCAACGCGGTGCGCAGATCATCGTGGCCACTCCGGGCCGCCTGCTCGACCTGCTCGGGCGCAAGGCCATCGACCTTTCCGCGGTGGACGTGGTGGTGCTCGACGAGGCCGACGAAATGCTCAACATGGGGTTCCAAGAAGACCTCACGGAGATCCTTCAGAGCACCCCGGCGGACAAGCGCACATGGCTCTTCAGCGCCACGATGAGCAGCGAGGTGCGGCGCATCGCCAAGCGCTATATGCGCGAGTTCGATGAGGTGAGCATCGGTCCGGCGAACGCCGCGGCCGCCATGATCCAGCACCAGTACTGCGTGGTGCACTCCAAGGACCGCTACGCCGCGTTGAAGCGTTTCGTGGACGCCGACTCCGAGTTGTTCGGGATCGTGTTCTGCCGCACCAAGCACGAGACACAGGACCTGGCCACCGCACTGGTGAAAGACGGCTACAACGCCGATGCCATCCACGGCGACCTGAGCCAGGCCCAGCGTGACCAGGTGATGGGCCGCTACCGCGCCCGTTCCTTGCGTCTGTTGATCGCCACTGACGTTGCCGCACGCGGCATCGATGTGAAGGACGTGACGCACGTGATCCACTTCGACCTGCCCGGTGAAGTGGAGAACTACACGCACCGCAGCGGTCGTACCGGTCGCGCAGGACGTGCGGGGATCTCTTTGAGCATCATCGGTGTGCGCGATGTGAACAAGGTGCGCCAGTTGGAACGTGGCCTGAAGACCCACTTCATCTTCGTGCGCGTACCCGGCGGCGCCGAGATCGGCCAGCAACAGGTAAAGGCCTATATGAAACGCCTGAAGGAGGTGGAGGTGGACCACGAAGGCCTGTCCGAACTGCTCTCCGAAGCCCGCGCGGAGTTGCAGAGCATCGACAAGGATGAGCTGATCGATCGGTTCATGAGCCTCACGTTCAACCGCATCCTCGATCAGCAGCGCAACTCCT
>JBDTNF010000065.1:0-9828 GCA_039933875.1 Flavobacteriales bacterium | reverse complement strand
CGAATCCAGCAGACGCGTGATCATGTTCCGTGGCAGACCATCGTACCCAGTGAACGCTCCTCCCACCATCACGCGGCCATCCGGAAGCAGCCCCAATGCGTTCACCACCGTGTTGCCGTCCAAACTTCCCTCACACCCCAGGCCAGGGTCGAATGAGGTATCAAGTTCTCCGGTGGCGTTGTTCCGGAATATGCAATGCCGTCCGGTGCCTTCGTAAAGGGCGAAACGGCCACCGCGTACCACTTTGCCATCGGGTCGCAAAGCCAAGGCACGGCAATCGCCAGCCCCAACGACCACATCGCCACTGGGTCGCAGTGCCAGCGCGTGTATATCAACGTCATAGGTGAACAGGGGGTAGGTGAAACCCAGGTCAAGCGTACCGTTGGCGTTGAGCCGGGCCAGATGGCCGGGGCATTGCTCGTTGAGGTCGTGATGATCGATCGATCCGCCGATGTACACCTTTCCATTCGGAGCAAGAGCCAGCGCGTAGATCCCACCGGCGAACCCGGTCCCCGCATTGAACAGGCCATCCCGAACACCGTTCGCTTGCAGGCGAACGATCCGGTTCGCGAACACTCCATTGAACGAATCGAGCGCGCCGGCGACAAGCACCTTCCCGTCCGGCTGCAATGCCAGGCACAACACTCCGCCAGGGGTGCCCGCTATCCTGCACCCACTGCCAGGGTTGAATGTGGCATCAAGCCCGCCAGCGGACGTGAGGCGTGCGATACCGTTGCGCCCCGTGCCATTGAACGAACTGAAATCCCCGCCTACGATCACTTTGCCGTCAGGCTGCACGGCTAGGGCAGCCACCACGTTGTTGAACCCTGACCCCGGGTCGAAGGTGGCGTCGAGCGTGCCATTGGCATTCAACCGTGCGATGTGGTTACGCGCGATGCCGTTCACTGCGGTGAACGCACCACCCACGATGGTCTGCCCGTTCGGCATTACGGCCAGAGCCAGTACCGCACCGTTGAACCCGGGAGCGGGGTTGAAGCTCGCATCCAGGCTCGCGTTCGCGTTCAAGCGGGCCACATTGTTCAAGCGCACCCCATGATAGAACTGGAAGGAACCAACGATCAGCACCTTGTCGCCCGGCAGCGCGCACAATGCCATTACGTTGCCATCGGGTCCGGAGCCGGGAGTGAACGAGTAATACACGCTTCCATCCGCGTTCAGCAGGGCGATGTCGCCACCGTTTACTCCATCGTACCAGTTGAACTGACCTCCCGCCAGGATCCGTCCATCCGGCCGCAAGGCCAATGAAAAAACAAAGCCTGGCCCGCCCAGATCGGTAAATCCTTCTCCCGGGTCGAAGGATGGATCAACGCTCCCGTTCTCTAGAAGCCTGGTCAAGCCATTGCGTGGCGTACCATCGATCATTGTGAACGCACCGCCTACGAGGACCGCACCATCGGGCTGCTGGAGCAGGGTGTGCACGGTGGCATCGAAGCCGGTCCCGATAGTGAAAGTGGGATCGATGTTACCGTTTGCATCGAGGCGCACCAGGTTGTTGTGTGCTGCGCCATTGAAGCTGGAGAAGGTGCCACCGACCCACACGCTGCCGTCCGCGCTGAGAGCGAGTGCGCGTGCATGGCCATCCGTCGCGGAACTCACGTTGAACGTGGGGTCCAGGCCGCCGTCCACTTCGAAACGGGCCACCCAGGCGTTACCCACGTCATCGACATCGGGAATGGTGCCCGCAGCGATCAAGCGTCCATCCGCCTGCAAGGCAAGGGCCGAGATCCCGACCTCCATCGGTTGCACATTGAAGGAGGGATCGATGCTGCCGTTCGCGTTCAACCGAACTAGCATTGATGCGGCGACCCCATTGAAGGTGGTGAATTCCCCACCGAGGAGGATCTTCCCGTCGGGCTGCAACACCACGGCCCAGATGGGATGGTTAGCACCCGTGCCGATGTTGAACGAAGCATCACGGACACCATCCACGGAAATGCGCACGACACGGTTGGCGGGTTGGCCATTGTATTCGGTGAACTCGCCGGCCAGGATCAACCGGCCATCCGGCTGGCGTACAACGACGTCAACGGCATCACCCGATGGACCGGTGCCGATGCCGCTGCCTGTCCAGGCATTGAACGTGAGGTCGTTCCTGCCCGGCTGGGCAGTGAGTGTTGGGACGGTGAGAAACGACAGCAACACCCCGGCAATGATGGAACGTACAGAAGAGCGCATATTGCTGTGGTTAGGGTGAGCTGGGTTGTGATCGAAGCCAAACACAAGGCTAGCAGGCTGAGAGGGGATGGCCAATGACATTCGCCAGTCGAACAAATGACTTCCATCAGGCAAGGCCACCAGCGTTACCCATGGGTATGCGCCGGAACCGCTCCTGCCGGTGTCGCGTGTCCCCTGGCATGCATGGTTGTGGTCCGCCAAAGGCGGCTATGGGTTTTGCCATAGCTGCTATGAACCGGGCGCATTTCTTCTGGATCATGCCTGTTCGGAACAAGGAAAGCGCATTGGGCTCGGGGGCCGTTACCTTCATCACTATGGAACCCATGGTGCGCGTGTTCAGGGTCGATCCGGCGGAAGCGCAGCGGATCGATGCCGCGGTGAACGAGCCGCACCAGCACGATCATGAGGAGTTGATCATCGGCGTGGAAGGAACGCTGGAGCACTTCATCGATTTCCGCAGCGCAACGATCGAGGCGCCCTTCGTGAGCTTTGTGACCAAGGGCAAAGTGCACCGCGTGCGGCCGGGGATCAAGGCCGGGAAGTGCGACCTGTGGGTGGTGCGCTTCCGCAGTGAGTTCATTCCGGAAACCACGTTCCAGCTCTATGCCTACTACCACGACAACGCGAACATCGTCCTGCAAGCGGGACCGTGCTTCGATCGCCTGGTGACCGTGTGCAGCATGATGGCAGGGGAGATGGAGCAACCCGTGCCGGACCTGGCCGTGGTGCGGCAACTCCTGAGCACCCTGTTCACCCTGGTGCGATCCGAACAGCGCAAGGTGCAGCCCGATGAAGGGGCACAGCTTGCGGGCCACGACGAGACGTTC
Source organism: Flavobacteriales bacterium (assembly GCA_039933875.1). GTDB lineage: Bacteria > Bacteroidota > Bacteroidia > Flavobacteriales_F > PHOS-HE28 > PHOS-HE28. Next base: position 6,805 of record JBDTNF010000065.1, on the reverse strand, counting down.
CGCAACTTCCTGCGGATCCTCGAGGAGAACTTCCGGCAGGAGCACGATGTGGAGTTCTACGCTTCGCAGCTCTTCATGAGCGTGCGCAACCTGAACCTGATCTGCCAGAACATCCTGCAGCAAAGCGTGTCGCGCATCATCGAAACGCGCAAGTTGATCGAGGCGAAGAACCTGCTGGTGGGCACCGACAAGAGCATATCGGAGATCGGCTTCGAGGTGGGTTACCAGGAGAAGGCCTACTTCACGCGGGTCTTCAAGAAGAACACCGGCCAAACACCAACCGAGTTCCGCGAGGGGATGCGGAAGCTGGTGGCCTGAGCGAGTGGAATACGTTTACCGGATCGTGCTACCGTCCGGCCTTTGGACGACCGCACATTTGTTCCATCGACAATAGGAGCGACCACGACCTGAAACCCTGCCCATGGAACACGCACATTCCCATTCCGGCCACGCACCACACCTGATGAAGGACCCGGTCTGCGGCATGGATGTGGACCCAAAGACCGCGAAGTACACCAGCGAGCAAGAAGGCAATACCTACTACTTCTGTTCTGCGGGCTGCAAGACCAGGTTCGATGCGGAGCCGACGCGCTACCTGAAGAAGAGCGCACCCGCACCAGTGGTCACGGGCGTCATCTACACCTGCCCCATGCACCCGCAGATCCGCCAGGTGGGGCCGGGCACCTGCCCCATCTGCGGCATGGCGCTGGAGCCGGAAACGATCACCAAGGACAGCGGGCCGAACGAAGAGTTGATCGACATGACGCGGCGCTTCTGGATCGCCGTAGCGCTCACCGTGCCCGTGTTCCTGCTGGAGATGGGCGCGCATCTGTTCCCCGCATTGCACACGATCATAGCGCCGCATGTCTCCGTTTGGATCCAATTCGCCCTGGCCACACCTGTGGTGCTCTGGGCGGGTTGGCCTTTCTTCCAGCGCGGCTGGGCCTCCTTGCGCAGCGGGCACCTCAACATGTTCACACTCATCGCCATGGGCATCGGCGTGGCGTGGGCGTACAGCGTGGTCGCCCTGTTCGCGCCGGGCATTTTTCCTGCGGCCTTCCATGTGGCGCATGGCGTGGTCGGCGTCTACTTCGAAGCGGCGGCGGTGATCACCGTGCTGGTGTTGCTGGGGCAGGTGCTGGAATTGCGCGCGCGGGAGAACACGTCCGGCGCCATCAAAGCGCTGCTGGACCTTTCGCCACGCACGGCCTTGCGCATCAACCCCGATGGCACCGACGAGGAAGTGGACATGGACCACATCGCCGTGGGCGATCGCCTGCGGGTGCGGCCGGGGGAGAACGTGCCCGTGGATGGCGAAGTGCTCGAAGGTCGCTCCGCGATCGATGAGTCCATGATCACCGGCGAATCGATGCCCGTGACACGCACCGTGGGCGATGCGGTGATCGGTGGCACGCTGATCAGCTCCGGTGCGCTGGTGGTGCGCGCTGGAAAAGTGGGCGCCGATACGGTGCTCGCGCGCATCGTGCAGCTCGTGGCCTCAGCACAACGTTCGCGCGCGCCCATCCAACGGCTGGCGGACAAGGTGGCGGGCTGGTTCGTACCGGTGGTGATCGGCATCGCGGTGCTCACCTTCATCGTCTGGATGGTCGTCGGACCGGAGCCTCGCTTCACCTACGCGCTGGTGGCAGCGGTGTCCGTGCTCATCATCGCCTGCCCGTGCGCATTGGGCCTGGCCACACCCATGAGCATCATGGTGGGCGTGGGTAAGGGCGCAGGAATGGGTGTGCTCATCCGCGACGCCGAAGCGCTGGAGCGCATGGGCAAGGTGGATACGCTCGTGGTGGACAAGACCGGCACGCTCACCGAGGGCAAACCGAGCGTCACCGGGATCTTCCCGGCGGAAGGCTTCGCCGAAGATGAACTCCTGCGCATCGCTGCGGCCGTGGAGCGTGTGTCCGAGCATCCGCTCGCGCAAGCGATCGTCAAGGCCGCGCGATCACGCGAACTACAGCTGCCAGAGGTTTCCGGTTTCGACTCGCCCATTGGCAAAGGCGTATTGGGCATGGTGGAAGGCAAGCGCGTGGTCCTGGGCAGTGCGGAGTTCCTGAAGGAATATGCTGTTGATGCCGGTGCATTGTCCGACTTGGCGGCACAGCATCGGCGCGAAGGCGCCACGGCGATCTTCATAGGCATCGACAAGCGAGTGGGAGGCATGCTCGCGATCGCCGATGCCGTGAAGCCCACCACACAGGCCGCGCTCGATGCGTTGCGCAAAGAGGGATTGCGCATCGTGATGCTCACCGGCGACGCACAAGGCACTGCCGAGGCCGTCGCGCAACGACTCGGGATCAGCGAGGTGGAGGCCGGTGTGCTGCCCGAACGGAAAAGCGCCGTGGTGCAACGCCTGCAGAAGGAAGGCCGCGTGGTGGCCATGGCCGGCGACGGCGTGAACGATGCGCCCGCATTGGCCGCGGCGGACGTGGGCATCGCCATGGGCCACGGCACCGATGCGGCGATGGAGAGCGCGGGCATCACGCTCGTGAAAGGCGACCTCGTGGGCATCCTGCGCGCACGTCGACTTTCACAGGCTGTGATGGGCAATATCCGGCAGAACCTTGTCTTCGCATTCGGCTACAACGCACTGGGTATCCCGCTCGCGGCGGGCCTGCTCTATCCTTCGCTCGGCTGGTTGCTCTCACCAATGGTGGCCGCTGCGGCCATGAGCTTCAGCAGCGTCAGCGTCATCGCGAACAGCTTGCGATTGCGGGGGAAGCGGTTGGAGTGAACGTTGTTCCGCGATCCGCGGCATGTGACCGATCCGTGTGCGGTTCGAGCCTATGGGACAGCACCTTCCGAAAGGCTACATCTATGGGCCGATGGCCTTCGCGTTCTTCGTGGGTGTACTACAGATGCGGGTGCAGCGCGGCAAGGAAGCCTAGCGACCCGGCCTTCGGGACACCGCTGAACTGCTCCGACGGATGGCCTGAGTGCAACCCTTCTACCGGATCGTGCTACCGCTCTGCTTTTGGACGACCGCACTTTTGTATCGTCAACAAAAGCAAGCGCCATGAACACCGCAACAGCCACCACATCCCGCACCATCTGGACCCTGGACCCTTCGCACAGCGAGCTCCTCTTCGAGGTGAAGCACCTGATGATATCCAACGTGAAAGGTGCGTTCCGCAAGGTGAACGCCTCCATCGATATGGTGGGCAGTGATCTGAGCACCGCCGCCGTGCAGGTGAACATCGACGCCGCATCCATTTTCACGAACGACGAAAGCCGCGACAAGCATTTGCGGAGCGCGGACTTCTTCGACGCGGAACACCATCCTGAACTCACCTTCTCCGGCACATCCTTCACCCGGAAGGGCAGCGACCACGAACTCACAGGCAACCTCACCATCAAGGGTGTGACCAGGCAGGTAACTTTGAACGTGGAGTTCGGCGGCGTGAACAAGGACCCCTGGGGCAATGAGAAGATGGGCTTCTCGATCAGCGGCACCATCAACCGCACCCATTGGGGATTGAACTGGAACGCCGCGCTGGAAGCCGGAGGTGTGCTGGTGAGCGATGAAGTGCGCATCAGCGCCGAGGTCCAGTTCGTGAAGCAGGCTTAGATCGTACGTGCCGTGGAACGCAACCACTTCCTGAAAACCTTGGCCAGCCTACCACTGGCCGCCGCAGCCATGAACCTCAGAGGACTCGCCAACATCACCGGACCTTTCGCCCGCACCGAACGCATGCCCGTGCTCTTCCTGGGCCACGGAAGTCCGATGAACGCGATAGAGGAGAACGAGTTCGTGGCTGGGTTCAGGAAGGTGGGACAGGAGGTGCCACGGCCCAACGCGATCCTCTGCGTGAGCGCGCACTGGGAAACGCGCGGCACGCAGGTAACGGCGATGGAACATCCGCAAACGATCCACGACTTCGGCGGCTTTCCAAAAGCGCTCTTCGATGTGCAATACCCTGCGCCCGGCAGTCCCGCACTGGCCGAAGAGACCAAGGCCATGGTACACAGTACGCCGGTAACCCTGGACTACAAGTGGGGCCTCGACCACGGTGCATGGTCCGTGGTGAAGCACCTCTATCCGGAAGCCGATGTGCCCATCATCCAGATGAGTTTGGACCACACGCTCACACCGGAACGGCACTATGCCCTCGGGCAGGAGATCGCTGCGTTACGCGATAAGGGCGTGCTGATCATCGGCAGTGGCAACATGGTGCACAACCTGGGCATGGCGGCCTGGGACAGGCTGAGCGAGAGCTACGCGTTCGACTGGGCGCAGGAGGCCCGCGAGGTGATGAACAAGGCCATCCTCAGTGGGGACCACATCTCGCTCATCAACTTCCATACACAGGGGCGCGCGTTCGATCTCGCCATCAACTCCAGCGAGCACTACCTGCCGCTGCTATACACGCTCGCTCTTCAAGGCAGGGACGACCAGGTATCCCTCTTCAACGATAAGCCCTTGGCCGGGTCTTTGTCGATGACCTCGGTGAAGATCGCCAAGGCCTGACCCCCCGTGACCGGGATGGAACACATGCGCACGTCATTCATCATCGCCACCCTCGCCATGACACTGTCCACTTCGATCTCCGCCCAGACCAAGGGCACCAGCTTGCGGTACCTCGTGCGCCAGCCCACAGTGGCGAGCGCACATCCGCCGCTCCTGGTCCTGCTGCACGGCGTGGGCAGCAACGAGCGCGACCTCTTCTCTTTCGCCGATCGCCTGCCGGGTGAATACCTCGTGATCTCCGCACGCGCGCCCATTACCCTGGGTCCGGATAGCTATGCGTGGTACCAGGTGGACCTCTCCACCGGTGCGCCGGTGATCAAGCCACAAGAAGCGGAACACGCACGCACCACGCTCATCACCTTCATCGAAGAACTGGGCAAGGCCCACTCCTTTGATCCGCAGCGCGTGGTCCTCTGCGGATTCAGCCAGGGCGCGATCATGTCGTACAGCGTGGCACTGACGCGCCCGGATCTCGTGCACGGCATCGCTGTGATGAGCGGTCGCTTGCTTGAGGAAGTGAAGCCGATGGTGGAACCGTCGCCTGCATTAACCAAGCTGAAGGTGTTCATCAGCCATGGCACGCTAGACGCCACCTTGCCCGTGCACTATGCCAACGAGGCCAACACCTACCTGCGCACGCTCGGCATCAGCCCGGGGCTGAAGACCTATCCCGAAGGCCACACGATCAGCGCCGCGATGCTCGAGGATCTGGTGCGGTGGCTGGAACCGTGAACCGGTGGATGCCAGGCGGCCTTTTTTCCGCTTCCGCAGCACCGATCCCATGATCACGACATGAACTTCAAGGATCATAAAGGAAACGACCATGGCAGACACGGAGAACGGAACACCAACAGCGGCGAACGACCGGATGCGCGAGCCAGTGCATTTCCTGGTGTTCTCCGGGTCACTGAGGAAGGCCAGTTATAACATCTTACTTGCGCGGAACGCAGCACGCGTGATCGGCGAGCACGGTGGCGTAGTGGACTATGCGGACATGCACGAATTCGATTGCCCCTCCTATGACCAGGATGTGGAGGAGAAGCAGATCCCCGAAGGCGCCGCACGCATGCGCGATCGCCTGCTGGCGAACGATGCGTTCGTGATCTCATCGCCGGAGTACAACGCATCGATGCCGGGGCATTTGAAGAACGTGATCGATTGGGTCTCGCGCTTCCGGCCGCAGCCGTTCAATGACAAGCATGCCCTGGTGATGTCCGCCTCGCCATCCATGGCCGGTGGCAGTCATGGGCTCTGGTCGCTCCGCATTCCATTGGAGCGGTTGGGATCGAACGTTTTCCCGAACATGTAAGCCCGAAAGAAGGACGGTTGGAGTGGAGAGCGCATGATCCGGTGTTCCGCGCCAAGATATGACGTCCCTTTTGGGCGCTTACCGGATACGCGTCCACGATGCGAAGTTCGCGTCCGATCCCTCAGCAACCGATGCGAAGGTCAGCCCACCATGCTCAAGAGCGAGGCGAGGGAGGCGAGAGCGAATACAAGTGCATAGGCCAGGAGGCTGGCGCTGTGCTTGCGTATCAATGTGGTCATGGGGTAAGTATTGAGCCGCAAAGCACGGGAGGGCGTGTAACAGGCGCGCAAAGCCCGCATGAAGTTTCCTGCGATCGGATCTCAGGACCGAGATACATCCTGCCGGGCCTACGTCGCCTTGTCGCGTTCCGGCTTGCTATAGATCGAATACGGTTGCACCGATCGCGCGATCAGGTAGCTGATGGAGGAGACGAGCATGAGCGGCACGAAGAGCGCGTAGCCACCCGTGATCTCGGCGATGAGGAAGATCGCGGTGAGCGGTACGTGGATCGCGCCGCTCAGCACGGCGGCCATGCCCACCACGGTGAAGTTCACCTCGTTCAGCTGCGCGAAGCCGAGCAGGTTGATGCCGTGCGCGAAGGCGAAGCCGCACATGCCGCCAATGAACAACGAAGGACCGAACATGCCTCCGTTGCCACCTGATCCCAGGGTCAGCGAAGTGGCCACCACCTTCAACAGCATCAGGCCGAACACGAGCGCCTCCAGGTTCCACGCACCCAGTTCCATGGTCAGCGGGGCGTAGCTGGAAAGCAGGGGCGCGCTCCCGTCCAGTAGCTTCTCCACGCTATCGTAACCTTCACCCAGCAGCGGCGGAAAGAGCAGGATCAGTGTGCCGAGGAGCACGCCCCCGATCACCGCCTTCGCCCACGGGTTCTTGTAGCGGTCGAAGCGCGCATTGATGCCATGGTACACGCGCACAGTGTATACCGAGACCAACGCGGCGAACAACGCAAGGCCGAAGTAGTAGGGCAGTGCGGTGCTGTTCCAAGAATCGGT
>JBDTNF010000064.1:0-38993 GCA_039933875.1 Flavobacteriales bacterium | reverse complement strand
CATCCTTTTCACGAACGGGGACAACGACACCTTTCCTCTCCGGTTCGTGCAGATGACGAAGGGGTTCCGCACGGATGTCACGGTTGTGAATATGAGCCAGTTCAACCTACCCCGCCAGATCGCCTACTGGCGATATCGCACCGCACATCCGCTGCCCCTCACCCTCGCCGATAGTGTTTACGAACGCGAATTGACCGATGTGGCTTTGCTCCGCAAGGAGCCACTGGCCAGTATCGCGGTGGACACCTTCCTGCAAGGAGTGGAACAGAAGAAACTGTCCAAGGACATCTATTGGACACCCCTTTTGGACCTGCCGAGCCAGACTTTCACGCTTCCTGTTGTGGGTGGGGATACGCTGATATGGACCATATCGAAGTCCCATTTAACGCGCAGCGGCATCGCGCTCCTGGACATGCTTCGGTCCAACCAATGGAAGCGCCCTTTCCACTTCGTCATCACCATGTTCCCTGCGACCGCATTGGACCTGACGGAGTATTTCTCCCTCGAGGGTCTTGCGTACCACCTGATGCCGTCCAAACCTCCCAAGGACAGCGCTGACTTCAATGGGATCGAGGAGGACCGATGCCTGACCCTTTTCCTCAACGACTTCGATTGGTCGGGCATGGAGAACGCAACGGAGACCAAGGCCATGATGAACACCAACTACCGCTTGCAGATGGCGGCGGTGGCGAAGCGCCTGTGTACGCACCATCGCTACCAGGATGCTGAACGGTTGCTCGACCAGTGTATGCGCGTGATACCCCAGGAGGGCTTCCCCATGGAGAGGATGGGTATTCCCATCATGGACGCCTACTACGCATCTGGAGCGGAAGAGAAGGCCGACCAGGTCGCACTACTCGTGGTCGAACAAACACTGGCCATGGACCTGTCCCAGCGGGATTGGGGCAGCGCCCAAGAGACCGAGCCTATAGACCTCAAGGAGCGTGTGCTTGAGCGCGTCATGAACACCTTGAAGGAAAAGAAGCGTCGGGAAGCACTGAAACGGGTGAAGCAAATGGCCCGCACTGCTGGCCTCGGGTAGTGCCTGAAACGATCGCGAACGCGCGATGCGCGACCGCTGACCGCGTATGATGCAACGCGCCCCGTCGGTATCTTTCAGCCACCGCCATAAAACCGCACCACCATGCGCGAACCGATCCTGATGCTTCACTTTATTGGCCTGGCGATGGGCCTTGGCAGTGGACTCGCCTTCCTCTTCCTGGGTATGGCCGCCGGGAAAATGGAACCGGCCAAGCGCGCCGAGTTCCTGTTGAACGCCTTCCCCATCGCACGCATGGGGCAGTTCGGCCTGCTGCTGCTGGTGCTCACCGGTGGCTACCTGATGACACCCTACTGGGGGGCTCTGGCGTTCACGCCCTTGCTCGTGGCCAAGTTGTCGCTCGTGCTGGTGTTGGGCGCGGTGGTTGGCATCAACTCATCTTACGCCCGCAAGGCACGCCAAGGGAACGCGGCCATGTACATGGCCAAGATCGCCGTGCTGGGGCGCGTCGCCTTGCTCACGTCGCTCACCATCGTCGTGCTCGCGGTGCTGGTGTTCCGTTAAGCTGATCACTTTTCGGCTTCCTGCTGTGGACCGCTCCTACCTTATCCATCAACTCGCCCGGCACGGAGACGTGTTCCGCGCGCTGTTCACATGTCTCACACCGCGTGAGATCCATTGGAAACCTGCACCAGAGAAGTGGTGCGCCCTGGAGATCATTTGCCACCTGTGCGACGAAGAGCGCGAGGACTTCCGCGCTCGACTGTCCTCCACATTGGAAACACCGGAAAAGCCATGGCCCAAGATCGATCCACCGGCGTGGGTCACCGAGCGCAAATACATGGATCAGGACTTCGACGCCAAGGTGGCGAGCTTCATCGGTGAACGCGATCGGTCGGTGGCATTGCTGCGCGGTTCAACGGATGCGCCGTGGGGCAATGCCTACATGCATCCAACGGTGGGGCCGGTGAGTTGCGATCTCCTATTGACGAATTGGGTGGCACATGACCTCCACCACTTCCGCCAACTGAACAACCTGCACTATGGATACCTCGCATCCATCAGCACGGTGCCGTTGGACTACGCGGGGAAGTGGTAGCAGGCCTCAGGCAAGATCGATCCGGACAGCACGAAAGGGCAATGGGGATCTGGAGATGTACTTTGTGGCGAAAGCACGACTGTGGGCGATCTTGGTCATCGACCCGGACGCTCACATCGCGCTCGACCGCCCATGGAGCCCCTTGCTGAAACGCGAACCGCTGAACAGGAGGCGCTAGCCACTCACGACACCTTCTGGCAGAGCTATGCGCGCCGTGATCTGGATGGGCGCTTCGCCGTGTGCGCCGAGGATGTGACCTTTTTTGGAACGGGCCTGCACGAACGCGCGGTGGGCAAGGCCCAGTATCGTGCGATGAACCAGAAGGGAGTTGATCAATACCCGCATGGGTTCACCATCCATTTCATCTGGAAGGAGGTGCGCATCTGGGGTGAAGTGGCATGGGTGGAAGGGGATGCCTATTGGATCATGGGCGTGGGAGATGCTGTTTCAAAGGAATTGTATCGGCATACCACGATCCTGAAGAGACTGAACGGCGGATGGTGGGTGGCCCATGTTCATGGCAGCGATCCCGATTATCGGTTACGTGAAGGAGAGTACATGACGCATGGGCTTGTGCTGGCCCGCAATGCGGAATTGGAACGTGAGGTCCTTGAGCGAACGCGCGAATTGCGCGAAGAGAAGAAGCGCAGCGACGACCTGCTCCTGAACATCCTGCCGGAAGAGGTCGCCGAGGAGCTGAAGGCCAATGGGCAGGCCGCGGCAAAGCATTTCCAGAAGGTCACCGTGCTCTTCACGGACTTCAAGGGCTTCACCGCGATGAGCGAGAAGTTGACCCCGACGCAGCTCGTCAAGGACATCCACGAGTGCTTCTCAGCGTTCGATCGCATCATGGAGAAGCACGGTATCGAGAAGATCAAGACCATCGGCGATGCATACATGGCGGTGGGCGGCCTGCCGACACTGAACATGACGCATGCGATGGACGTGGTGCGGGCCGCCTTCGAGATCCGCGACTTCATCGCCGAAGGCAAAGTCCGGAAGCTGGCCTTGGACCTTCCCTACTTCGAGATCCGCATCGGCATCCACACCGGCCCCGTCGTCGCCGGTATCGTGGGCGTGAAGAAGTTCGCCTACGACATCTGGGGCGATACCGTGAACACGGCCAGCCGCTTGGAATCGTCCGGGGAGGTCGGACAAGTGAACATCAGCGAAACCACTTATGCCCTGGTGAAGAACGAGCCTGGCCTAACGTTCACCCCGCGCGGCAAAGTACAGGCGAAGGGTAAGGGCGAGATGGAGATGTACTTTGTTGCATTGCACACATGAGGCCGAGAACACCGCTGCTCCTGCTTTGTTCCGTGCTTGCCTTGGCCTCGCAGGCGCAACGCGCGCGCATGGACAGCTTGGAGCGTGCGCTTACCCGGCAGACGCATGAGAACAGCGAGCGTGCGCATACGCTGGCTGCACTGGCCAAAACGTGCTCCACGATCGATCCGGAGCGCGCCTTCGATCTCGCGCTACAGGCTATCGCGCTGGCGCAGAAGCTGAAGGACGACAAGGCGCTGACCGACGCCTGGGTAAGCCAGCGCTGGGCCTACTATTACCTGGCCAAGTACGGGCGCTGCGATTCGGTGAACAGGTTGGCGGACACGGCAACCATGCGCAGTGGTGACCCACGCTCCTGGGCCATCACCCACGGTGCGCCGCACTACATATCGGCCCACCGTGATCCCGCAGTTGCGCGGTTCAGGTTCCAGCGTTCCCTGGAGATCGCAGACTCTTTGGGCGACCATGCATTGGCAGGAGAGATCCTCTACTGGAACGGCACGAGCTCGGCATTGCTTGAACGGGCCATGGCCCACTATCGCGCGGCCGGTGACAGCAGTGGGGTCGCAATGTGTCTGTTCTCCCTGGGCGATTACGAACCCAACGCCTCGGACAGGGTCGCAAAACAGCGTGATCTGGAACGCGCCACCGCACTTTTCGACTGGGACGGCAACAAGGTCTGGTCCATTTGGGCACACGGCTACTTGAGCCTAGCGGCAAGCGAACAGGCCGACTACAAGAAGGCGGTACAGGAAGGGTTGCTCACCCTCGACCTGGCCAATGAACTGGGTCTCGCCCGTGATATAGGAGGCGCACTTGATGCGCTGGCGACCGTTTACCGCGACATGGGCGACCTGCGCACCGCACTAACCTATCATTTGCGCCAGTTCGAGCACCCGCTCGAACTGGACGAACGCCTCTACTTCAATAACCAGGTGGGGCGCCTCTACGGGTCCCTGGGCATGCCGGACAGTGCCATCCACTACCTGTCTACATCGATGCGCCTGCTCGAGGAGACGGTGCGGAAAAATTCCGCCTACAGGAAAGTGCGCTACTACGAAGCGCAAGGGTACCTCGCCGACGTGCTTGCTGCACAGGGCAAGGTTCAAGAGGCCGCTGGGTACTACCGTTCGGCGCTTGAAGGACATGATCTCCGGGCCAGCGCATACCAGGACAAGACCTGGGCCCTGCTGGGTTACGGACGTCTACTGGGCAACGCCACGGGTGCAGAATTGCAGGCCATCGGAATGAGCCCGATAAAAGCTCGCAGCGAAGCGGGGAAGCTCTTGCTCCGGGCCTTGGAACTTGGCAGGGAACTGCGCATGCTGAAAGAACAACAGGACGCCCTGTATGAGTTGGCGCGCCTCTACGAGCGAGAGGGCAACGTGAACGAGGCCTTCAGTTACCAGAAGCAGTTCGCCGTCATGAAGGATAGCGTGCTCAACGCGGACAAGGCGAAGGCCGTGGCAACTCTCCAGATCCAGTACGATACCGAGAAGAAGGAACAGCAGATCGTATTGCTGGGCAAGGACAAGGAAGTGCAGGCGAAGGAGATCCAGAAGCAAAAGCTCGTGCGCAATGGGTTCATGGGCGGCTTCGCTTTGGTTGCGCTCTTCGCAGGCGTGTTCCTCCTACAGCGCAACCGTATCAGCAAAGCCCGCAAGCGGAGCGATGAGTTGCTCCTCAACATCCTACCTGCGGAAGTCGCGGAGGAATTGAAGGCGAAGGGCGAAGCCGAGGCCGTACATATCGATCAGGTCACCGTGCTGTTCACGGACTTCAAAGGCTTTACGGCCATGAGCCAACAACTGACCCCGAAGGAATTGGTGCGGGACCTGCACGAATGCTTCAGTGCGTTCGATGCGATCGCGGAGAAGTACGGGATCGAGAAGATCAAGACCATCGGCGATGCCTACATGGCCGCTGGCGGATTGCCCACGCCCAACACCACGCACGCCACCGATGTGATAGGCGCTGCGCTGGAGATGCGCGACTTCATCTCCGAGGGCAAAGCACACAAGATCGCAGCAGGCCTCCCCTACTTCGAGATCCGCATCGGCATCCACACCGGTCCTGTGGTGGCAGGCATCGTGGGCGTGAAGAAATTCCAGTACGATATCTGGGGCGACACGGTGAACACGGCCAGCCGTATGGAATCATCCGGTGAAGTCGGGCAGGTGAACATCAGTGAAGCGACCTATGCCTTGGTGAAGGACGCGATCATCGGCGAAGACGATGCAGCGTCGACCCATCGGGTCGACCGTGATAAGAATGGTGAAACCGTGACCGGGCAGGCCCTGCACGCATTCGCGTTCACCGCGCGCGGAAAAGTGCAGGCGAAGGGCAAGGGGGAAATGGAAATGTATTTTGTGGAAAGGAAGCCCGCTGCCAGCCGTACGGTTGACGAAGGAGAACTTCGGTGATAGCCACAGCACGCATTCGTGACCGATGTCTTCAAATTCGACCTGCGGCTCAAAGGCTGATCGTTGAGGAAGCTGCGCCACGCATTGTGGAAACCGCGACCTCCTTCGGCATCTCAGATCACGTGCAGTTTGAACAGGTAGTACACCGCGACGATCGCACCCGCCACACAGATGGAAAGCAGGAAGAACGTGGTCATGCTCAACTCCCTGCCGCGCCATTTCGGCCTGCCCCAAAGTAGTCGCGTATTCCTCGCTGCATCCTTTGTGTTCTTCATGACGCCAAGGGCAACAAGAAAAATGCCGACATGGTCCGGTTCTGGTGCGGGTATCTTGTAGCGTGTTGAACGAATACGAACGACCATGATCGAACAATTGAAGACTTTCCCGGACAACGTCCTGGCCATTGAAGTGATCGATGGCTTCACGGAAACCGACGAGCAGTTGTGCCAGAAGTGGTTCGAAGCGAAGCGCGGCGCTGGCCCGAAGCAGGTGAACGTGCTGGTGAAGTTGGACGAGATGAAACTTTCCGCCACCAGCGCCAAGGCCTTCTTCGAGGACATGCTGTGGGGACTTCGGAACTACACCCACCTGGGGCACCTGGCCATCGTGGCCCATTCCAACGTGCTCAAAGCATTGGTGCCGCTGGACAACCTCTTCTTCCAACGCGCCAGCAGGGGACGCCTGGAGCGCTACTTCGATGTTTCGCAACTGGACGATGCCATTGCGTTCGTGAATGCGGGCTCCGCTGCATAGGATCGCCGATCACCTTCCACTCAGTGCGACGGGCAACACCTTACACGCCGGGCTCCACTAGCTTCACCTTCATGAACACCAACCGTCGCCGCAACGCCATCCTGCTCCTGATCGTCGGCATCATGATCTGCTGCACCGTATCCGCATTTCTTGGCCTGCGGTCTGGGCACACGGCACGTGCGGCATCCATCTTCTTCGCAGGGCTTGCCTTCTCCATCATTTTCTGGACGCGGCTGCCGCGCAAGGAACCTTAACCGGGGACTTGTTGCCTCCGGGGGATCAACTGAATGCTGGAGGAAGGGGGAAAATGGAGATGTCCTTGTTCGCCATGATCAGCCGCACGGTTGATGTAGGAGAACTTCGTCGAAAGAACCTGATCCCCAGTGGCCGTATCGCAGGCGCTATCTTCAACCCACACTCCCACCAACCTATGAACCCGATCCTACCCAACATCCTCGTGATGATCATCGGTGTCGGTGTGGCGTACCTGCCCATGGCATGGGTGGGTGGTAAGCTGGCCAACCGCAACGGACGTTCATGAACTGGCGCGCCGTGTCGACCACGGCCTTCGCCTTGCTGATGTTCGCGGCGAACTCGCTGCTCTGCCGCATGGCCCTGGGTGCGGGTGCGATCGATGCGGCCTCCTACTCCACTGTTCGGATCGCGTCCGGTGCGCTCATGCTCGTGGTGATCGCGATCGTGCGGCACCGAGGCATGTCCCAAGGCATTGGTGGGGACTGGCCCTCGGCCCTCTACCTCTTCCTGTACGCAGTGCCCTTCTCCTTCGCCTACAACGGGCTCACCACCGGCACGGGCGCCCTGATCCTCTTCGGTTGCGTGCAGGCTACGATGCTGCTGGCGGCATGGCGTTCCGGTGAACGCGCATCCGCCTGGCAATGGGGCGGACTGGCGATCGCCCTGTGCGGCCTTGTCCACCTTCTGCTTCCCGGACTGCAAGCGCCGCCCCCGATGCCTGCGCTCCTGATGGCCGTGGCTGGCGCTGCGTGGGGCCTCTATACCCTGCGAGGACGAGGAGCAGGTGATCCCCTGCTGCGCACCTCTGGGAATTTCACCCGTGCCGTGCCCTTAGTGTTGTTGGTCTCGTTGATCGGTTGGTCGTCGATGGCGATCGAACGGAAGGGCGTGTTGCTCGCCGCGCTCTCTGGTGCCGGCGCCTCCGCGCTGGGCTACGTGGCCTGGTACGCGGCGATGAAGCATCTGAGCGCCACGAGAGCCGCGATCCTTCAATTGTTCGTACCCATACTCGCAGCGGTGGCCGGTGTGCTGGTGCTGGCCGAACCGTTCGGTCTTCGGCTGGGCCTGGCAACCGTGCTTGTGCTGGGTGGCGTGGCGCTCACATTGCGCAAAACGCGTTCAACCTGAACGGCCCACGTGTGTCCGTGATCGATCCTATCCCCAAATTTGACGGAGAGTCTGCTGCCATGCGCGCTTCCCTCCCATTGATGATCCTCGCCTGCACGGCTCTGGGTGTTGCTGCGCAACCCACCATCATGCCATCGGACATGCCCACACCGGGCCAAAGCGTGGTGTACAGGTTGTTCGATACCATTCCACCGCTGGCGACCGGAGCGGATGCCGTTTGGGAGATCTACGGTACGGGAGCGAGCGCGGACACAGTGGTGTTCTACTCGCCGGTTGGCCAGCCCGGTGTAGCGGATTTCCCCGATGCCACGTTGATGGCGACGATGAGCCTGGACCCTGGCTATCGCTCCTATTTCAAGACATCAGCGACAAGTTTCGAATACCTGGGCTACCACATCGTGGGTGTGGCCTCCTTTCCCGACGATCCCAATGCCTATCTGCAATTCCCCTGTAACTATGGCAATACCTGGTCCGATACCTGGGGGCCGATGGACGCCACGATCGACGTGGATCTTTCCGCGGATGGCTGGGGCACCTTAGTGGCGGCGGGAACCTCGTGGTCCAACGTGTTGAAGGTGCATGGGTCCAGCCCGGAACTAGATACGTTGGTGGGAGGCGTTCACTACCAATCGTTCGTTACGATGGACTTCTTCTGGCGCCCTGGTGAAACGTTCTACGTGGCCTACGTGCATCACCGCGATTACCTGGTGGATGGGATCCCCGACGGGGACATTACCAAGACCCATGTGCGCATTACCGAGGAACTGGTGACCGGAACAACCGATCGCGCGCGCAACGGTGTGGTGAACGCTTTCCCGAACCCGGCGGAGGATGTGCTGCACCTCGCCACAATGTGGCCGGACCTCACCAGCATCGTCTTGGTGGATCCCACCGGTCGCGAAGCAGCGCACGAGGCGATCGATACGAACGAACCACCCGGTACCGAGCATACGCTGGACGTGAGCGGTCTCGCTCCCGGGATCTATGCGGTGCGTTGCACGGGGCGCGCAGGCAACACCGCGTGTGCGATGGTAATGGTGCATTGAGCGAACAACATTCGCTGCGCTACCGAACAGGAGCAGGAGGATCATACCTTCGAAGGACCTTGACACCCGGGGATGATGAGGAACAAGCCCACCGATATCGACGCTTACATCGCTGAGTTCACCCCCACCACGCGATCGCTTTTGGAACAGATCCGGGCCACCATCCGCAAGGCTTCACCGGCGGCCGTTGAGACCATCTCCTACGCCATACCCTGTTTCAAGCTGAACGGCACGTTCCTCGTGTACTTCGCGGGGTACAAGGAGCACGTGGGTGTTTACCCCCTGCCGAAGGGTGATGCGAAGCTCCAGAAAGCGATGGCGCCGTATATCGCGGGCAAAGGCACCCTGCGCTTCCCGCTGGACGAAAAGCTCCCTCTGACGCTGATCGCCAGCGTGGTGAAGCAACATGCGCTGGAGAATACCGGACGCGCCAACGCCAAGCGAAAGAAAGCTTGAGCGGTGCGGACCCTGGGATGAGCGCTCCAAGCCGACCCAGAGCCACCGACATCGCTTTATGCAATTCCGATAGATTTATTCCCGGATCGATGCCGACCCGGCCCATGCGCAGAACACTCCTTGCCTGTACACTTTCGTTGGTTGCGCTTACATGCTGCGGTCAGCCCGATGCGGGCGTGGTCGCGCACGCTGGCTCGGTCAAGGAGTTGGACCCGGCCCAATTGTCGGCCATGCTGAAGTCCCCCGGCGTTTTCGTTTACGATTGCAACGAGGAGGACATGCACGCCGAAGCGCATGTTCCGGGCGCGAAGCTGATGGTGTACGATGAGGTGACCGCCGACAAACTCCCGGCCGACCGGAACGCCACGCTCGTGTTCTATTGCTACAGCCCGGAATGTCCGGCGGCCGCTTCGGCAGCCCGTGCCGCTGTCGCCCTGGGATTCACCACGGTGTACTGCATGGCCGCCGGGATAACGGGTTGGCAGGATGCCGGCCTGCCCACGGAGCCCTAGTGCGATGGCCATGGGGGTGCGCATAGAGCGCGCGTCGCTCGAGTTCCTCGCCGACCTGGACCGACACAACGAACGCGAATGGTTCCTTGCGAACAAGGACCGCTATCAAGCGGCGCATGGAAACATGTTGTCCTTCGCCGACGCGCTGATCGAACGTATGAGGCGCCACGACAGGATCGCCACGGCCAATGGCCGGGAAAGCCTGATGCGCATCTATGCCGATCAACGTTTCCACAAGGACCGGCCACCCTACGCACCACGCTTCGGTGGCAGACTGGCCCGGGTGAAACCCGAACTGCGTGGGGGCTATTTCTTCCGGATACAGCCCGGCGACCGTTCCCAGGTCACCTGCGGCTTCATGGGCCCTGAACCGGCCGACCTCAAACGGATCCGCACGGATATCGTGCAGGATCACAGAACATGGCAACGCCTGCTGAGCGCGAAGCCCGTTCGAATGGATTTCGGCGGACTCATCGGCGATCAACTGAAGACCGCTCCACGTGGCTTCCCCAAAGATCATGCGGCCATCGACCTGCTGCGTCGCACACAATTCCTGCTCCGCCACCCGTTCACCGATCGCGAAGTGCTGGCTCCCGACTTTCTCATCCGAGTGGATGCGATGTACCGCAGCGTGCGCCCCTTCTTCGATCACATGAGCGAAGTGCTTACCACGGACGAGAACGGGAACTCGCTCCTTCGCAGAAGGCCTTAGCCGACAGGGGCGCACGGGCCCGCAACACGCGTCGCGTTCGACCCTGTACGTGGCCGGCGTTTGATGTTGCCCCGGTTCTGCGCATCTTCGTCCTTCCGAACGCATAGGCGCGTCCGGGTATCAGAATATCATGAAACGCACGATCCGCCCCGCCGATAACGACACGGCCGGGACCCCTTACACCCCTGCCGTTGAGGTCAATGGTTTCATCTTCATCAGCGGCCAGATCGCCCAGGTGGGAGCCACACGTCAACTGAAGATCGCCAACATCACCGAAGAGACGCAGCAGGTGATGGAGAACCTGGGGAAGATCCTGGAAGCGGCCGGTCTCACTTATGAGCACCTGGTGAAATGCACCGTCCATATCACCAACCTTCAGTTCTATGCGGAGGTGAGCCGTGTGTACTCCGGCTTCTTCAAAGGCGATCCACCCGCACGTGAGACCGTCGGCGTGAAGGAACTTCCGCGTGGAGTGAACGTGGAGATCAGCGGGATCGCATACCGCGGTTGAGGGCACCCTCCCTCCCATGGATATCCGCATCGCGCGCGACATGGCCCTGGACATGCCAGGCACCGCGGTGAAGGAACACTTCGGAAGGCCCAACTTCAGCGTGAAGAAGAGGACCTACATGATGCTGTGGGTCGATGATCGACGGGCGGTGCTGAAACTGACCGTGGAGCAGCAGGCCGCGTTGATCGAGGAATATCCCGACGCGTTCGCCCCGGTCACAAGCAAGCTGGGGAAGCATGGGTGGACGAGCGTTCTCACGGACCATGTCAGTGAGCGGCTTTTTCGCTACGCGATGGACCTCGCCTGGCGCAACGTTTCACCCAAGTGGTTGATCCCGACACGGCAGGCGCCACCGAAGGGATGAGGGGCTGTTGCGCTATCGCTGGAAGATGGCTCGCACCGGACCCACGCTGATCTATTCCAGCACCACCATCCGTTCCTTGGGCACTTTCACGCTGTAGCCGAAGCGCCATTGCTGATTGGTGCGCGGTTCGAGGCGCACCTTCCAGGTGAGGAAGCCCTTCTCCACGTTCACGGTAGCGCCACCCGCGTCGTCCAGCTTTACCTCGATCTCGCTGCGCACAGCCACCGGATACTGGTCGGTGATCACCAGGTCCACGGGCTGGGCCTTGTTGTTCCGTACGGCGATCTCCCAGCCCACGCTCTCGGTGCGTTTCCCGCCCGCCACCTGGCGTTGGCTGAAATCCTTGCGCTTTGTGCGCTGCACGGTCACCCCGCGATCGCGGCCCAGGCTGATGTCCAAGGTATCGCCCACCCCGGTGAGGTCGAGCAGGCTCTCGCCCACATAGGTGCCTTCGAAGTAGATGTAAGCCGGACCTGCGAGCAGGTTCATGGTCTCCCAGCCGGTGACCTCTGCGAACAGGAAGGCGTCCAGATCCAATTTGGGCGTGCAGTAGTAGCGGTACGTGCCGGTCAATTCCTGCTCCTGTACACCCACGTGGTGGTTCTGTCCATCGCTGGGAATGGTGTAGGGCACGCTGATCGGGAATTCGAAGTTCGTGGCGCGTTCCACCACGTTCCCCGCGAGCGATGCCGTAGCGATCTCGATCTCTTCCATACCGTCGTATTCGTCCTCGCCGAACTCAACGCGCTGGCGGCGAAGGCGACGGCTTGCTTCGCGTGTGTTGATCACCCCGGAAACGGACTGCATGGAACTTCCGGTCATATCCATGAGTGGTGTCTTATAGGCGACCACCTCCAACGCGCTCAGCTGCACCGCGGATGTGAGGTTGACATTGACCGTGCCCGCATAGATGCTCACATTTTGTGACTGGTAACCGACATACGTGAACTGCAACGTTCGACCTGCCATGGGAATGGCGATGGCATAGTAGCCGTCCACATTGCTGGTGGTGCCATTGATCATCTTGCCCTGAGCATCCTGGAGCAGCACGTTCACGAAGGGTAGTGGTTCGCCGGAACTCGCATCGCGCACGATCCCGCGCACATCCCGAACCGTCGCGTTGTAGGGTTGGGCCGTCGATCCACTCGCGACCGGTCTTCCGAAGTCGAGCCGCCAAGTATACAGTTCAGGCATGATGGCATCCCTGGCCGGCTCGCCGCTGCTCAGGGCCAGTTGCACCTTGTTCCAGTCCTCGCCGGTGCTCTGGTACACTTGGGCCTTGTAGGAGACGCGGAGCGGTTTCGTGATATCCTCCACGCGGATATCGTAGCTCGGGCTCCACCCCGCGCTGTGCACCATGTACTTCACTGTAAGCGTTGCGTCCACCGCCGCGTTCGCACTGACCTCCACAACGATCTCGCTGGTGGGCCGGGCCTTCCGCCCCTGTACCTGTCCCAATTGCAGCTTCAGTTTGCCCAGCGTCTCGTTCAGTTCAGCCAGCCGGGCCTGTCGTTCCAGACGTTTCAGGGCAAGTGCTTCCTGGCGACCCTGCAAGTAGTCGTTGATCGTGCGCAATTGCTCCAGCGCCAGGCCCTGATCCCCGGCGATCACATCGTTCTTCGCCAGACGCTCATCCTCTTTCTCCAGCACCGCGAGCAGGCTCTGCTCTTTGGCGATATCCGCTTCCATGGCCTTGATCTTCGCTTTCAGGTCCACCACCTCCGCGCGGTCCTGCTTTTCTTCGAGGTAGTTCAAGCGGTGCTGCACGCCCAGGATGGTAAAAGCCCCCGATCCGCTTACCTGGATGTTCGCGGGGTCCACCTCTTCAGTGAGACCAGCGAGCACAAGGGTCGCCGTGCCCTTCGTGAGATCCACCTTGCCGGTGCGCGTAACCTCCGCTCCACTGAGGAACACTTTGACGGCGGTGATGCTTGTGGTGACCGGCTGTTCGGTGGCGAAAGACCCGATGAAGGACAGCAGGGCGATGGCAAGGAGCGAGGTGCGCAGCATGGGAGTGATTTAGGTGAACGACTACGAGGCCGGTGCAATAGCGATGCGGGGGAGTCGATCATTGCATAAGGCCGATCCGCATGGACCCATTGGAGTTGACGGATGATCGTTGTCCTTTGCGGCGGTGGAGCGAAAGCGCATAGCGGTGATCGGCGGTGGACCCGCAGGGCTGATGGCCGCTGACGTGCTGGTACCTTTCCACGATGTGGACCTGTATGAACAGGGCAAGACCGTCGGGCGGAAGTTCCTGGTGGCCGGCCAGGGTGGGTTCAACCTGACGAACAGCGCGGAGGGGACCGCGCTGTTGGGGCAGTACGCTCCATCAGGCTTTCTGGACGATGCGCTCGCAGCTTTCGGGCCAACGGAACTGCGCGCCTGGCTGCACGAGATCTTCATCGACACGTTCGTGGGCACCAGCGGGCGTGTGTTCCCGATCAAAGGCATCAAACCGATCGAGGTCCTCCAAACGATCCGGGATAGGCTGATCGAACGCGGCGTTCGGTTCCACATGGAGCATACGTTCGCTGGCTTCGATGAACAAGGACGGCCGATCATGGAGCATGGCAAAGACCGCACAGCCCTTGACGCGGACTTCGTCCTCTTCGCATTGGGTGGTGCCTCGTGGCCGGTCACCGGATCCACCGGCAAGTGGCCTGCGCTGTTCGCTCCCCTTGGCATCCACGCGGCCCGGTTCCAGCCCTCCAACTGCGGCATCACGATCAACTGGCCTGAACACTTCATCGCAGCGCATGCGGGCAAGCCGCTGAAGAACGTCCGCGTCACCACGGGCGACCGCTCCGTGTTGGGCGAAGCCACCATCACGCAGTACGGACTGGAGGGCAACGCGATCTACCCGATCGTACCTGCGTTGCGCGATGCACTGGGCAACGCCCCCACCGCTTTCGTCCACCTGGATATGAAGCCGAACAACACCGAAGCGCAACTAATCCAGAAATTGAACGGAAGACCGTCGAAAGAATTCGCCGAAGCGTTGAACCTGGATCGTGCGGGAACGGCCCTGCTGAAGGCCTGCACCACGAAGGAGCAGTTCCTCTCTCCAACCGATCTGGTGCATCACGTCAAGCACCTGCGCCTGGAGGTGACCGCCTTGCGACCGATCGAGGAAGCGATCTCCACGGTCGGGGGCATCCGCACGGAGGCTCTGACCTCATCGTTCGCGTTCAAGCGCTTTCCACACCTGTTCGCCATTGGCGAAATGGTGGATTGGGACGCGCCCACCGGCGGTTTCCTTCTCCAAGGCTGCTTCGCGATGGGGCATCACGCGGCGCGCTCCATTCTCGGCACGGCGCCCTAGGAACAATGAAGAGGCATCTGAGCGTCAGACGATCAGTCCGCGGACCTTCGCCATGATCCACGGTGCCAGCGCGGTGGTGATCAGTACCAACACCCACACACGCCCCTTGAACACATTGTAGTCGGCGAGCATTTCAGTCCAGGTGTGATGGCCGATGAAGTAGCCCACACCGAACTCGAACACGAGCGTCATCAACAGCCAGCAGACGCCCAAGGCAAAAGCTGTGCGTGCAACGTCCGGTCCGACCCATCCGATGGTGACCCATGTGATGACGAGGATGATGACGCACAGCATCAGGGTGCTTACCACATGCCCCACGCCTTCGCCAGCATTGGGGATAAGGAATTTCACGCGTACCGCTCCATTCGCGATCGCTCCCACCATCAGCACGAACCAGACGATGATCCCCTTCCACCACATCGCACGGGCGTTTCGCGAAAGATCATCGATCGCTCCCGTGTCGACCTGATATTCGTCAGCGTGGCTCAGATTGCGCGCATGCGGTTATTCTTCGCATCGTGCGTCACTTCCGCAAGTCCCAGCGCTTCGAGCAACGGTGGCATATAAACACCGAAGCGTCCGCGCAGTCCCTTCTTCAGTCCGTACCAACCCTTCACCGGGTTCTTCTCCGAGCGCCCCCAGGCTTCCACCGTACCTTCCTTGACAGGCTTCTGCTCGTCAGTCCCGCCCAGATCCATCCAGTCGCCGTGCTTCTTCAGCATCGCGTGCAGGTCAGCGACCGCGCGCCATTGATAGGTGAGTTTCGTTCCGCCGACCTGGCAGACGATGATCGCTGGATCGACGCCATCGTCCTTGTACATCGCGTAGGCCGATGTGCCCGGTGGGGTGGTCAGTTGCCACGGATCATCCTTGGTGCCTTTGCCCTTCGTCGCCGTTTTCGCCATACTCTTGAAGATCAGGTGATATCCTTTCGCGCGAACTACTTGCCTCCGTTCATCAACTCGAAGGCCCGGTACAAACTTCGGTGGAGAATGGTCAAGTGGCTTTCTTCAGGAAAGGGCACATACCACCATATGAACGGGGGCTTCGCATGGGTGCTGAACGCTTTCACCACCTCGTCGATCTCTTTCTGCATCATCGCGTCGTCCGGAGCCAGGGCGATGTACACCCGTTTGGGTAGAGTCGCATGCGCCTTCACCCAAGCGTCGGCACCTGCGGCCAGTGAGCCATTGTCCCACCAAAGGCTCGGGCTCACGAGGATGTAGTCGTCGAAAAGGTCGGGGCGCGTGAAGAGGATCTGTGTAGCCAGCAACCCACCCAGCGATTGACCGATGATCGTTCTCTTTTCCGCCGTGCGGTAGTTCGCCTCCACAAAAGGCTGCACCTCCTTCTCCAGAAAATCGATGAACCGCGCGGAGCCTCCGTTGTGGGGGACCCAGACCCGGTCGCTGTCGTTATGAGTGGGTGCGGTGAAGTCGATCGAGCGATCGACATTGGCGATGCCCACCACGATACTCTTCGGCAGCAGGTCGTACATGTTCATGTACTGCGCCAAACCGGCGATATGGGGAAAGTCCTCGTTGGCCGAGCCATCAAGTACATAGATCACCGGGTACGTGGCGGTGGTGTCGTGGTATCCCTCGGGCAGGTAGATGTTCAGGGTCCGGGTCTGGCCCAGCACGTTCGAGTTGATGCTGCGCACCACACCAAGAACGAAGGGTTCGCCATCACCGGGACCGGTGGTCGGCAACTTCGACTGGCAGAACCCTGCAACGGGGAGAAGCGCCGCGAAACACAGGACTCCCAGGTCGGCATATCGGATCGGAGGGAACATGCTTTGCCGCTTTCGTGTACCAAGATCGCCCATCCCGCTCATTCCTTGTCGAGCACGCGTTCGATCCTGCGGTCCGGTATGATCCACAACAGGGCCACGCCTACGTAAAGCGCGCCCGAGATCGCCGGATGCACAAAGGCCAGCGGCACTGCGACGAGGTAGCACACCTGTGAGGCGATCCCCTTGCGGTCGCTACCGACCGCCCTGGCCAGCAACGAATCCTTCCCCTCCCGACGGATGATCGCCTTCGAAAGGAACGTGTACGCCAGTCCGCAGAGGAAAAGCACCACGCCGTAGGTCGCGGTAGGAAGCGCCGCGAAATGGTTCTCCCCCATCCACGCTGTGCAGAAAGGGACCATGGAGAGCCAGAACAGCAAGTGCATGTTGGTCCACATGATGCCAGCGGTAATGCCATGCACCGTATGGAAGAGGTGGTGATGGTTGTTCCAATAGATGCCGATGTAGACGAAGCTCATCACGTAGCACAGGAACACGGGCCACAGATCCAGCAACGCATGAAGATCCGGAACATGGGGCACCTTCAGTTCCAATACCATGATGGTGATGATGATGGCCATCACACCGTCGCTGAAGGCTTCAAGTCTGTTCTTGGTCATGGACGCTACCGGCGCTTTTGACGGCGGGTTCGAAAGATCGGCATTGAACGATCCCGTTGAACGCACCGACCGATACCTTCATCCCATGGATATCGCCACAGCGCGCGACCTTGCCCTGAACGAGTTCAACGGTGAGGAATACGATCACTTCGGGAAGGCGGCCTACCGCGTGCGACCGAAGAAGGCGGGCGGAAGATCGGGCAAGACCTTCATGACACTGTGGATCGAGGAAGGCTTCGCCGTATTGATGTTGAACGTTGAGCAGCAAGCCGAACTCCTGGCACGGCATCCAGAGGCGTTCGAACCGCACCCAAGCAAGTGGGGAGCGAAGGGAGCCACGGTCATGCACCTGGACAGGACCAACGAGAAGGTCTTCCGCATGGCGGTCGGTGTGGCACGCGCTAACGCGGAGCCGAAAGCGAAGTCATGAACAGGTGTTGAGAAATTCCTGTTGGAACCCGGGATGACGCGGCCTAGCATTGAGGTGCACAAGCAGGTCGCGCGAAGGTGATCGATCTCCCGTGAGCGGGAAAGCGCTTGTGCCCGATGGTATGAAAGGCATCCGGCTATTGCTCATTCCCATCACCGCCGCCTGGATCACGGGCGGTCTGTGGTGGTTCTCCCATCAAAGTGCCTGCGGGTGCGCAGCCCCCGCCGACCATGCCAACAGCGTGACCAGTGCCGCGATCATCCATCTGGGGCCATCCACACCTGCCACGCCGGATCCAACCGCGGATCAGGGTCTCCCCGTAGCTGGAACCGACCAACCGGTGGTTGCTTCAGCAAGCGGTGATGCCGCGTTGGTGTCGTCGCTCGTGATCCCGTTCGGGAAGAACAAGCAGGAATTGGAATTGAACGAGGATGCACTGCGTTGGAGCGACGCCATGCGAGGGCATCTCCTCACCCATCCGGCGGATCGGATCATCGTATCAGGTCACACCGATGCGGACGGCGATGCGGATCTCAACAGGCGGCTCTCCCTGCAGCGCGCCGGGATCGTGAAGGCACGGCTTGTCGAACTGGGTTTGCCTGAGGACCGGATCAACACGTTGGGGATGGGCCCCGATGAGCCGGTCGCGGACAATTCCACCAGTAAAGGCAAAGCGATGAACCGGCGTGTGGAGATCCACCTCGAAGCGCAACCCTGACCACCAACAGAAAACGATCGACCCATGATCAACCCGTTCGCGGAAGCCTATATGACCGGCCTTGCCTGTCTGACGCCAGTTCTGGCACTGATGCTCGGCTCCCTGGTCCTTGGGGTGATCATTGGCCTTGTGAACACACCCGGCCCACGGGGTGCAACGATCGCACTAAAAGCCGAAGTGGAGGGCTTTCGCAGAAGACTGGCGGACGCCGAGGGCAAGCTGGCCCTTTCGGGATCGATCCTTACGCAACGACTGAAACTGCGCGATGAGGAGACCGCAGCGGCACGACGCGGCCTCGAACAGGAGGTCGGCGCCCTCAACGCGGAAGTGACCTCGTTGAAGATGGCCCTCGTCGCTGCGAAACGTACTGTGTCGGCGGAACCTGCCACCGCTTCGGTGCGGCATGTGGAACGCATCGTCGCCGATCCCGCGCATGTTGCCCGCATCGCGGCACTGGAGAAGGAAGCCGCGCGTGTCCCGGCGCTGATCAAGGAGCTTGATGATCTGTACCAACAGGTCAACAAGACACCAAAGAAGAAGCCTGCGGCGACCAAAGCCGCAGTGAAACCACAACCGCTGCCTGAGCAGGTATACCGGGTGATGTCGACCACCTTCGGCAAGCGGATCGAGCAGGACGACCTGAAGATCGTCGAGGGCATCGGACCGAAGATCGCCGAACAGTTGAACAAGCACGGCCTGAAGACCTGGGCTGACATCGCTGCGACGAAACCCACGCAGTTGAAGAAAGTGCTCGATGAGGCCGGCGATCGCTTCCACCTGCACGACCCCAGCAACTGGCCCGAGCAATGCCGCATGATGGTGGAGAACCGCTGGGACGAACTGCGGAAGTACCAGCGCAAGCTGAGCAACGCGCGCTAGCGCTCAGCGGTCCACGAGTGGCCCGGAGTTTGCGCAGCGCGAACGCTCTCCGCGACGTTAGCATTGCGCCATGCCCGAAGTGATCCCCGTTCACCACCTGCCCGATGCAGGCCGCGCGACGATCAGCGTGGAGCGCATCGAACCACGCGACACGGCGGTGCTCAATGACGTGCACCGGCACGACTTCCATGAACTGTTCGTCTTCGCCACCGGCACGGGCGAACACATGATCGACCTGGAGCATGTTCATGTGAAGCCGCCATGTGTGCACCTCGTCGCCCCGGGCCAGGTGCACCAACTGAGCCGTTCAGCCGATTCCAGCGGCGCGGTTGTGATGTTCGGCATGGATGTGATGATGGAGCCGGGGCTTCCAACCGATGTGAAGGGCCTGTTCCGTGCGACGAGCGGTGCGCAGGCGTTCCCGATCGGTAGCGCGCAACTCGCCGAAGTGATGGGCTTGGTCGATGTGCTCGAAAAAGGGGCGGTCGGCGCTGAGCTCGCGGGCGTTGTGCGCAGCTACCTGAACATCCTGCTGATGAAGTGCGCGCACTGGCAGCAAGCCGCGCATCGCGATACGCCCACCCGTGCCGACCATGCCGACCCGGTGACACGGTTCACCGATCAGGTGGACCGGGAGTTCCTCATGAAGCGGCAGGTGAACGCCTACGCGAGCGACCTGGCGATAAGCCCGGGACACTTGAACGAACTCGTGAAGAAGCGGCTCGGGAAGAGCGCGAGCGAAGTTGTGCAGGACCGACTCCTGCTCGAGGCGAAACGGCTGTTGTTGCACGCCGACCTGAGCGTGAAGGAAGTGAGCCATGCGTTGCGCATGGAGGATCCGGCCTACTTCAACCGGATGTTCAAGAAGGCGACGGGGATGACACCGGTGGAGTACCGTGCGCACATCCGTGAAAAGTACCAGCACTGAAAGGGTTCGTCCATTGATGCCGGTCGGGGACCGAAGGAACTTTGCCTTCAACCTTACAGGACGACCATGATCACACCAGCATCCCTCCGGACCTCGCTCGCATCCGGCCTGCTCATCGCCACCGGCTCGCACGCACAAGCGCAAGGCACCTGCGCCGAACTCAACATCGTTTCACTGACCTACGCGGCGTTCAGCGACACGGCCATCGAAGTGATCGCGCACGCTTCCCCAGGCACGTTCTTCAGCTACCCCTCCTTCCGCCTGGTCAACGACCTTGGTGAAACGCTCACCCATGAGGAGGTCGCCTTCTTCGGGATCGGTGAGAGTGAACAGACCCACAGTTCATCCCTGCTGGACGGTCAAACCCTGCCGACCTCACCGTTCGTCGGCTCCCTGGTCTTCACGTACTACGGCCTGGACGATCTGGACACGTGCGTGTTCCCCATCGATGGAACCCTTTGCCCGGTGGAGCCCTGCACCCCGTTCCGGGTGTTCCTCTACAACAATGGTTCGGTCCTCGACGCGAACTTCGCATGGACGATCACCGACGAGGATGGCCTGACGGTGGAGAGTGGTACACTGGAGATCACTGAGGCGGGCACGCAAACGGACCAGGACGAACCATGCCTACCCACAGGTGCTTACACGCTCCACGTTCAGCAGGTCAGCGGCCCTTCCGGAGCCTTCACATATGGCGTCATGCGTGATCAATACGCATCCAATGGTCCTTGGTCCGTGTTCTTCCAGAGCCAACCGAACGATCTCCCCTTCCTGTTCTTCGCACCGTGCATCGAAGGGACGAACTCCATAGAAGATGTCGGCCAGAACGAAGTCGATATCACCGTAGCGGATGAACTGGTGACGATCACGCGACGCGATGGAACCTCCATCGGGGCGATCGAGGTGATGGATGCCAGCGGCCGCAGTGTCAATCGATCACGCACGAACGATGCGCGAGCGACGATCGACCTGCGATCCCGTTCCGCAGGGGTGTATGTGCTGCGGATCGGCAATCTTTCATCGAACGTGACCACTTCCTTCTCGCAACGCATCATCCTGAACTGAACTTCACGACCATGGACCACGCGAAAGATCCCAACGCCAAGCGCTCAGCCAACCTGGACCGCAGGAATTTCCTCAAGGCCGGATCGATGCTCGGCCTCGGTTCGCTCATCCTGCCGCGCACACTGTTCGCTTCAGAGGCCCCCTCTGCCGTCAAGGGCGATTGCGCGGCCACGACGGATGACATCCTCGGACCCTACTACTTGCCGGGCTCCCCGAACACCGCACAGGTAGCCTCACTGGATGAACCAGGCACCCGGCTGTTCTTGAGCGGCGCCATCTTGAGCAACGACTGCCTGACGCCAGTGACGGATGCCAAGATCGAAGTGTGGCAGGCGAATGATGCGGCGGTTTATGATTCTTCGCCCGCGTTCAACCTGCGCGCGACGATGTTCAGCGACGCCAATGGCCTATATGCTTTCGAGAGCATCGTGCCGGGAGCGTACTTGAACGGCGCGCAATACCGCCCCAAGCACATCCACTTCAAGGTGACCAAGCCCGGCTTCCCGGACCTGATCACGCAACTCTACTTCGAGGGCGACCCCTACATCGCCGCCGACCCATGGGCCTCGCAACCGGAGGCGGCGCTGCGCATCATCCCGCTCACATCGATCGGCCCGAACGCGTTGGAAGGCCAGTTCGACATCGTGCTCGACGGCATGGTCGGTTTCAAGCCGAACCGTTTCGGGCTGGACGGCGACATCATGCCGATCCACCCCAACCCCATGCGGGACCTGGCCAGCATCCATTTCAATGTGTTCCATGAGGCGCGCGTGCAAGTGGTCATCACCGACACCGATGGTCGCGAGATCGTGACGCTGATCGATGCCGCGAAGCCCCAAGGCCGCTATACGGTGCAGTGGGACGGACAGGCCGGTGGATACGGCATGACCGTCGCGAGCGGAGTCTACCTGGTCCACCTGCGCATGGACGGACAAACGGTGAAGAGCCAGCGGATCGTGCGGCAATAGCGACCTTCGGGGTGCTCGACACCCCATGCGCACCCTACTCGCTATTCCGCTGATCCTCGCAAGCCGGTTCGTTCTGGCCCAGGACACGTTGATCCAGTTCGTATCACCTGGCGATACAGTTCGCGTGGGTGAGCAATTCCAGGTAAAGTGGGTCATGGACATCCATCCCGATGGAATGGAGCTTCCTGACCTCAAGGACTTCCTTGTCGTTTCGGGTCCGAACAAGAACAGCAGCACGAGCGTGGTGAACGGCACCACGTCAAGGTTCGGATCGATCGCTTACGAGTTGAAGGTGGCGAACCCGGGTTCGTACACACTGCCGGCGATGGAGATCTCGTACAAGGGGGAACAACATCGATCGCCGGAACAACATTTCGTGGCGGTAGGTGAAGCCATGAAAGACGCGAAGAACGTGGTGTTCGCCGACCGTACATCCCCACCGGATGGTGCGATGATCGTGAAGCTCCGTGAGGACCTGGGGTATATCGCCATACAGGAGGATGGTGATCTACACGTTAAGAAATTCCTGACCCCGGAGCAGGTGCACGCGCTGGACGCCTACCTGCGTAAGCTCCTTCTTGAGAAGTGACGCGATCCGCAAGGTCCATCTTACGCTCCGTTTGAACCTGCCACGCAGCCATACCCTCATCCAATCCGTGGTCGTGCTCTGCGCGATCAGCATGCTTTGGTTCAACGCGATGACCGTCCATCGCCTCAACCTCGACATCGGAGGGTGGGTGCTGTTCATCGGTATAGTGAACGCGGCCTTATTGTTCGCCTCGATCGACCAGTTCGATCAGAGCCGGCTGAAGACCCATCTGGCGTTGCTGGCGGCGACCGTTGCGGTGTTCCTCTATGTGGACAGGACCAGTGCGTGGAAGGCGACCTGTGAAGTGCGGACCGCGACCGAGGTATTCGTGTTCGAGGATCCCACCCGGTACTTCGCGCCAACCTCATCTCCCAACCACTTACCGTTCGCTGCCGTGAACGATGTGTGGGCGATACGCGATACGACTGATGTGGACTGTATCATCCGCTGGGTTGGGCCATCGGATCCGATAACCGTTCACACCGAATTGGGTGCCCTCTTCTCCTCACGTGGTGATATCCGGAGCAGTGATCCCGCATCGAGCCAGGCATGGATCATCATCTCTGTGCTCCTGTTGATCGGCCTTGCGGCGTTTATGGAACTCGTCTCGAACTTTAGCCGCGATGTGAGGTGGCCCTTTTCCTTTCTGCGGACGGCAAAGGCGGCGGTGCTCTTCTTCCTGCTGGGGGTGTTGGTGGCCAGCGTGCAATTCCCGCCTGGCGATTGGCTGTCGAACGAATTCCTCAGCCGGCCCGATGACTGGCTGTGCTATGAGAAAGGCGCGCGGCAGATCCTTGGAGGGAACCCGCTCCTGTTGCCCGCTCCCGGCGGTGTCGAAATGTGGAGCCCGCTTTACACCTATTTGGTGGCTGCGTTCCATTTCCTGTTCGGCCCTGCGCTGGGCGCATCGCATGTGATCACGTACGGGATGCACTGGGTCGTGATCTGGGCGATGCTCGCGCTGCTCAGCCCGGGCCATCGTGGCCTGGCCTGGGCAACGGCCATTGGCACACTCCTGTTCATCGAAGTGGACTTGAATAGGCACTACGCATGGCGGTTGCTCAGCGACACGCTGCCCGTGCTTCTGCTACCACTTCTGCTGATCGCCTGGAAGCGGGGAAGCGACCTGCGCGTTCTGGGCCTGTTGTGCGGGCTCTTGTACCTGGCGCGATTGGAACTGCTTGGTATCGGCCCGCTCCTGCTCGCCACATTTTACGTCACCGAACGAAAGCGCCTTACCCGCAACGGCGTGATCGGCTTCCTGCTCGCCTTCGCGGTGTGCGTTGTGCCCTACCTGTTGCGTCGCTATGCCTTGTTCTGTGACCTGTTGCCCTGGCCGCTCGGCATGGGTGAATCGGGCCACACGCACTGGCGTACGCTGCTCTCGTGGGACTTCCTTGTGCTGAAAGCCTCGGCGATCTTCGGGCACTATGATGCGTTGAACCCCGATCTGCGTTTCCGGTATCACTGGATGGTCGTACACGCGCTCTTTCTTTCCGCGCTGATCATTGCCGTCGGGAAACGAGCCGCCGATCGGTACATCCTGTTCGCTCTGCTCGCCTGGGTCTACGTGTTCTTCACGCGCATGGCCTCGCCATCCATTGGCATTTACGGTCATCGGCACTCGTTGCTCCTGATCCTCCTCGAAATGGTCACGGTCATACTGGTCGCCGAACGATTCTTCGTGATCCAGGGACCACAACAGGCATCCGCTACGCGGCCCAGCAGCGCCTAGGGCGCTTTCTGCAGTTGTAGATCGCGCTGCTGCAGCATGATCGCTTGCTCGTTGCGGAACCCGTTCTCCGGTCCGGTACGCTGCATGCGGAAACCCATGTGCAGCGGCTCGGTGCGCACCTGGTCGAAATGATCCGGGAACGCGGTGCCCTGCGTCAGCAGTGCCTTCAAGTAGTAGAAGGTCACGTCGAATCCCAGGAACGCGTACTCATCGGCATCGGTATGGTATCGTTTCCGGAAGGCCTTGACAAAAGCTTCCACCTTCGGATCGGCGGGATCGGTGAAGGTGCCTGCCGGGAAGGTGAAGCCGAGCAGGTCCAGATCGCTCGATGCCACAGAGCCCAGATCCAGCCAACTCTCCAGCCCCACCAGCACGATGCGGTACTTCTCAGAAAGGGGCTTCAGCTTGCTTACCAGGGTGGTGACCAGTTCCACATCCTCGGTGGGCGCCACGATCACGTTCAGCTGTGCCGCGTTCAACTTCCCAGCGAGATCACCCAGATCACGGCGACCGGGCTTGGCCACCAGGACGGTGTCGCGCAAACGACCCGGTTGGGCGGAAACCGCCTCCTGCAAGGCGATCGCCATCTGGTCCTGCAGTTCCCGCTCGGAGGCGATGTCAGGACGAAGCAGGATCACATTGTCTCGCGCGTGGCGCGAACCGATGTAACGCGCAGCGTGCTTCACCAGATCAGACCTTGTGGGCGTCACCTTGCTCACGTTCGGCTGGCCCAGGATCACCTTGTTCGATTGGGGCACGGGGCAAACGATGTGGGCGTGAGAGTTCAAGCGGCTCAATTGCTCGATGGCCGTGCGGTGGAACGGACCGATGAACAGATCCATCTCCGCGATCTCTGGACGCTTGATGGCCGCGTTCCAGGAACGGGCATCATCGCCCAGGTCCAACACGGTCACATCGGCATTGAGCCCCAGGGAACGCATGGAGTCAAGTGCCATGAGCGCGGCGCCGTAGAACTGTGCGGCGATACGCGTGGCCTCGTAGTAGCGCGGTCCTTCAGAAGTGCCCGCCGTGGTTCCGAGCGCGCTGTCGTTGCGGGCGATCGAGAAGGGCAACAAAAGGCCGACATGGTAGCTCTGGCGTCGGGTCAGGCTGTCGGCCGGGATCGGGCGTGGCACGGTTCCCCCGGGGACAACGGGAATGTGAACGCTCGCTCCGGCCTTCAATCCATCCGGCAAACCGCCATTGGCCGCCTGGATCGCTGCGGGTGTCACTCCGTAGTGTTGACCCAAGGAGAAAAGGGTCTCCCCCGGTTCCACCACATGAACGACCGTGTTCTCCGGTGCGGCGGGTCGCATGAGCACCTCACCCTGGCCAGCCACCTTGTCCAGTGGTATGATCACGATCATGCCCGGATGCACACCAGCGTTCAACTCCGGATTGCGCTGTAGCATGTCGTTCACCTCCACACCGTACTTGCGCGCGATGCCGAACAGCGTTTCCTTCTTCGCCACGGTGTGGCGCAAGACACCCTCACTGCTCAAACTGGGGGCGGTCTTCGCTTCCTTCTTTACGACCGCATCCTTTGGCACGAGCAATTCCTCACCGATGCTCAATCCATCAGACGCACCGGGGTTCGCAGCTATCAGGACATCCACCGGAACCGCATAGGTGCGGCTGATCGCGTAAAGCGTTTGTCCGGCCTGGACGTGATGCACGATGAACTTGCGACCGTCGATGGTACGCATCTCCTGGGCTTGGCCGTGGAATGGCAGAACAAGCAGGAGAAGGAAAAGAAGGCGCGCGATCATTCCCATTCGATCGTGGCAGGGGGCTTGGAACTGATGTCATACACCACACGGTTCACTCCCTTCACGCGATTGATGATGCTGTTCGATATCCGTGCCAGGAACTCGTAGGGCAGGTGGCACCAATCGGCGGTCATGCCATCGGTGCTGCTCACCGCGCGCAACGCGACGGCGTTCTCATACGTGCGTTCATCACCCATCACGCCCACGCTGCGCACCGGGAGCAGGATCGCGCCGGCCTGCCACACTTGATCGTAAAGCCCTTCATCGCGCAAGCCCTGGATGAAGATGTGATCCACCTCCTGCAACAGCGCCACCTTCTCCGGTGTGATCTCACCAAGGATGCGGATCGCCAACCCCGGACCTGGGAAGGGATGCCGGCCCAGGATGTTCGGATCGAGGCCGAGTTCCTTGCCCACGCGCCGCACCTCGTCCTTGAACAGCAGGCGCAACGGCTCCACCACTTTCAACTTCATCCGATCAGGCAGCCCGCCCACATTGTGGTGGCTCTTGATGGTGACGCTGGGGCCGTGCACGCTCACACTCTCGATCACATCGGGGTAGATCGTCCCCTGCCCCAGCCACTTCACATCCTTGATCCGGTGCGCCTCGCGATCGAACACCTCGATGAAGGTGCGGCCGATGGCCTTGCGTTTGTCCTCGGGATCCTCCTGCCCTTTCAGCGCGGTGTAGAACTCGGCCTTCGCATCGACGCCTTTGATGTTGAGCCCAAGGTGTCGGTAGCTCTCCAGCACGCGCTCGTACTCGTCCTTCCGGAGCAGGCCGTTGTCCACGAAAATGCAATGGAGTTGCTCTCCTATCGCCCGGTCCAGCAAGAGTGCGGCCACCGAACTATCCACGCCGCCACTGAGGGCCAGCACGACCTGGTCGGTACCCAGATCCTGCTTCAGGCGTTCCACCGTATGTTCCACGAAACCGTGTGGGGTCCAATCGCCCTCACAGCCGCAGATGCCCATGACGAAATTGTGCAGCAGCTGCGACCCATCGGTCGTGTGGTACACCTCCGGATGGAACTGTACCGCGTAGGTGAGGTTGTCGCGCAAGCGGAAAGCGGCCACGGGAACATCCGTGGTACTCCCGATCACCTCCATGGCCTCACTGGGCGCCACTACGCTATCGCCGTGGCTCATCCACACCTGGGTACCGGCGGCGATGCCATCGAACAGGCGGCTGTCAGCGATCGTGCTCAGGTGGGCTCGGCCATATTCGCGCACCTTGCTTCGTTCCACGGTGGCACCAGCTCTCTTGGCCAGCAATTGCGCGCCGTAGCACACGGCGAGAACAGGGATGCGCCCTTGGATCCCCGTGAGGTCGGTGTCCGGCGCGTTCTTCTCGTGCACGCTGCTGGGGCTGCCTCCGAGAATGACCCCCTTGATCGACGGGTCATTGGCGAACTGTTGGGCTTTGCTGAACGGATGGATCTCGCAGTAAACGTTCAACTCGCGCACACGGCGGGCGATGAGTTGGGTGTACTGGGAGCCGTGGTCGAGGATAAGGATGGACACGAGCGGTGGAAGACACCGGCCTATGTGCTTCCGGTGGGGCGGTAAAAGTACTCCCCTGCCCCAAGCGCCCGGATGACCTTCGATCGTGAATGGATCGTGGAAAAGATCATCGCCTCAGCACGTCGGAACGCGGGTTGGCAACGTCTTCTCTTCGAATGGCCCCAACCCACGCACAAGTGACTCATTTTCTAGGTAATTTAGATGCGTTCGATTTTCGACGAAACCTTGATCAAGCTTGACGATCGCTTAGCGTTGCTTCCAACCGATCGAGCGACCTTTGCCGCAGTTCCTGTACCAGCCATGCCCGCCCCCTGCACCCCTCCTATTGGAGCCCTGCTCCACCCCCTCACTTTGTTGCGGGCTTGGGTGCTTGGAACAGGGTTGATCCTTGGCCTGGGCCAGCAGGTGAGCGCGCAGGTATTGCTGGATGACTTCAACCGGCCGACGAGCACGACCGTGGGCAACGGTTGGACCGAAAGCGAAACGGTCGCTGCTGGGGCACAGATCGTCACGACCTCCGGTCAACAAACCCTGCAACTGGGCAGCACCACTTCGGGGCGGGAGATCGTTTCTCAAGACTTGAGCGGTGCTGGGCTTTACAATCCCCAGTTCAACTTGAACACCTGCTTGATGACGTGGGCGTTCTGCGTGCGCCAGAGCCGGGCTGACCCCAGTGGATTCGCGGCTGGCAGTTTTGGTGTGGCTTATGTGCTCGGCTCAACAGGCAGCGCGCTCGCCACCGCGGGGCAGGGATATGCCGTGATGATCGGTCAAGCCACTGCTGTTGATCCGCTCCGATTGGTGAGGTTCAACGGGGGACTGGCGGGGGCGCTCACTTCGATCATCACCCCGGTGATCGCACCCTATTCCGACCTCAGCGGAGAATACCTGGCCGTGAAAGTGACCTATGATCCGGTAACGAACACGTGGCAGATGTTCGCTTCAACGATCGCGGCTGGCACATTCTCCACCACGAACCCGACAACCGCAGCTACAGCCTTGGGGTCGGCAGTGAATGCGACCTACACCGGGAC
Source organism: Flavobacteriales bacterium (assembly GCA_039933875.1). Classification (GTDB taxonomy): domain Bacteria; phylum Bacteroidota; class Bacteroidia; order Flavobacteriales_F; family PHOS-HE28; genus PHOS-HE28. The sequence continues at coordinate 10,072 of JBDTNF010000064.1, read as the reverse complement.
CAGCCTTCCGTTCACCGGTTGCCTATGGAACCACGCTACGACCGCTGGAGAAGCCGCGTTGTTCGACAACGTCTATGTGCCTCAGAACTGTACGCCCACGGTGAATTTCGCGACCGCTGCCGCATCGGCGAACGAGAGCGTGGGCACGATCACGGTCACTTTGAACCTGTTCCCAGCCACGTCTGCAGCAGGAACGATAACGGTGACGGTAGCTGATGGGCCGGGCATGGTCTACGGCGTCGACTATACCAGCACACCGGCCGTTGTGGGTGCGGACATCACGGTCCCGGTCGCCGCCGGCGCCACCACGGCCACCTTCCAGTTGACGATCGTGGACGATGCCTTGGACGAAGGCAATGAGAACATCTCGTTCACCATCACCGGGACCTCCGGAGGTGGGGCTGGAGGAATTCTTATGGGCCCCGTTACCAGCTACTTGCAGACCATCATCGATAACGACGGCCCGCCCTCGGTGAACTTCACCACCACGACCGATTCCAATGTGGAAGGAGTGCCCTCGGCGATACGGACCTTCACGCTGAACATATCACCCGCGCCAACGGTCGGGGGCAGCATCACCATCCAGGTGACCAATGGCCCTGGTGCTTCGAACCCCGCTGATTACCTGACCAACCCTGCGACGATCGGCGGCTTCATCACCGTGCCCTACCTCGCCGGTGCGACATCGGTGACTTTCACGGCCACCGTGATCAATGACGTCGTGGTCGAATCGACCGAACAGATCACGTTCACCATCACCGCGATCACAGGTGGTCCTTTGGCGACCGTGGGTATCACGAACGTGGCGACCCTCTCCATCGGGGACAATGACAGTCCGGCTGCCACGCTCACCTCCGGGGACCTCGCGATCGTGGGCATTAACGCGAACAATTTCGCCTGCGGAGGCGGTTCCGGCGAGGACTACATCAGCTTCTTCTGCTTCAAACCCATCACGACTGGTACGACCATTATCCTGAGCGATAACGGCTACGAGCGCTGCATCGCCGGACGCTGGGGCAACACGGAGGGAACAGTGCTGATGACAAGAACGGGCATAGCCATACCGGCCGGCCAGGTCATCACCTTCAGGGTGAGTAACAGTTCGGGATCAGGCAATGTGATCGGTGCGGCCCCTGATGCGGCTTGGACATGCGCATCGCTCAACGGCGGGACCAGCGTGAACATGAACGTGGGAGGCGACCAGATCTTCTTCATGCAGGGCGGAACGTGGACCACCAATACCGTTGGCGGACACGATGCGCAGTATTCCGGTAATGTTCTTTATGGGTTCAGCACCTACCCGACGTTCCCTTGGACAGCCTCTTGTGCCACGAACCCGAACCAGCGAAGCAATCTTCCATTGGGGATGAACTGCTTCAGCATGGCCCCGACCTCGGCCACTGATTTCAGCAAGTACACTGGGACCCTGGCCGCGGCAACGCAACGGGATTGGATGATCCGCATCGACAGCCCCGCGAACTGGACGAGCCCCGGGACCTGTGCCGGATACAACAGCGCGAGCCCCAACTGGCTTACGGCACCAATCCTGCCGATCATCGTCGGTGGTTTCACGCAGGGACTTTGGCGCGGCACGACCAGCAACGACTGGTTCGATTGCAAGAACTGGGATGATGTGGAGGTGCCGCTGGCGACGACGAACGTGACCATCAGCCAGGTGGCCACGCAGAGTTGTGTGGTCGGGGTGACGCCCGGTGGCACTGCGGTTTGCGCCTCGTTGAACCAGACGAATGCCGGCACGCCCATCAACCTCACGGTGCAGAACTCGAGCAGCCTGGCGATCGGCGGCCCGCTTACGATCCAACGCACCGCCGCCGGTTTCCCGATCACCTTGACCGTTTCGAGCGGTACGCTGACCGCAACGAACTTGACCGTGCAGGGCATGACCGCGGATGAGGCTGTGTTCCGGAACCAGGTGCCCACCAATACCGTGATCTTCTCCGGCAACCTCACCATCGGCACGGGTGGCTTGGTCGATCTCCAGGGCGCCGGTGTCGGTGGCCGCGTCTTCGTCGGTGGCAACTACACCAACCAGGGGCCCACAGAAACAACGCTGGACGAACTCTACGGATCGGTCGTGTTCAACGGTGCTGCGGCACAAAGCATCAATGCGAGCGGTTTCCAGGAGGTCTTCTACGATCTTGGGATCGCCAAGCCCAGTGGGAATGTGACGCTCAACACTCCGATCGCCGTCAGCAACAACCTCGATCTCTCTAACGGCCTCCTGATCTCATCCGCGACGAACCTCCCGTCCATCCTTGCGGGTGGTTCCACCAACAATGCCACCGACCTGAGTTTCGTGGATGGCCCGTTGGAGAAGATCGGCAACACGTCGTTCACTTTCCCGGTCGGAAAGGGAAGCTCGTTGCGCCCGTGCGGCATAGCCGGGGTGACCGGTGTACTGACGGATGCCTTCACAGCGGAGTATTTTCCGATCAGCGCCTACACTTGGGGCAGCAACCTTGAAGCCCCATTGCACCACATCAGCGACTGCGAGTATTGGATCATCGAGCGCAGTGCAGGAAGCGCGGATGCCGTGGTGGAACTGACCTGGGATACGCCGGAGAGTTGTGTAGTGGACGCTCTCGCCGATCTGCGCGTGGCGCGCTGGGACGCTGCGGCACTGCCCGCTCCCATCTGGCGCGACCGTGGGAATGGCGGTGCCTGCTGCAGCCCTGTCTCTGGCACGATCCCGACAGCGCTGCAACAAACGCTCTTCGGTCCATGGACACTCGCCTCGATCAACGGGAACAATCCGCTGCCGGTCGAGCTCATCGACTTCACGGCCAAGCCGGAGGATGCGTTCGTTCGATTGGATTGGACCACGGGTAGCGAAGAGGACAACGCGTACTTCACGATCGAACGGAGTGGCGATGGCATCTCGTTCGAACCGATCATCAGCACCCCGGGCGCAGGCAACAGCACGCAGTTGATGAGCTACACTGACCTTGATCGCGCTCCGCTGAACGGGATGAACTACTACCGCCTGCGGCAGACGGATGCCGATGGCACTTCCTCCCTCTCGGCTGTTGTGACTGTGCTGATGGGCTGGGGGGGCGATCGTCCGTTGGTCGTGTTCGGCAACACCGATGTGCTCACCGCCCTGCATTCGTTCCCGGCCGGTAGCCGCTTCACCATGCAGGATATGACCGGCCGCCTGATCGCCGATGGCACGACAGAGCAGGATGGTCTTACGCTGCTTTATGTGGGGGGCCTGCAACACGGTGCCTACCTGCTCAGGCTGTCGGATGGCCAGCGCGCCGAGACCGTGCGCTTCGTGTACTGACTCAGCGCTCCTCCTCTTCCATGAATACCGCGAACCGCGTATCGAGCGGATCGAGGTGCTGCATCAAGTGATCGAGGAACTGCACGCCTGATCGCGCATACTGCGGCAGGAAGTTGTCACGCCGCTCGTGCAACGCTCCATTGGGGAAGACGGCATCAAGAAGGCGCTGTAGGCGATCAAGTTGTACGCTTTCGCGCTTGCGCAAGGCGCGGTCCATCTTGCCATGCAGGTTATCCAGCAAACGCATGGCCCGCACCGTGGCCGCGTCAACGCTCGCGCCCAGGGTGCTGTCCACACCCGAAGCACGTGATCGCAACCCCTTGAAGAGCGCATCGAGCGCGGTCCGCTCGTCGTCCACGTTCGTGTGGATGCCTGAGCTGGCATGTGCGGCCCGATCCCGCAGTGCGTTCACTGGTAGGAATACGTCGGCAACAGAAAGGCCAAGCTGCTCGCGCACCTTCTCTTCCTTGACCGGAATGAACGCTGCCGATGTGCGAAGCAGGACAACGGGCATCGGCACCTGCACGGCTTGGAACAGCCACCTTAGTTGCATCCAGTAGGCCACTTCACCCCCACCGCCGATGTAGGCGATGTTGGGGAGCACGGTCTCCTGGTACAACGGTCGCATCAGCACGTTCGGTGAGTAGTTCTCAGGATGTAGTTCCAGGTCGGCTAGAAGTTCATCGAGCGTGAAAACCGGACCGCCGTCCAGTAAGCGGTAACGATCACCATCCGCCTCGATGCGCGACCGGTGACCGGGCCGCAAGTGGAAGAGATTGATCGGTCGTGCATGGGCCTGCAACGCGTATCGATCCTTCAAGCGATCATCGGCGTAAGCCACGCACCGCTCTGTTATGCCGTTCAGCAACTCGCTCTGCATCACTGGCGTGAAGGATCGCTTCAACGCAGGGTCATCGCCATCCAGCACGACGACACCCAAATGTCCGAACACCTCATTGATGAAAAGGCGTGTCGCTTGCGCGAGCGTGTGATCCGGCTTGTAGCATCGACGCACCACCGCCATCACCTCATCCCCTCCGGCGCCAAGCGCACGGGAGAGTTGTTCGATCACCGGTTCGATGCCTTCGAGCCGCAAGCGTCCCACGGCACCTCCAGCCCTACCGGGCCAATGCAACCGCTCACCGTTCACCCACGCGTGGTCGATCTCCGCGCGATCATGATCCTCACTCGCCATCCAGAACACCGGCACAACGGACCGGTCCAACTCGCGGGTGAGCCGCTCAGCAAGACGCACCGCGTTCAGGATCTTGAACGGCACATACAGCGGGCCCATGAACAGGCAGAGCTGGTGCCCCGTGGTGACCGTGAGTGAACGCTGATCCTTCAGCCGGTCCAAGTTGGCGCGTACCGCATCAGGTACTGCCAGTCCAGCGTACTGGCGATCCAACGCCGAGCACAATGCTGCCCGGTTCTCTCCAGCGAACGCACGAGCCTCCGCGGCGCTGCGCAGGCCATCAATGGTGGGAGGATACAGTTGGAAGTCCTGGAGGAACGGATCACCCGCCAGATAGTCCAGCACCAATGGCGTGAAGCGGTGGGTATCCGCGTAGCTCAGGTAGTGCGCCTTCATGGAAGGGCCCAAAGGTAGCGGGCGATGAAGGCTCTCTCCATAGGATCCCTTGTCCCCTCTTCTTCCGCATTTCCGCGCATCACCCTTCGCGCTACCTTCCACACCTCCTTCGAACGCTCATGATCCAACGCTCCACCCTCCTTCTCCTTTTCTCCCTCTTGAACGCACCTCTGTTGCTGGCCCAGGAGGATACGTTGCGTGTGCAAACGCTGACCTATGACAGCATCACCACACGACGCGGCTGGTGGATGTTCCCGGACGCGACGCATACCTATCGCAAGGTGCTCATGCACCACACACTGAAATGCGACGCGCAGACCACGCAAGATCAATACCCCTGTGGAGAGTGGGACTACCTCACCTATAACATGATCCACCAGCATACCGGTGCGTTGGACAGTACCGCGTTGCAACACCCCTGGTTCCTTGTAGGCACACTTGCACCCGCAAGCGTGGACCGCGCGCCGGTCCCATACTTCCATACCCGTCAGTTGGAAGCAGCGATACGGAGCATCACCAGCACCCAGAGCGAGGCAGCCTATACCGTTGGCACGGGTGGGGCGTGGGATATGGGCCTGCTGCAAGCCGTGATGGGCACCAGCCGGTCGCAATTCCTGTACACAGCGGCCGAGCTGACCAACTCCGGACTTCAAGCCGGACTGATCGATCAGCTCAGGTTCACCACGGATGGGCAGGGCAACGGACCGTTCGACCGGTTCACGATCCGAATGAAGAACACGACGGCTTCTTCCATCACCGCGTTCGATGAAGCGGACTTGATCACAGTGCACGAGGTGCCTTCCAATTCCCTTGGCACGGTCGCGGGCGAACAGACCTTCGTGCTCACCGATCCCTTCGTGTGGGACGGGACCTCGAACGTGCTCGTGGACTTCGCCACAGCAAGTCTCACCGGAGGCACCGTACCTGGTGTTCTTTCCAGTCCCACATCACCGGGCATGGCCATGCAAGCCGTCGGGCGCGATGGCTACCTCGAGACGGCCAACGACTTCATCGCGTTGGACGCAGCGCCCATGGCGAACCTGGGTACCGCGATCACAGTGATGTTCCGCGCCAAGGGCGATGCAGTGATCCCCACCGTGAACACCAGCATGTTCGAGGCGGTCGACGCCCAAGGACGACGCATCCTCAACGTACACCTGCCCTGGAGCGATGGACACGTTTACTGGGACGCGGGGAGCGACGGGAGCAACTTCGACCGGATCGACAAGGCCACGACCACCCCAGAAGCAGAAGGCCAGTGGAACCATTGGGCCTTTGTGAAGAACGTCGCCACAGGCCAGATGAAGATCTACCTCAACGGCGTGCTTTGGCATAGCGGCACGGGTAAAACGAAGCCGATGCTCGGCATCACGAGCTTCCGTTTCGCCAGCGGTCGCATCGGGGACAACCCATACCCCGGGCAATTGGATGAGATCAATGTGTTCAATACGGAAGTGAGCGCTGCGGATATCGCGGCTTGGAAGGACCGGGCCATCGATGCCACGCACCCCAACGCGGACGATCTCCTCTACAGCTTCCATTGCGACGAATTGCCCAACGAGCACCTGCTCACGAACAGCGCCGATCCTGCGCATGGGGCGTGGCCCATGGGTATCGTGCGCCGTGCCTACCGCGATGCGCCCGAGATCTTCCACACCGCGCAGCCCATCCTCACACGCCCGGATCTTTCATTCGTCCAAGGCGATTACACGAGTTCGCTCGACACCGTGATCATCGAACGCCAGGAGCCTCTTCCGCTGTTGAGCCAGGAGCATTTCGTGGTGACCGGCAACACCGTGACACCGATCGACACCGTGTTCAGCTGGCTCGGTGGCCTGATCTACACCTATGGCCCGGACGGTAACGCGATCGATTCGGCCCAGGCGTCGGGCACGATCGACCTGAACGACACGCTGGATTATTTTGACGTACCCTACGAAGTGGTGAACGATTTCGAGATCGGCCGTTACATCACTCCCTATGGCATCAATCTTTCGCTGGGGGCGCAGGGCTTCCGTTGGACCTATGACGTCACGGATTACCAATGGCTTTTGCACGACAGCGTTGAATTGAGCGCTGGCAACCAGCAGGAACTGATCGATCTGGAGTTCGAACTGATCGAAGGCACGCCCCCACGCACGGTTGTGAACCACCAACGGCCATGGGGTGGGTTGGTGAGCCACAGCTATGCGAACCTGGACAACGATGTCGCATTGCCCTCGGTAACCGTCGACCTGGACCCTGCCGCCAGCCAGTGGAGTTTGCGCACCCGACTGACCGGCCATGGCCACAACAGCAACGATGGTGAATACCCGCACTGCTGCGAATGGAAGGACAATACGCACTACCTGATGGTGAACGGCTCGCAGGTCGATGCCTGGCACATCTGGCAGACGAACGACTGCGCGCTGAACCCGGTGTACCCGCAAGGCGGCACCTGGCCGGGCAGTCGCGAAGGTTGGTGCCCGGGCGATGTGGTGAAGGACCACTCGGTCGAATTGACACCGTATGTGTCGGGCGGGAACGTAACGCTGGACTATGACATCACCCCGGTACCTGTGAACAACCTGGGCATGGGCGGCGGCAACTACGTGATCAACATGGACCTGCTCGAGTTCGGCGCACCCTCCTTCGCGCTCGATGCGGAAGTCCTGGAGGTGAAGCGCCCCAGCAAGGTGGACTACTTCCGCCGGGACAATCCGATCTGTTTCGACCCGCTCGTGGTGTTGCGCAACGCTGGCGGCCAGGACCTCACCTCGGTCACCTTCACCTACAGCGTGAGCGGCGGTGCCCCCCTCACTTACACGTGGAGCGGACTGCTGAAGCATATGGGGACCGTGGAAGTGTTGCTGCCGGTGGACGCCGCTGGATTCTGGGTCGGTGATGCCGATCACGTGTTCACGGTGACCGTGAGCGCGCCCAACGGCGGAGCCGATGGATATGCTGCGAACGACAGTTACCACACGGCCTTTGACCTTCCTGCGGTTTACAACACCGACGTGGTGCTGCATTACAAGACCAACAACCGCCCACAGGAGAACTCCGTGGCGATCCGTGACATCACCGGCGCCATCATCTTCAGCCGGGCCACGCATACCGCGAACACCCAATACATCGACACCCTTCACCTCGCGGACGGCTGCTACACCTTCGAGATGCTCGATACCGGGAACGATGGCCTTTCCTACTGGGCCGATACGGATGCGGGGACGGGATACTGCCGTCTGAAAAAACCGAACGGTGTGTTCCTGAAGAACTTCCAACCTGAGTTCGGTCGCTCCCTGCACTGGTCGTTCACTGTCGCCTACGCCGTCGGGCTCGAAGAACACGAAGCCCCCATCGCGCTGGGCGCTTTCCCGAACCCGAGCAACGGCATCCTCACCCTTTCGGTCGATGGACTCCTCGGCGATGCGAACCTGGAAGTGCTCGATGCGAGTGGACGGACGGTCTCGCGTCGCAATGTGGAACTGCATGGGGCTGACTGGATCGAATTGGATCTCGCTGGCGAAGCCGATGGGCTCTACTTGGTGCGCCTTACCAGCGAACAGCGCCAGGCGATGTTGAGGATCATGAAACAGTGAACGTTCATCACAACTGAACGGCGGTTCTCCATGGAACGATTCCACTCCCTCAAGGAATTCTACCCCTATTACCTCACCGAGCACCGGCGGACCTCAACCCGTGTGCTACACTTCATCGGCACGGGGCTCATCGCGGTATGGATCGCATCGGCCATTGCGACGCGTAACGCCTGGTGGTTGGTGCTGGTGCCGGTCGGCGGCTATGGTTTCGCCTGGGTGGGTCACTTCTTCTTCGAGAAGAACAAACCCGCGACCTTCCAGTATCCCGGTTATAGTCTTGCGAGCGACTTCATCCTTTTCTGGCACCTGCTCACAGGAAAGGAGAAATTCACCGGTGATCAGCATTGAAACCGGTCTTTCCTACGACGATCGCCACCTAAGCCGAAATGACAAGCAAGAAGATGAACTCTTACGTCCGGCGGGGGCTCCTCGTGCTTGGCGTGGTGCTGGTGCTCTCGCAATTCCTGCAACCCGACCGGACCGCGCCGAAGGATGACCCGGTTCTCGATGTCGTATCCCTCACCGCCGCCTCCGACACCGTTGCGGACCTGCTGCATGCCGCGTGCTACGACTGCCACGGCAACACGACCACGTATCCGTGGTACAGCTACGTTACCCCGGTGAACTTCTGGTTGCAACAGCATGTGAACGAAGGCAGGGAGGAACTCAACCTCAGCGAATGGGGCTCGCACAAGGAGAAGTGGCAACGGCACAAGGCCAAGGAGGCCGTGGAAATGCTGGAGGAAGGCAGCATGCCGCCAGCCAATTACACCTGGTTGCACCAGGAGGCCGTGATCACAAGCGAAGAACGTCGCGTGCTGATCGCCTTCTTCCAGGAACTGCGGGCTGAATAGCCCCCTCAATTGGTCTTTTCGAAAGAACGGATCGCAGAACTAACGGGCTTGGACTTTACGCAAGCGGCTGATACCTTTCGTTCAATTGGTCCAAATCACCATCCCATGAACTACAGAACGATCACCCACACATTCACACTCGCCACCATGGGCCTGCTGGCCTCGTGCGGCGGCGGCGGCCACGATGATGCGAAAATGGCCGAACACATGGCCATGATGAAGGCCGACAGTTCAATGAAGGCCACCATGACCACCCGCGAGGAAGGCTTCCGTGCCGTGATGGGCATGTTCGATAGCGGCAATGCCGAGGGATTGGAGAACTACGTCGCCGAGAACATGATGGACCACACGCCCATGCCGGGTATGACGAGTACAGGGATGCAAGGGCTGAAGGACATGATCGCGATGCATCATGCTGCCTTTCCTGATTCGAAGATGACGATCCTTTCCGTGGCCCAGAACGGTGACATGCTCATGGCCCATTTCAACATGAAGGGGACCAACACCGGCGCCATGGGTGCGATGCCCGCCACTGGCAAGGCCGTCGACGTGAACGGGGTGGACGTGATCCGTTTCGAGGGCGACAAGGCCGTTGAACATTGGGGATACATGGAAGACCAGAAGATGATGGAGCAGATGGGAATGATGCCGCCGCCCGGCGACATGAAGGACAAGAAGAAGATGTGACCCTGCTTGTGACCTGAACGACGACGGCGAGGGATCCCCTCGCCGTCGTCATTTC
>JBDTNF010000063.1:0-10323 GCA_039933875.1 Flavobacteriales bacterium | reverse complement strand
TGGTGCGCGACCGCATCGCACTGCTCAAGTCGCAGTTGAAGGACATCGACCGGCAGATGGCCACACAACGCGGCAACCGGGGCAAGCTGGTACGCGTGGCATTGGTGGGCTACACGAACGTGGGGAAGAGTACGCTCATGAACATCCTGAGCAAAAGCGATGTCTTCGCCGAGAACAAGCTTTTCGCCACATTGGACACCACGGTGCGGAAGGTCGTGTTGGGCAACCTGCCCTTTCTTGTGAGCGACACGGTGGGCTTCATCCGCAAGCTGCCCACGCAACTGATCGAGAGCTTCAAGAGCACATTGGACGAAACGCGCGAAGCGGATCTGCTGCTCCACGTGGTGGACATCAGCCACCACAACTTCGAGGAGCAATACGCAACGGTGAAGCAGACACTGAACGAGATCGGCGCTGGCGACCGGCCCGTGATCGTCGTGTTCAATAAGATCGACGCGTACCGTCCAGCCCCGTTCGACCCGGACGACCTGGCGCCGAAGCGAGAGGAGCAGTTCACTCTCGAGGAGATGAAGGAGACGTGGATGGCGCGCATGGCCGGTGAAGAGGTAATCTTCATCAGTGCGGCCAGGAAGCAGAACATCGACGGCTTGCGGAAGTTGCTGTATGAACGGGTGAAGGCCCTGCACATCGCCCGGTATCCGTACGAGAGCGACCTCTTGTTCAAAGACGATTATTTCGAGGGCAGCGTTTGATAGTCGGTCGTGGCGAAGAAGAAGAGCAAGAAGGCAGCACGCGTCCCCTGGCTGAAGTGGACGCTCATCGGCCTTGCAACGCTGCTGTTCCTCTTCTTCCTGCTCCTGCAACTGGTGCGATGGGGTGTCTTCGGTGAATTGCCATCGGAGGAGGAACTCGCGTCGATCCGTCACGAACAAGCGACGCTCGTCCTCGCCGACGATGGTTCCTTGATCGGCAAGCTCTTCGCCGAGGACCGCACGAACGTGCGCTACGAGGACCTCCCACGTCACCTGATCGATGCGCTCGTGTCAACCGAGGATGCGCGCTTCTTCAGCCACCAGGGTGTCGATGGCCGCAGCTACATCCGCGTCTTCTTCCGCACCCTGCTGGGCGGCGATAAGAGCGGCGGCGGTGGAAGCACCATCAGCCAGCAGATCATCAAGAACCTCTACGGTCGCCAACGCCACGGCCTGCTCACCGTGCCTGTGAACAAGATGAAGGAGGCACTCGTCGCACAGCGCCTGGAGCGCGTGCTCACGAAGAACGATGTGCTCCTCCTCTACTTCAACTCCGTGCCTTTCGGTGAGAACACGTTCGGTGTCGAATCCGCAGCGCAGCGGTTCTTCGGCAAACCGGCAAAGAAGCTCACCGTGGAAGAAGGTGCCGTGCTCGTGGGCATGTTGAAAGCGAACACGAGCTATAATCCGCGACTGCATCCGGACCAGGCGAAAGGACGCCGCGACCAGGTGCTGGATCTCATGCGCAAACGCGGCCATCTCACCGAAGCGCAACTCGACAGTTTGAAGAAAGTACCGATCACCCTGCGCTACACCGGCGGTGATGCGATGGAATTGAACGGCTACTTCGTGGCACAGGTGGCTCGTGAAGCGCGCGCCCTGTTGAAGGAAGTATCGAAGAGAACGGGCGGCGCGTACGATCTCGAGAAGGACGGCCTCCGTGTGTACACCACGCTCGACCCCGTACTGCAGCACGCGGCCAACGACGCGGTACATCAGCAACTGGCCACGATGCAGCCGAAGTTGGATCGCGAGTTGCGCGGACGCAAGGCCCGTACCGTCTGGGAGAAAAAAATGGGACGTAACGGTGGCGCCCAATGGAAGAAGGACGCGAAGCGCATCTGCGAGATCTACGATCATACCGGCAAGCGCGTGGACACGTTGAGCTACCGGGACAGCCTTTGGCATTACCACCGCCTATTGAACGGCGCTGTCCTGATGATGGACCCTGCGAGCGGTGCCGTGCGCGCCTGGGTCGGTGGCAACGACCACCAGTACCTGCCCTACGACCTGGTCCAGGCGAAGCGTCCCGTGGCGAGCACGGTGAAGCCGTTCGTTTACGCGGCCGCCATCGAGCGCGGCTTCACGCCGTGCGATTACCTCGACAACGAGAAAAAGGTGTACGCCGACTTCGAGGACTGGGCACCTGACAATTTCGATCGCGATACCGTTGGGGGCAAGGTCGCATTGTGGTACGCGCTCGCCAAGAGCATGAACCGCCCGACGGTGGATCTGTATTTCCGCACAGGATCGGACACCTTGCGCCGCACGTTCGAAGCACTTGGACTTCCCACCAAGGACATCGATAAGCCCGCCACGGCTTTGGGCGCCACGGATGTCGCACTGTGCGATCTGGTCCCCGCCTACGGCGCCTTCGCCATGGGTGGCCAGCGCGTGAAACCGCAGCTCATCACCCGCATCGTGGACGCGCAGGGGAAGGAATTGTACAAGGCAAAACGCCCTAGTTCGCAACAGGCGATCACGGAGCATACCGCAGCAACCATCACTGCGATGCTCGAACGCGCTGTGAACCAAGGCACCGGTGCCGCGCTGCGTTCGCGCTATGGCATCACGAGCGCGCTCGCTGGCAAGACAGGCACTTCACAGGATTATGGCGACGCCTGGTTCGTAGCCTACACACCCGGCCTGGTCATCGGCACATGGGTGGGCGCGTTCGACAATGATGTGCACTTCAACAGCCCGATGGGCAGCGGGGCACAACTCGCCCTACCGATCGCCGGTAAAGTGCTGAAGGTGATCGAGGACAAGACGGAACTGCGCCGCCGTTACATGCGGCCTTTCGATATGTATGTCGATGAAGAGGTCGACATGAGGTGTGACCCACGTCGCGAACCGGGTGCGTTGGAACAGTTGATCAACAATGTGTTCGGCCCAGGGGATCGCAACACCGACTCAAGTCGAACGCGAGAGCCGAACTTCTTCGACCGGCTCTTCAAGAAGAAGAACTGACCGTCTTCACACCCAACCGCGCTCCCAAGCGATCGCGCAAGTCCATGAAGGGCGTCTCCCACCAGCGGTGAACCACCGCTGCGATCGTGATCACGATCGCCCAGTACCCAAGGAAGAGCGCGACAGCGACAGGCAGCGACCTGTCCGGATAGAGATGGTCGTACAGGTCGCGCACCGGCATGTGGACGAGGTAGAGCGCGTACGAGATGCGGCTCATGAAGACCACGGGCGCGCCCCACCGCGGCACGCTCTTCCATGCGGAGAGTTGTGGGAGAAGCAGCGACATGGAGATCGCCCCCAACGTGAAGAACCATGTCATGGAGAACCACAGATGAGCAGACCCATAGAACTGCCCGACGGCGATCGTTCCGACGGCACCGATCGCGAAAGCCGGCCAGCGCATCCGCGCCCACAGCGCGGGGAACACGTGGTGCACCCAGGCCGCCAACACGCCGAACCCGATCGTGTCCAGCCGATAAATGGCCAGCTTGCGGATGAACATCTCTGCATCGAAAAGCCGATCGATGCCCGGCGCCGTGATGAAGCGCATGATCGTGGGCCCGAGGATGAACAGCACCGCCGTGATGACGAAAGCCCGGCGCGCTCGCACATCGAAGAAGCGCATGAGGCCGAAAAGCAGCACCGGGAAAAGCAGGTAGAACCACTCCTCGATCACCAGTGACCAAGACTCCCAGAAGAAGGTCTCCACCGGCTTGAAGAGGTTCTGGAGGAACGCGAAATAGTACAGCGCGCTGTAGTTCAGCATCCCGCGCGTGAGCCCGAAGGACAGCAGCACGATGTTGATGATGAGGAAGAGGTAGTAGTTGGGCAATGTGCGCAGCCAGCGGCGCTGCCAGAAGTCCAGCAGTCGTCGTGGACTTGGCGCGCCGGTGGTCGCATAGCGGAACAGGATGCCGCCTACCAGGTAACCGCTCAACACGAAGAAGAGGTCGACGCCATCAACGAAGGGCAGCCACGGAAAACCCGGCCAATGCTCCCACAGCATGTAGTCGCTATGCACCAGCACCACCAATGTGATCGCCAATGCGCGCATCGCATCCAGGCCGAAGACACGGCTCCCTTCGGTGCTCATTCGGTGGTGAAAGTAGACCGGCCACCTAAAGTTGCACCCTTCGGATCACCACGGAAGAAGGTAGCCTACGTTCAACAGCCAGACGCGGTGATGAGCATCGACCTCATCGGAATAAAGCAATGGGGTCGTGTCGGCTACTAGATCAGTGACGCTGTATTGATAGCGAACATCAAGGAAAAACTCTGACTGTTCCCGTTTCCATGAAAGGCCACCACCGATGAGCAGGGCAAAATCGAACCTTGCATAGTCACCTTGTTCTGGTTCACTGCCGAAGGACACTGGCCACTGGAAAGCGAACTCCTGTCCATTGCCGAGCACATCCCGTCTTACAAGGTCATATCCGCCAACACCGACAGCGGGAACACCACCGACGAGTGCGAAAGGCCTGAACTTGCCACTACGGCTGGAATACCGCGCTAAAAGTGGAAGCTCTGCATAGTTCATCCTCAATATGTCATTCTTGTACGAAGGCCGTGGTTGCCATTGGCAACGCCATCCTCGTTGAGTGAAAGCAAGCTCGGGCTGGAGGCTGAAGTGCTGCCCTAGTGGAATCAACACGGTGACTGCGGTCGAGACCCCGATCAAAGGCTCGGCCCCTTCCTCCACGCGCTGCTGTTCCTCGGCCAATGCGGCAGAGAACCGCATGGATGTAGATGATAATCCCAACCGCTGACCGATAAGAAAACGAGCACTCCTAGGCTCCTGTGCCACAGCGGTGGTGTCATCCGAAGATCGATCCTTCCTCGCCAACAGCAGGCTATACCCGATGGAGATGGTCCAAGTGCGCTGTAGGGCGCGCGGTGGCGATACAGGCTCAGAAACACCCTCTGGGTAGAAGTAGTTCGAATACTCATCGATCCCTTCGATCATGACGTTGCTAAGACCGTGCTGATATCCGAGATCGCACACCACGGTCGAACGCTTCAACCGGTAAGCGCACGAAAAGCGACCAAGTAAGGACCACTCGATGAGAGGCATGCGAAAAAAGAATCCATGGTCGTCCGGCCGCCCGATCGGCGAAGAGAACCGATCGCCATCCGGAGTTAACGGCATGCTGTAAGTGCCGCGCATATTGTATGCGAAGGCCGCACCGAACCCTGGCGATAACAGGAAATGCCCCATTGACATGTTCAAACCCACGGAAACGGGTGCTTGCAAGTATGTCATTCGGTAACGTTCGTCCCCATCATCCATTTGGGCCCCCTTTTGAATGAACCCTAAGCCGGATGACAGCTTTAAACGATTGCCCACCGGCACTTCCACAGGCACCTCGAAGAAAAAACCAGGAAGCAGAGACTGATCACCGTCCCACTGACTGGCCAAAGAAGAGGACCCACCGCTCACCGCCCAGTGCGACAAAGTCAAGCCAGCACGATGGCCTACAGTAACCTGCGGGTGGAGCACAGCAGGAAAGCAAACCGGAAACAGGAGAAGGAGCCGGTAGACCATCATGTGAATCTAACTTCCCTACCCGAACGCCTGCATATCACAGAGCCGCCGGTACTGCCCGCCCGCTTCGTAAAGCTGCTGGTGATTACCTCGCTCGATGATGCGGCCTGCCTGCAGCACGCAGATCTCGTCGCAGTGCTGGATGGTGCTCAGGCGGTGCGCTATCACCAGGCTCGTCCGGCCTTCCATCATCTTGAACAGTGCCTCCTGCACCAAGCGCTCGCTTTCGGTGTCCAGCGCGCTGGTGGCTTCGTCCAGGATCAGGATCGCGGGGTTCTTCAGCACGGCACGAGCGATGGCAAGGCGCTGCTTCTGGCCACCGCTCAGGCGGTTGCCACCGTCGCCGATATTGGTCTGGTAGCCGTTCTCCAGCCGCGTGATGAACTCGTGCGCATTGGCGATGCGCGCCGCACGCTCCACCTCGGCCAGGCCCGTGCCCGGTGATCCGAAGGCGATGTTGTTCGCCACGGTGTCGTTGAACAGGATGCTGTCCTGGGTGACGATCCCCATGAGCGCTCGCAGGTCGGTGATGCGCAGATCGCGCACGTCGTGTCCATCGACAAGCACCGCGCCACCAGTGACATCGAAGAAGCGCGGGAGCAGGCCGGCCATGGTGGTCTTGCCGCCACCGCTGGTACCCACGAGTGCCACGCTCTTGCCTTTCGGTACCGTGAGCGACACCCCGTCGAGCACTAAGCGCTTGGAACCCGGCCCTTCGACTCCGCTCAGGGCGGGTCCGTTCTCGGTCGCGTCATAGGCGAACGACACGTTCCGGAATTCCACACGACCGGTGAATGCAGCGATCGGATCCGCGTTGGATTTTTCCTTCACGCTGTTCTCCACCGCGAGCAGGTTGAAGATGCGCTGGCCGCTGGCCCCACCGCGCGTGATGCCCGACCAGCCTTGGGAAAAACCCTTGATCGGTGCGAGCAGTTGCGAGAAGATGATGATGAAGCCGAGGAAGCTGTCGCCGGTGAGCGAGGCGTCGGGACCGAGCACATAGGAACCCCCGATGTAGGCGATGGCCGCCATCACCGCCGCGCCCATGGTCTCGCTGAGCGGCGAGGCGATGTCCTGTCGATTGAGCATGGAGATGCTGGAACGCGTGAGCATCTCGTTCTCCCGTTCGAAACGCCGGCGCATATCGGCTTCACCATTGAAAGCCTTGATCACACGAATGCCCGTGAGCGTCTCCTCGACCCGGGCGAGCAGATCGGCGCTCTTCTCCTGCACGCGACTGCTCTTGCGCTTCAGGCTCTTGCTGATGCGCGCGATCAACAGACCGCTCACCGGGAGCAGCAGCAGCGAGATCACCGTGAGCTGGGGCGAAAGCGTGAGCATAGTGCCGAGGAAAAGCAGCACGGCGATCGGTTCGCGGAAGATCATCTCGATGTAGTACATCACGCTGTACTCCACCACCTGCATATCGTTGGTGATCAGCGAGAGCAGGTCGCCCTTGCGTTCGTTGGTGTGGTAGCGCAGCGGCAGCTCCAGCAGCTTGTCATAGATCTTCGACCGGATGTCGCGCACGATGTAGTTGCGGAAGTTGCAGATGGCGACGATGGCCAGGTAGCGGAAGATGTTCTTCAGCAGGAAGAGCACCACCACCGCGATACTGATCACGAGCAGGGCGCCCATCTGGCCACGCTGTTCGATCAGTTGGGTGAGGATCCAGTTGAAGGTCCCTTCCAGGCCCTCGCGCGTCCACAAAGCGGTGGGGCGCTCGTGGACCATTTGCGACTGCCCCAGCAACAAACGCAGGAAGGGGATGAACAACAGCAACGAGGCCAGGTGGAACACCGTGCCGAGCAGGTTGAACACCGCATTGAGCACGGCCTGGCCCCGGTAAGGCGCGCCGAAGCGGAGAATGCGGAGGAAGTTGCGCATCGCTGAGGGCGGCGAAGTTATCGGGCTTGGTAAAGCGGCGAGCGGCTAGTTGGCCGGCGGCAAGTCTTGAGGAAGACGATGACATCAGGCATTTACTTGCCAACTGGCCGCTGGCTTACTCGCCGCTTCTGTCCCCCTACCTTCGCCGATGAAATGGACAGCGTAAGACAGAACAAGGTGAACAGTCTCCTGCAAAAGGAGATGGCCGGCATTTTCCTGCAGGAAGGCCGCACCCTGCTCCCCGGAGCCCTGATCACTGTGAGCGGCGTGCGGACCAGCCCCGACCTGGGCATCGCCAAGGTGTACCTGAGCCTCTTCCCTGTGAAGGACAAGAAGGCCGCGATCCTGCACATCAAGGAACACGCTCACCGCCTCCGTGGACTGCTGGGCGGGCGCATCGGCAAGCAGATGCGTGTGGTACCCGAACTGCTCTTCTATGTGGACGATTCGCTGGACCGCGCCGAGGTGATCGACAAATTGCTGAAGAACAAATGAAGAATTCGGAATTCAGAATGAAGAATGTGGGACATGCCGAACTGACCCTTCTTCATTTTTCCTTCGACATTCTCCATTCCCGCTAGGGCAATGCAGTACGATCCCGTCAAACGCCGTCTCGGTGTGGTCTTCAACCGAACGCCGTTCCTGCGCAAAGTCTTCTACCGCCTGTTGGACCTGCTGCTCCTGCGCGCATGGCATATCCAGCGCGAGTTGAGTAGATGGTCCGCCGACAAACAGGACCGCGCGCTCGGCATCTACGATGCTGGTGCGGGCTTCGGGCAATACAGCTACTGGCTGAGCAGCAAGCTCCCGAAGGCGACCATCAAGGCCATTGACGTGAAGGACGAACAGGTGGCGGATTGTAATGCGTTCTTCCAGCGTATCGGTCGGCACCATGTGCGGTTCGAAGTAGGCGATGTGACGAAGTACACCAAGCCCACCAGCTTCGAGCTGGTCGTGTGTGTGGATGTGATGGAGCACATCCTGGAAGATGAAGCGGCGTTGCGTTGCTACAGCACCTCACTGAAGGCGGGTGGCATGCTCATCATCAGTACGCCAAGCGACCAAGGTGGCAGCGATGTGCACGAAGAGGGCGAAGGCTCCTTCATCGAGGAGCATGTTCGCGACGGATACAACATCGACGATATCCGGGCGAAATGCCTGCGCAACGGGTTCAGCAAGGTGGAGGCACGTTACAGCTACGGTGCGCCGGGCAAGATCAGTTGGAAGCTCAGCATGAAATGGCCACTATTGATGCTCCAGGCCAGCAAGGCGTTCTTCATCGTGCTGCCGTTCTACTACCTCATCGCCTACCCCATCGCCTTCGTGCTGAACATGTTCGATGTGCGCATGGCACACCCGACCGGAACAGGCTTGATCGTGAAAGCGTGGAAGTGATCATCTGAACGATGAACCTCCCCTTCCTCTTCGCCCGCCGCTACCTGCTGGCCAAGCGCTCGCAGAACGCGGTGAACATCATTACGCTGATCAGCATCGGGGTGATCATGGTGGTGACGGCCGCTATGGTGGTGGTGCTCAGCGCGGTGAACGGCATCTCGGAATACGTCGATACGATCTACAGCCCTTTCGACCAAGACATCACCATCACACCGGCTGAGGGAAAGACCTTTTCGCGGGACAGCCTCGACCTTAAGACCGTCGGGGCCTCTCCCGCTGTCCTGCGCTCCAGCTGGGTGATCGAGGAGAACGTGTTGTTGCGCTGCGGCGATCAACAGGCCGTGGCGACGCTGAAAGGCGTTGAGCCGCAGTACATGGAGATGAGCGACATGCAACGCTACATGTATACCGGCGACGCGAAGCTCGAGGGACGAACCGGACCGACGGCGATCCTCGGCCTCGGCCTGAAAGTGGACCTCAATGCACCGCTCGATGATGGCGTGTTCCAGCCGTTGGAGATCAGTGCGCCGATCCGGGGCCGCAAGCTGAGCAAGTACCAGCAAGGCGCTTTTGAGAACGCCGCCATGGCCGTCAGTGGCGCCTACAGCATGAACATGGAGTTCGACTCAAAGTACGCCGTGGTGCCGCTGGACATCGCAGCGGACCTGCTCCACTACGACAGCCTGGTGACCGGCCTGGAAGTGCAGCTCAAACCGGGCAGCGATATGGAGCAGGTCGCCGAGGAACTGCAGGGGAAACTCGGCGGGAAGTTCCTGGTGCGATCCCGACACCAGAAGAACGCGCTGATGTTCCAGACCAACGCCACGGAGAAATTCGTCGCTTTCCTCGTGCTGGTGTTCATCGGGCTCATCGGTGCGTTCAACATCATCGCATCGCTCACGATGATGATGATCGAGAAGCAGACCGACATGAAGACCATCCTGAGCATGGGCGCCACACCGATCACCGTGCGTCGCGTATTCCTCAACGAGGGCCTGCTCATCACGTTCACCGGCGTTGTGATCGGCCTGGCAGTGGGCGTCGGGATCTGCTGGGCCCAGGAACGTTTCGAGCTGATACCCCTCAGCGGATCATTGCTGAACGCGTACCCGGTAAAGGTTCAGCTACCCGATCTCGGGGTCATTTTCGCCACTGTGCTGGGCATTGGGCTGCTGGCCTCGTGGGTGCCGTTGCGCACGCTGAGCCGTCGCTTCCTTCAGGCCACCGCGGCCAAGGCGTAGGTCCCGCTCACCTCGTCGAGGATCGCTTCCAGCAGGTTCGGGTCACGCTCGGTGCAGAGACGCAACCGCACGTCTTTCACGTTCGGCAGGCCCTTGAGGTAGTTGCCGTAGTGGCGCCGCATCTCCACCACACCTTCCCAGGGACCTTTCCAGGCGATCGAAGTGCGCAGGTGCTCACGGGCGGCCTCAACGCGATCGTTGATGGTGGGCGCGGCAAGGTGCTGGCCAGTCCGCATGAAGTGCTTGATCTCGTTGAAGATCCACGGATGCCCGATGCTGGCGCGACCGATCATCA
>JBDTNF010000062.1:0-6231 GCA_039933875.1 Flavobacteriales bacterium | reverse complement strand
TGGCGTTTCTGGAAAGTGCCGTGGTGGTCTACCTGCGTGCGCTCTACTATCCGGAGGGGTTTGATTTCCCGCTGGTTCCCATGGCCGGTTCGTTGGTCCTCACTGAAGTGTGGCGGGAGGCGGCCACGTTGATCATGCTACTGGTGCCGGGGGCGTTGGTGACGCGGTCCGTGCTGGAGCGCTTCGCCTGGTTCTGCTTCGGCTTCGGTATCTGGGACATCTTCTACTACGTCTGGTTGAAGGTTCTGCTCGATTGGCCTGTGAGTCTGGCCAGTCGGGATCTGCTATTCCTCATTCCAGTACCCTGGGTGGGGCCGGTCTGGGCTCCCTGTGTAGTGTCGATCGGCCTTATCGGCCTTGCGCTGGCGATCCTTCATGGGCGTTCCAAGCGGTCTGATCTTCGCTTGGGCGTGGTGTCCTGGTCCCTGCTTATCGCGGGTGCGCTGCTTATGATCGTCGCTTTCACCCTGGATCCCCTCCGCAGCTCGTTCGGTCTCGACACCTTGACCGGTAGGGGATCAATGGACGATTTTCGGACTGCGGCATTGACGAACGGACGATCGTATATCCCTGAGGAATTCCCATGGCCATGGTTCGCAGCGGGATGCGTGCTGGCACTGATGGGCGTGGTCCGCGTTCTCAGGGGATCCGGCGGGGCGGAGCATCCGGCTGGTGTCAACCGGGAGGCTGTGGATAATCTGAAACCTTCCACCACGCAACCCCGTTGAAACGATGCGTCTTTTGATATGGAAAGCAAACCGAAAATGGTAGCCGAGGCACGCCTCTTCGTTCGTTTGGGACTGCTGTCTTTCGTTGGGTTCGTGTTCTATTACGCGCACTTGTTCTTCGGGGTGATGGACAATGTGCTGTTGTTCAAGACGCTCGCGATCACCTTCCTCCTTGCCACGGTGCCCCTGCCCATCATTTTGGTGAACAACAAGAAGCTGTTCCCGGAATTGACCAAAAGCGGCAAGACCGTGCTCACCCTGGCAACCACACTCCTGCTTTTCCACCACTTCCTCATGACGTTCATCTTCGTCATGTTCCTGAAGGGTGAGGGGGTTTTTTGAAGCGCCCGTCTACCGGCTGGAGTTTCCCTAGCACTTCCTTTGTCGAACTATGTGCCTGATCGTTCTGGCCTACAAGGTGCATCCTCGTTATCCGCTCATCGTAGCGGCCAACCGCGATGAGTTCCTGGAGAGGCCGACGCTCCCTGCGGCTTTTTGGCCGGATGCACCTCATATACTGGCTGGTCGTGATCTTAAGGCGGGCGGCACCTGGCTTGGCTTTACCAAGGCTGGTCGATTCGCGGCCCTGACCAATTATCGTGATCTGCGCAGGCCTCCGGTGAACGGACCGTCGCGCGGTGCGCTTGTTCGGCAAGTGTTGGAGGGGGATCCGACCACTATCGAAGGTGATCACTTCGATGGGTTCAACCTGCTCTATGGTGCGATCGGAAAATTGCGCTATTACAACAACATCGAAGGCAGTGGTGGACCGCTTGCCCCCGGGGTGCATGGCATCAGCAACCACCTGCTCGATACGCCATGGCCTAAAGTGGTCAAGGCGCGTGATCGCTTTGCGGAGGTGATCAAGTCGGACGTCCCTTCAGTGGGTGATCTCTTCGGGCTTTTGAACGATCCAAGACGAGCCCCGGATGAGGCGCTGCCCGATACGGGCCTTGACCTGGACCGTGAGCGTGCCTTGAGTTCGGTGTTCATCTCCACTAAAGGGTATGGCACGCGCTGTTCCACGGTTCTTATGGTCGATAGTAAGGGTCGAGTGCTCTTTGAGGAGCGCACCCATCAGCCACGTGGCGACGTACGGTTCGACTTTGATCTGGACAGGACCTCTTGATCTCGGGATGCGGATCCGTGCCGTTCGCGCCGCGTGCAACTTTTTGAAACTCCCCACGTTGAAGGATCAGCGGCTTGCGCACGCAAGCCAAAGGCACACCGGATCACAGGGGGCATCAGCCCAGCGGCGTTAAAAGCCCCTGTCCAGGCCCGTAAGCCGGGAGATACGGATACTCAGAAGCCCGCCCCGTAAGGCGGGCTTCGCCTTTTCAGTGGTGCGCCCCGTGCGCAGAGGAGATCAGCGGGTCAGTAGGACCATCCTGAACACCACGTCCCCGGCCCGTATAACCACCACGCCGCTCGTGATATCGGACAGGTCTACTACCGCAGTGTTCGAGGATGAGGATCCGTGATACAACGAACGGCCCTCCACATCGAATACGGCGACCGGTCCAAGCATGGATCCATCCCGCCGACCTATCGTGATCATTCCATTCTCCTGCAACACGCTAAGACCGTTGATCGAGGGCATCTCGGCCAACGCGTTCGTGCCTTCAAAGCACGGCTCATAGAAGTCGAATTCCAAGGGCACAGGCAACGACCAGACGAGCGGTGTCGAAGGGCCGCTGATCCATCCTTCCGTCTGCACGCCGAAATAGGGCTGGCCTCCGGTCGGTGGGTCGTTCGGTCCACATTCCATGAAGTAGTGACCGGGGGGCACGCAGAGCGTATCGGAATCGAACTGGACAGTATCGACCATGGTGAACGTTCCGCTCGCGATGAGGGTCAGAGCCTCATCGTAAATGGACCACGGGTAGCTACCGATAGTCAGGGCACCACCGAAGTTTTGGACCCAGGGGATCAATGTCGCACAGGGTGCGGGTGGGCACAGATCCACAGGCAGTTCCCAGCTACAGGCCAGCGTCGTTGTGAATCCCGTCCACAGTTCCAGCACCGTAGGGAAAGATCCTGAGGGGATCGTCACACCATCCATCACCCGCAACACATGCCAGCTATCCTCACCGATCCCAAAAAAGTTGACCGTCTCCTTCGCCAGGGTGTCACCGCTCATATCGAACAGGATGAAATTCGGGTAGTCGAAGAGTTCGCCGATCATATTGGTGTTCATCGCGTGCACCACGATCGCTGTATCGGTGAACGCATGCCAGCGCACGGAAGCGATCTCCAGATGGTCGCAAGGCGAACCGCCTTCGGTCACCACGAACTCGTGTTGTGGGGCAGGGGCCATATCCAGCACCGCGTTCCCATCGACCAGGATGGTATAGGTGCCGGCGGCAAGGGGCCCGATGTCGAGGGTTTCATCATGCGGGACGAGCACAGCGAGCCCACCTGGGTCGGCCGCGATC
The DNA here is from genome assembly GCA_039933875.1 of Flavobacteriales bacterium. Taxonomy (GTDB): domain Bacteria; phylum Bacteroidota; class Bacteroidia; order Flavobacteriales_F; family PHOS-HE28; genus PHOS-HE28. Next base: position 3,068 of record JBDTNF010000062.1, on the reverse strand, counting down.
ACCGTGATGTGCACCGTGTTGCCCATGAGCATGTGGGTCGCGGAAACGATATAGGCCCCACTGCTGCTCAGGTTGCCTGCCAACGTGATGCTGATATCATCGCTGGTGGTGGGAGCGGGTGGCGTCACCGAGATCGCATCGATGTAGTAGTAGGTCTGACCAAGGGCGGTCCCTGCGGAGCAGACCAGGATGGCAACGCTAATGAGGGAGGGGAGGAGTAATGCTCTTCGCATGGGAGGTTGCTTCTGATGTAATGACGCGTTCTGTGGCTGGAACGCCGCCCGCCTCAACTCTTCATGTTCTCGAACGTCAGGGGGATCTCGAAATCCTTCTCCCGGCAAAGGGCCATCACTGCTTGCAGATCGTCGATCTTCTTGCCGCTCACGCGGATCATGTCGTCCATGATCTGGGGTTGCACCTTGTGGCCGCTGTCCTTGATCGCCTTCACGATCTTTTTGGCGGTTTCCCGCTCGATGCCCTGCTTCACCTTGATGATCCGATAGAGCGTCTTCCCGCTCGGCACGGGCTCTTCCTTCAGGTCGTAGCTGCGCACATCCACCTTCTGCTTGCCGCTGCGCTCCAGCAGGATGTCCAGTATCGCATCGAGCTTCATGTGGTCCTCGGTGCTGATCCTGATCGTGAGCGCCTTCTTGTCCACCTCCACGGTGCTGTTGGTGCCGCGCAAGTCGTAGCGGGTGTCCAATTCACGTTTCACCACGTTGATAGCGTTGTCGAGCATTTGGAGGTCGACCTTGCTGAGGATGTCTACGCTGGGCATGGGAAGCTATTTCGAGTGTGAAGTTGTGAAGATGGACGGAATACCGCGAAACATACCTGATCGCACCATGGTCGGTTCATAACCATCCGTTGGGCCAACGGCCTACCCCTCACGACTCGGGTAGCTTGGTCGGATATGTTCCACCAAACCACATTTACATGAACACGAAGACGTTACTCGCCGCGCTCGCAGCCGGGGTCGCCTCATTCCTTATGGGATGGTTGGTCTACGGTATGGCCTTGAAGGGATACATGGCTGATCACACAACGGCGAAAGCGATGCTGACCATGAAACCCGAACCGAACCTCGTCTACCTTTTCGCGGGCAGCCTTGTGTCAGGGTTATGGATGGCCTGGGCACTTTCCCGGATGAGTGTCGCTACGGCCATGGGCGGTTTCATGGCGGGATTGATCCTTTCGGGGCTCATCGGCCTTGGCTACGACCTGATGTTCTACGGCTTGATGGATATGTACAAAGGCCGCATGGCGCTGGCCGTTGACGTGGTAGCGAGCGCCGTGATCGGTGGCGTTGTCGGTGCTGTTGCGGGAGGCATGCTGGGGATGGGGAGCAAGTCGACAGCCTAGTTCCGGTCTTACTTTTCCTTTGGAAGCCGTCCGGAACGACCGGGCGGCTTCTTCGTTGGCTGTTGGACTTCAGTTCAGAACAGCACTGTGATCACGCAGCTGCCCCAGCCATGATCCGCGCCGCCTTCGAATTCCCGGGTGATGAACGTCTTGGAATAAAGGAGTGCCAGGTGGTGGTAGCGCAGTCTTACACCGCCCTCGCCCCGTAGCACAACACGTTCGACGGCTTCTGCCGGCAGGGTATGTGGGCTTTTATGATCGAACAGTCCTCCTTGCAACGTGGCATCATAACCGATCATCCGCATACCTCCGTCCAGGAACGCGATCAGTTGAAAGCCCGGTTCCGCAGAGGGAATGGCGTCGAAGGATGAGTTGAATAAGCCGAGGTCCAGGCGTGAGTGCACACCGACGTTCGTTCGGTAGGTGCCTAGGTTCCCACCCACGCCGCCGCTCAGTTCAGCGAAGGAATTCCGGTAAAGGCGTTGGTCCAACTCCATACTGTAGTTCAGGATCACATCGTTCGCCACCTGGAATTGCCAGCCCAATGGCGCGATGTTGTCCAACGCGCGGTGTATGCCCACCTGCTCTTCAGCGCAGATCGCGCAAGGCCCCAACACACCCAGCGTTATCGACGTGCTGAGCATCCGCTTCTTCGCCACGTCCGTGGAGATCTTCCGTTCGCCGAGGTACATGGCGGCCGCGAATGGCCGGTCGGTGCGGAGGATCGTATCACGGCGGATGCTTCCAGGCGTGAAGCATTCCTGTTGTGCGAATAGCACATGGCGTTCCTGCCCTTCCTCACCAAGACCGACCAACACGTGCCGGAAAGGAGAACGTGCAACGAACGGCGCGCTCAGTTCAAGCCTGATGCCCTGCGTGTAGTAGCGGTCGGTGGCGTTGAAGAAGTCGTTGTCGTACACGAAACGGAAGTAGCCCTGATCTTCAGCTTGTGCTGAACATACGGGCGCACCAGGGCCAAGGCTGGCGATCACCAATAGGAACGGGAGCGTGGAACGCATCAGGATGACATACGGCGATCCGGTGGGTATGGATCGCTACGCGGCTTCGGCCTTCGTAGCTTGGTGCCGATCCTACAGCCATGGCCACATTGACCCTCAAGTACCCCGAAGTCCGGAACTATGTCGCCGGTGCACTCACCGCCAACGGTCAGAAGCGCATGGACATCCATTCGCCGCTGGATGGCACCGTCATCAGCACCGTTCCGCTTTCGACCGCGAGCGATCTGGACAACGCTGTGAAAGCCGCCGAGGCCGCCTTCCCCGGTTGGAGCGGCACACCGATCAAGGAGCGGTCGCAGATCTTCTTTCGCTACCGGGAGCTGCTGTTGAAGAACCGCGAGGAGCTGGCCACATTGGTGCATACCGAGAACGGCAAGACGATGGACGAGTCGTATGCCGAGGTGGACAAGAGCATGGAGCTCACCGAATTCGCGTGCAGCCTGCCGCAACTGGTTCAGGGCGAAGTGCTGGAAGTGAGCAAGGGTGTTGAATGCCGCATCGAGCGGAAGCCATTGGGCGTGGTGGCGAGCATCGCTCCGTTCAACTTCCCGAACATGGTGCCGCACTGGACCATCCCAAACGCGCTGATGCTGGGCAACACGATGATCCTAAAGCCGAGCGAGGTGGTTCCCATCAGCGCCATCCGCATCGCGGAACTGCTGAAGGAAGCGGGCCTGCCCGATGGCG
>JBDTNF010000061.1:0-5655 GCA_039933875.1 Flavobacteriales bacterium | reverse complement strand
CTGGCCCGCGAACGCGCGAAGAAGGCGAGCCTGCACAACCGCAAACTGCGCGACTGCCGCGTGCACCTCAACGACCCGAAGAAGGACGACCGGAAGGAGGGCACCACGCTCTTTATCACCGAGGGCGACAGCGCGAGCGGCAGCATCACCAAGAGCCGTGATGTGAACACGCAGGCGGTCTTCAGCCTCAAGGGCAAACCGTTGAACTGCTTCGGTCTCACGAAGAAGGTGGTGTACGAGAACGAGGAGTTCAATCTGGTGCAGGCCGCATTGAACATCGAGGACGGCATGGACGGCCTGCGCTACAACCGCATCGTCATCGCCACCGATGCCGACGTGGACGGCATGCACATCCGCTTGCTGCTGATGACGTTCTTCCTCCAGTTCTTCCCCGACCTTGTGAAGAACGATCACCTGTACATCCTGCAAACGCCGCTCTTCCGCGTGCGCAACAAGAAGGAGACGATCTACTGTTACAGCGATGAAGAGCGCCAGCGTGCGCTGCACAAGCTGGGCAAGACCGCGGAGATCACGCGGTTCAAGGGCCTGGGCGAGATCAGTCCCGATGAGTTCAAGCACTTCATCGGCGAGGACATCCGTTTGGAGCCTGTGATGATCACCAAGGACGCGTCGGTGCAGAACCTGCTCGGTTTCTACATGGGCAAGAACACGCCCGAGCGTCAGGATTTCATCATCGCGAACCTCAAGGTGGAGAAGGATCTGGTGGAAGAGAAGCCGGAGAAGTTCACAGCAGCGATCGCGCGGAAACTGGCGGAGAACGAAGTGGAGGTGGAGGTGTGATGAAGCAGCGCTCGCATAGGATGTTCGTGTGCGCATGTGTCCACATGCTCCTGTGCGCGTGTGCAGTGGCGCAATCCACAGGAAAGCTGCGACTTAACGTGGAACCCATAGGCAGCACCGAATACATCGTTGATGGCAAGCACCGCATGCGCGATCGTGAGATCACTTTGGAACAGGGTGCGCATCGCTTTCTCTTGTGGGCACCTGAACGGAGGATCCTGGACACCACCCTCACCGTCGTCCCTGACCGTACGACGGAGATCTCCCTCCAACTGCGCTACTCACAGGAGTTCATCGACTACCGCCAGGCCTCGCAGCGCTTCACGCTCATGAACCGCTGGGGGCGCATCGCACCGCCGATCCTCGCGGCTGGATTCGGAGCATGGTCCGTGGTGAGTTTCCTGAACTACAAGGAGGCGAACGATGAATTGATCGACCTGGAGGACAGCTACAGCACATCCACGGTACCAGCTTATATCCGATCGTTGAAAGGCGAACAGATCCCCTCAGCGAAGGACGACTTTGAGAAGGCGCGCACCCAGTTCTATGTGAGCACCGGGCTTTTCGCCGTTGCGCTGGGCGCTACGTTCTACCTCCGTCAAAAGCTTGCTGCGAAGAACGAACCGGTGTTCCAGGACAAGGAGAAGCTGCGTTTCGATGGTCTCGTGTGGACCCCTACACCCCACGGCGGCGGTGTGTGGGCGGCTGGCCTATCCCTCCCGATCCGATGATGCGCCTGGTCTGCATATGGACCCTGTGCATCGCGCTGAGCGGATGTTACAAGGACGAGGTCGATCTGCCCGCGCTCACCACGAACCCTTTCGATCCGGATTATACAGGGGAGTCCGTCTTCGTATTCGACTCCACCTACGCATCCACCGTCACTATCGGTTTTCCTCCGCTTCCGACAGTCGTCCAGACGGTCCAACTCCATTTGCGTGGCGACCTGCTCCCTGCCGGCACAGTGACATCCGTGCGGTTCATGGATCCCGAGGCCAGCGAGCCTGTCATTGTACCTCCGGTGCCCGGCACCTACATCTACCGGTTCCAACGCAATGTCGTGGAACCCTTTGTTGAACGTTGTTACAGTGTCGCCCTTTCGAACGCTTTCTCCGAAGGGCGCGCTGAGACCATCTGCTGTACCCTGCAATGAGCGAAGAGAACGACGACCTGCTGAATGGGAGCGAACCCGCAGCGAACGAAGGCGCTGACAACAAAGGTGTGCCCGGCGCGTCCGGCAGCGGCACCTTCAGCGTGAGCGGCATGTACCGCGATTGGTTCCTGGACTACGCCAGCTACGTGATCCTGGAGCGTGCGGTGCCCGCGTTGTACGACGGCCTGAAACCCGTGCAACGCCGCATCCTGCACGCGATGAAGGACCTGGACGATGGGCGCTACAACAAGGTGGCGAACATCATCGGGCATACGATGCAGTACCACCCGCACGGTGATGCCAGCATCGGCGATGCATTGGTGCAACTGGGGCAGAAAGACCTGCTGATCGACTGCCAGGGGAACTGGGGCAACACACTCACCGGCGACAGCGCTGCGGCCCCGCGGTACATCGAGGCGCGCCTGAGCAAGTTCGCACAGGATGTGGCGTTCAACCCGAAGACGACCGAGTGGCAGTTGAGCTACGACGGCCGCAACAAGGAACCGGTCTTCCTGCCAGTGAAGTTCCCGTTGTTGCTGGCCCAAGGTGGCGAAGGCATCGCGGTGGGCTTGAGCTGCAAAGTGCTGCCGCACAACTTCAATGAGCTTGTTGACGCCAGCATCGCTGTGCTGCGCAAACGTTCGTTCGACCTCCTGCCGGATTTCCCCACGGGTGGCATGGCCGACATGGAAGCGTATAGCGAGGGCCAGCGCGGCGGGCGCGTGCGGGCAAGGGCGCGCATCCGCAAGGAGGACAGCAAGACGCTCGTGATCAACGAGATCCCCTTCGGCACCACGACCACGTCGCTCATCGAGAGCATCATCAAGGCCAACGAGAAGGGCAAGATCAAGGTGCGCCACATCGAGGACAACACCGCAGAGAACGCGGAGATCCTCATCCACCTGCACGCTGGCGTGTCGCCGGACAATACCATCGACGCACTCTACGCCTTCACCGATTGCGAACTCAGCATCGCGCCGAACGCCGTGGTGATCGAGAACGACAAGCCCCGCTTCGTCGGCGTGAAGGAGTTGCTGCGCATCAGCACCGACAACACGCTGCGGCTGCTGGAGCTCGAGCTGAAGATCAAGCAGGGCGAACTCGAGGAGCAGTGGCATTTCGCCTCGCTCGAGCGCATCTTCATCGAGAAGAAGGTCTACCGCAAGATCGAGGAGGCCGAGACTTGGGAGCAGGTGCTCGCTTTCATCGACCGGGGCTTGAAGCCGCATATCCAGGAGTTGAAGCGCCCGGTGACCATGGAGGACATCGTGCGCCTCACCGAGATCAAGATCAAGCGCATCTCCAAATTCGACAGCTTCAAGGCGGACGAGCACATCAAGCAGCTCGCCGAGCAGATCAAGGAGGTGAAGAACAAGCTGGCCCACATCGTGGACCATGCGGTGGACTACTTCAAGGACCTCAAGAAGAAATACGGCGCCGGTCGTGAACGGAAGACCGAGATCCGCACCTTCGACACCATCGTGGCGACCAAGGTGGCCGTGGCGAACCGCAAGCTCTATGTGGACCGTGCGGAGGGCTTCGCCGGTTATGGCCTGCGCAACTTCGAGTTCGTTGGTGAATGTTCTGACATTGATGACATCATCGTGTTCCGCGTGAACGGCACCATGCTCGTGACCAAGGTGGCCGACAAGAAATTCATCGGCAAGGGCATCCTGCACATCGGTGTCTTCAAGAAGAACGACGAGCGCACGATCTACCACATGATCTACCAGGACGGGCCGAAGGGCGCCTACTTCATGAAACGCTTCGTCGTCACCGGTGTCACACGCGACAAGGAGTACGACCTCACGGGTGGTGCGCCGGGAAGCAGCGTGGAGTACTTCACGTTCAACCCCGATGGCGCGAGCGAGACCGTGACCGTGACCCTGCGGCCCAAGGCGAACCTGCGCAAGAACAAATTCGACGTCGACTTCGCACAACTCGGTGTGAAAGGCCGCGGCAGCAAGGGCAATCTGCTCACCCGGTACATGGTGCAAAAGATCACCCAGAAGGAACGCGGCGGCAGCACGCTCGGCGCCATTCCCATCTGGTTCGATGAGGCGGTGCGTCGCTTGAACGATACGGGCCACGGGCGTTACCTGGGCCGCTTCTCCGGCGAGGACAGGATACTCGCGATCACCCGCAGCGGTTCATACCAACTCTTCCCGTTCCTGCTCAGCACGCACTTCCCCGATGATGTGCTCACTGTGGTGAAGTGGGATCCCAAAATGGTGGTGAGCGCCGTGTATTGGGAAGGGGAGAAGGAGCAATTCCAGGTGAAGCGTTTCGAGATCGAACCGTCGAAGGACCCGGTGTCGTTCATCACCGAGCATCCCAATAGCAAGTTGGCCTTGCACAGTCTCGTTCCGCAGCCGCGCATCAACGTGAGCTTCGACAAGCGCAGCACCGACCGCCCCGATGAAGAGGTGGATCTCGAAGCCTTCATCGCCGTGAAAGGTGTGAAGGCGCTTGGCAATCGCTTGACGCCCGCCAAGGTGAAGGAACTCGCGCTGCTCGATCCGGTCTTCATCCCCATGACGCCCGACCTGGAGGAAAAACAAGCCATGCTGATCACCGAGGACGAGATCGGCAATTTGGAAGCACCCGAGGAGGAGGGCTTGGAGGAAAGCCCGATGAAGCAGTTCCGCCGCGCACAGAACACCGAGGACGTCGAACGCTCGCCCGAGGATCCGCTCATCGGCTACACGCCGGGCAAGCAGATCACGCTGGGATTGGACTGATGCGCGCTCACGCGTGTCTGCTAGTGCTGCCGCTTCTTGGCTTCGTGCCTTCCAAGGCGCAAACCGTTGCCATTGATACCATCAGCGCGGTGCAGCCTTGGGCGCCGAACGAGGCCTACTCATTCCCACATCTGCGCATGCCGGAGCAACCGGACATCGCTGCGCGGATCCACCACGATCTCTGCACCGACTTCCTCCAAGTGGATCCAGATAGCGCAGGGAACGACATCTTCGAAATGGTTTGGGGCGATGCGGTGAGCGGAGGGATGCCACGGCTCAACTCACTCACATGGTCATTTACACGACCGCTGCCCCAATTGCTCGGTTTCGAGTTCTCTGCCGAAGGATGCGGCGCGTATTGCGAAGGCTTCACCACGCACTATGTGTACGACCTGCGCAATGGTGATCGCCTGGTGTACGACTCGCTCTTCACGGCCGCCGGCCTGATCGCTGTGAACGACACGCTGGATCGTGCGTGGCGAAGGGTCGTCAGCGACCGGATCCAAATGTTGGATGATGAGCGCCTGTCATCCGATCTCGCGCCGGAGGACGCAGAGCGGATCAACTCCAAAATTGAACTCTACCGCGTTTGTTTCGATGAGCGTCCAGTAGGTGAACCTTACGTGGCGGACATGGAGCCACTGTCCAACGGCATGCGCGTGTTCATCGCTCGATGCAGTGCCCACGCCAACCGCGAGCTGGACGAACTTGATGCCGTGGAGTTGTTCCTCCCTTACAGCTGGCTTGTGCCTTATCTGCGGCCCGACGTTAGGGTGGTGTTCGGGTTATAGCTTTTGTGAAAGGGGCGGATCACAGATCCGAACCAGCGGGGGAACATTCGGACGAGCACGGCGACTGTTCTCTTCCTGTAGTTCCTTGAGCTGCTTGAGTTGGCTGGCATCCATGTGTAGGCTTCCCCTGATTTGGGGCCGATCATAACTGGAGATTCCAGGGGCATTG
>JBDTNF010000060.1:0-5341 GCA_039933875.1 Flavobacteriales bacterium | reverse complement strand
AGGGGTCATCACGAAGTCCATCGCATGAGCACGATCCGGGTCGGAGTCCTGCACGGGAGTCCGCAGGATGCTATCGGGCTTGTTCACATCCCAATACTCCAGTCGCGCCGAGCAGGGGCCAAGGCACTGTATCCAGATGGTGGTTTCCAGCATGTCGCTGTGGCCGGGCATGGGGCCGTTGATGGGAACTTGGGCCCTGATGGCCAAGCCCATAGTGATCCACACAAGGGTGAGCGCGCGCATTCCACAAAGATGCACCGGCGGATGTGCTGGAAAGGCCCCGATGAGGGATGTCATGGGTTGAACCGGCGAAGCGGGTAGATTTGGCGTGCCGATATTCGCGGCACAAACCAAGGGACCCTGCTGATGTCGTTCGACCTGTTCAATGCCTGGCTGGAAATGAAGGCCCAGCTACCGAAGCTTTCCATCGAAGGGTTCGGCCTGTTTTACGTGTATCCGCTCTTCCTCGTGTTGATCGTGATGGAGTACCTGAAGGCGAAGGAGGTCTATGACCTGAAAGAGAGCGTGTCGGGCCTTGTCATTGGCCTGGGTGCGACGGTCATGAAGGTCTTTACCGGTGTTTTCGAGATCTCGATCTACCTGTTCCTCTTCCAATGGTCAGCCCCCTTGCGCGAAAGCCTCCTGGGGTACACGTCGTTGGGCACCGCTTGGTATGTCTGGCTGGCCTGTATGATCGCCGATGACCACAACTTCTATTGGCACCATCGGATCTGCCACAATGTGCGCCTCTTGTGGGCAGCGCACCTGCCGCACCACTCGGCCCATTCGTTCAACCTCACCGTGAGCATCCGCAACGGCTGGTTCATCACGCTCTTCAAACCGGTGTATTGGCTATGGATGCCGTTGCTCGGGTTCGAGCCGATCATGATCGCCACCTGCCTCATCGCCAATTCGTTCTACCAGTTCTTCCTCCATTCGCAGCTGGTCCCATCGTTGGGTTGGTACGAACGGATCTTCAACACCCCGTTCGTGCATGTGGTACACCACAGCAGCAACACGGAGTACCTCGATCGTAACCACGGCGGCATCCTGCTGATCTGGGACAAGATCTACGGCACCTGGCAGGCGCCCATCAAAGGGCTGGCCCCCAAATACGGCATCAGCCATGATCCCGGTTCCTACAACCCGGTCACCCACAACCTGTTCGAATTCCAGGAGATCTGGAGGGATGTGAAGAAATCACCGAAGTGGAAGGACAAATGGATGTACATCTTCGGCCCTCCGGGCTGGAGCCACGATGGCAGCAGCAAGACCAGCGGCCAGTTGCAAGCTGAGTTGAAGAGTGAGAAGGAAAGGCCCGCGCATTCCGGGCAGTCCATCGGGCAGCCCCGGCCAGTGCCCGTGGGCGCTCACCACTGATCGAACACGGTAACGAAGAAGCCCGCCTCATCGAGGCGGGCTTCTTTGCTTGGAATGGTTAAGGCGACTAGCCGCCGAACAAACGACGCAAACCGCGTTTCGGTTTGTTGCTGTCCGGTGCGGTCTTGCTCTGCTCGGCCGGCTTGTCCTCACCGAAGAGTTCGCGTGTCAGTTTCGCGTAGTCCGGTTTCGCTGGCGAATGCTCCTTGTTCGGCTGTCCGGCTGGGCGGGGCTCATTGCGGTTGGGACGCTCGGTGTTCTGGGGACGCGCAGGGCGTTGTCCCTGTTGCGGGCGCTGTTGGGCCGGGCGCGGGGCGCCTTGAGACGAACGTTGCCCTTCACCACTGCGGGCTGGGGTGCTTGGGCGCTGGCCATTCGATGAAGTACCGGAACGTTGGCCCTGTCGCTGGCCTTGTCCTTGTGGACGTTGACCATTGCGCTGGCCTTGACCGTTGCGCTGACCCTGTCCGCGACCAGGGCCGCGGGGTTGGCGGGGCTCGCGCACCTCGGGTTCGGCCTTCTTCGGGCCTCCGACCATCAGGAAAGGATGTTCGGCCACCACCGGGATGTCGCGCTTGATCAACCGCGTGATATCGCGCAGGAACTCCTTCTCCTCGTGATCACAGAAGCTCAAGGCCTTGCCCGAAGCACCCGCCCGGCCCGTGCGACCGATGCGGTGTACATAGGTCTCCGGTATGTTCGGGATATCGAAGTTGATCACGTGCGTCAGGCCATCGATGTCGATGCCGCGCGCAGCGATGTCGGTGGCTACCAAGGCCCGGATCTTCCCGTCCTTGAAGTTCTTCAGTGCTTGTTGGCGCGCGCTCTGGCTCTTGTTGCCGTGGATCGCTTCAGCGCCGAAACCCGCCTGCACCAGGATCTTGGCCACTTTGTTGGCGCCGTGCTTGGTGCGGGTAAAAATGAGCGCCTCACGGATGGTGGTGCCCTGCAGCAAATGCAACAGCAGCTTGTTCTTGTCCGTGCGGTCAACGAAGTACAAATGCTGGTCGACGGTATCGGCGGTGGTGCTCTGCGGGGCTACCTCGACGCGTACAGGGTCCGTGAGGATGCTGTTGGCCAGCTTCGCGATCTCATTGGGCATGGTCGCGCTGAAGAACAGCGTCTGGCGCTTCGCAGGCAGTTTGGCGATCACCTTCTTCACATCGTGGATGAAACCCATGTCGAGCATGCGGTCGGCCTCGTCGAGCACGAAGATCTCCACGTGCTTCAGGTCGACATAGCCCTGGTTCATCAGGTCGAGTAGTCGGCCGGGTGTGGCCACCACGATGTCGATGCCGCGATGCAAAGCATCGGTCTGTGGCTTCTGGCCCACACCACCGAAGATCACCGTGTGTTTGATCTGCAGGTTGCGACCGTAGGCGGCGAAGCTCTCGCCGATCTGGATCGCCAACTCGCGGGTCGGCGTCAGGATCAATGTCCTGATCATGCGCTTTGGGCCTTGTACGCCGCGTTCGTGCAATTCCTGCAGGATCGGAATGGCGAAGGCGGCGGTCTTGCCGGTACCGGTTTGTGCGCAACCGAGCAGGTCGCGTCCTTTCACCAGATGTGGGATGGCCTGTTCCTGGATCGGGGTGGGGTGGGTGTAGCCTTCGGTTTCGAGGGCTTTCAAAATGGGCTCGATAAGCCCGAGGTCGTTGAACGTTTTGCGTTCCATACTGTATGCGCCGGTGAACCCCGACGCGGGTTGGGTGTGGCGTGTTCAGGCCATTGTCCCTGGACACACCTTTTCAAGTGTTGTTGAGGATCGCCCCGTCTATCGGGTCCGGCGTGCAATGATCCGCTGGGATGGCGCCTGGACAGAAGCTGTGAAGCGAAAGCTGGGCGCTCGGGGCGTGTCGCGATCCTTTCGCGACGGGGCAAATGTAGGTGAAGTTCCGGGTAAGGTCCGGAATTCCGCACTGGTCGCTGGCTACAGCGCGTGTGGGCCGTGAATGTTCGCTCAAGACCGACCTAACGCAACAGGGTCACATGGCCCAGGAACTTCCTGCGCTTACCGTCCACCACACTCGTGCTTTCCACCTGCCACACATACACGTCCTCCTTGGCCTTGGAGCCGCCGAGCGTGCCGTCCCATGCCTCAGCGGCATCGGAGGTTTCGAAGATGCGCTCACCCCAACGGTCGTACACAGCGAAAACGTGCGATGCAGGATCCTGGTCCTTCACAACCGGCAGGAACATGTCGTTCACGCCATCACCATCGGGGGTGAAGGTGTTCGGCACGAATACGCTGAAGTAGCCATCGATCACCACCACCAACGTGGTGGTATCCATGCAACCGTTGGCGTTGGTCACGATCAGGGTCACCGGATATTCCCCGCGGTCCTCACCAGGGAAGGTGAGCATGGGGTCGGGTACACTGTCGGTGCCCAAGATCCCGCCAGGGCCAAAGGCCCAATCCCACAGGATCACATCCTGTGAACTGGCGTTCACGAAGAAGATGTCCGGCTCAAAAACATCCGTGGGTTGCGGTCCGAACGTGAAGCTGGCCGATGGATGATCGAACACGGTGATGACCTGTTGGATAAGCGTGTCGCCCAGGCAGCCTTCCGGCGAGGTGACCCGCAGGCTGACATCATAAACGCCCGGCTCCTCATAGGTGTAGACCGGATCACACGGAGCCCCGATACCGCCATCGCCGAAGGTCCATGCACAGCCATCCGGAACGATACCCGTTGTGGGGTTGGTGAACGTCACCTCCAAGGGGTAGCAACCGCTATCCGGTTCGGCGGTGAACGTGGGTACCGGGTGCCCGTAAACCGTGATCAGGTCCGTAAGGGTCGTATCACCAGAGCAGCCCCACGGCGTGCTCACAGTAAGTGTAACAGAATAGGTGCCCGGGATGGCGTATACATAGGTCGGGTCGCACAACGCGGCGGTTCCGCCGTCCCCGAAGATCCAATCGCAACTGCCCACATAGGCGGGATCGGTGTTGTTCGTGAAATTCACCGTGAGGGGCGAGCAGCCATCAAGGGTATCGGTGGTGAAAAGCACGGTGGGCGCATCCACCGATTGGATCAAGGCGACCATGGTCGTGTCATCCACACAGCCATCGGGCGAGGTCACGGTCAGTTCGATGTCCCACACACCTGCGGTGGTGTATGTGTGGCCGGCGTTCAAGGTGTTCCCCGTAAAGCCATCGCCAAAGTCATAGACACCCGAGGCCACAGGTCCGGTGGAGGTATTCGTCAATTGTACCGGCAGATCGATGCAGCCGATCAGGGTGTCCGTGGTGAACGAGGCAACGGGTACCTCAAAGACCTCCACAGCCGCTATGTAGGTCGTATCCAGCGGACAGGTGTGCGGATAGGTGATCGTCAGTGTTACATCATAGGTCCCCGGGTCGGGGAAGGACATCGTGGTGTCGCAGGTGGCTGAAGTGCCGACCGAACCGAAATCCCACTCGCACGTCATGGGTAATGCCGACGGTGTGGTATTGGTGAAGGATACCTGGTGGGGCTCGCAACCGGTCGGATCGTCCATTGTGAATTCAGGACCGGGAACGACCGGCAACTGAGCATCGATCGTGGTCACGATGCAGGTTGTGTCATCCACGAAGAAGTAGAACTGGTAGATCCCCGGGTCCAAGTCGTTCCCCGCCAGGTCAAGGATGGTATCCGTCTGCCCAACGAGCGCGACGCCCTGTTGGAACCACTGGTAGACCCCCGTGAGCGTATCCGGGTGCGCGGTGAGCGTATGAACAAGTGAACACGACCCGTCTATGGGGTCGATCGCCGCATCCACCAGTTGGTCGATCTGAGCGTGGTAGGGAACATCCTCTCCCAGCTGCAGGCCGTCGTAAAAGAAGTAGGGATTGAAACCGTTCGGGTCGGTAACGTAGTCCGGAGGGAGGTTGCAGGGCGAACCCAGGATGATCGTGTTCACGTCGAACGTGGGCGTGAACGTGATGTTGATGGTACTCCAGGTGTTGCTTGGGGTGTAT
>JBDTNF010000059.1:0-7874 GCA_039933875.1 Flavobacteriales bacterium | reverse complement strand
TTTGTGTTGCAAACGCCCAATGATCATGGCCGGGTGCGTGTTGAACTTCTTCGCGAAGCGTCGGATGTCATCGTCATCCAAGGGTGCGGCAGCCAATACTTCCTGTTCTTCGGCATCCGTGAAAGTCCACTTCACGGCGAAGGCATCGGCTTCCTTCTCCTTGGCATCGTTGCGACCGTCCCATTCGATGCTTTCCAGGAACACATCCTTCTTGCCGTGCAACAGGATGTGTCCGGCCTCGTGGAAGAAGGTGAACCAGAAGCTGTCGTTGCGCTTGTAGCGGCCGGTGAGCTGGATCAACGGACTATCGCCGATCCAGCGCGTGCTTCCACTGATGGGCGCTTTCGGCAGGGGGGGAGTGTGCACTACGCGTACGCCCGCTTCGGCGCAAAGTTTCTGTAAACGGGGGAAGAAGTCGTCCGGGTGCTTGGCCATGAGGCTCTTGATGTCCGCGAGCTTTTCCTTGAAGGTGCTTTCGTCGTACGCGGCCGCGCCTTGTTCCTTGGCCTGTAGTTCGCCTTTGCGCAGCCAGGCACTTATGGCATAGGGCTCTTGCGTGTCCTTCAGTGAAATGCGGAAGGCCGTCTTCAACTTTTCCTCCATGTAGTAGGCCTCCCAGCCGCCGCGGTTGCTTACGCCGAAGTAGGCCAGCAGGCATAGCGTCTTCTCTTCGATGGATGCTGCGCTGGGTATCCACTCGTAGTCGATCATCGCTTTGGTTGGAAAGCACTTGGCCCAATCGGTGCTGTCGGCGATCACCTCCTTTTGGCGCTTGCGGGCAAGCGACTCATCGAAGCTGCGTTGCCGTTGCAGCCAGTAGTGCGCGGGAATGCCCAGTGCGTTCTCGAACTGCACGGCCATATCCGGCGTAATGGCACTGCGGCCGTTCAGCACATCGTGGATCGTCTTCTCCGGCTTGCCGGTGCGTATGGCGAACTCCAGGGCGCCCATGCCCAGTTCCTCCAGTTTCTCTTGCAGGTCAAGACCGGGGTGTGGCACCGTCAGCGGGTGGTACTCGTTCTGCTTGGCCATGGCTCGGTTGCTAATGGTAATCGACTACTTCTATGATCTCCACTCCACGGATCTCGGCCCAGACATACTGGCCATGCTCATTCACCGGTATGGGCCGTTCGTGCGGTGTGAATAC
Organism: Flavobacteriales bacterium; assembly: GCA_039933875.1. Lineage (GTDB taxonomy): Bacteria > Bacteroidota > Bacteroidia > Flavobacteriales_F > PHOS-HE28 > PHOS-HE28. The sequence continues at coordinate 6,727 of JBDTNF010000059.1, read as the reverse complement.
CAGCCGGTACGGTTGATCCAGGTCGCACGCCCATTCGCCCTTTCGGTCGCCTCTCAGTTCATGGTACTTGCCTGCCAGGTTGCGGACATCCTCCAGGGTGGTGGCATCCCGCAATTGTTGCAATCGGAGGGTGAGCTTCTGCGCACGGATCTTACCGAACTCCTTGGTCAGCTTACGGTCATCGTTGACCAGCTTGCCCAATTTGTTGTCCGCAAAGGTAAGGTCCATGATTCAACGACACAAATATGGCTTACACCGACTGTAAGTCATAATTGGACGGCTTTGCGAAGCTTGGACCGTGTCATACGAACTCCATGATCCGTTGCACATGCTCCTTATAGCGCCCCACATATGGCCGCTTGGTAACCACGATGCGAGTGGCCCCGAACTGCTCTACACTTTGCACCGGCCCTTCTGTAGGTCGCGCCACTTGCTTGGTGCCGAGGCCCGTCCGGAAATGCGCCCACCACTCATCGTTGGTGAGCACAAGGCAGTACTTCGGCTTCAGCTCCTTTAGCTCAAGCTCCACCAAGCGAACACACTCCGGGCGTTGTAGCACGCAATCCTCGTCGCTTGGGTTCGGGTGCCACTTGTCTTTCTGCGGCGCGATCTTGTACAGGTTGCTCCACACTACACGATCGGCCCAATCCCAGTAAGGTTCCGTCAACTCGAACTTCACCTGCATGAAGTAGGTGGTCACCTGCCAGAAGAAAGAGCGGCTGGGTATGTAGGCGCCATAGCGCTTCACATGCGCTTTGCGACGGTCGATATGTTCCTCGGTCACATGCTTGCTCCACATCAAGTTCACCCAATCCAACGGGGTGTGGCTGTTCGCGAGATCGTTGGAGTAGTCGCGGCTTTCATTCACCCGGCCCGCAGGTAAGAGATGGCAGTAGTCCAGTTCAGTTTGCCAGCCGCCTACTGCTTGGCCGTACACCAGCAGATCCACAGGCTTGTCTGTAGGCACGCCGATGCTGGGGTAGAAGTCCGTGTAGAAGTGCTGTTGGCCGTAGGTATCGCGCAGGTGCTGCTGGTAGAGCGTGTCGTATTTCGAGGATAGTGTGTGGCGCATAGTTCACGCGCTCTTTCCAGCGCTCTGCAGTCTCACGATCCTGAACAGGACGTAAAGGCATCTGAGTATTGTTAGCGACAGCACTATCATCAAATACACGGCTCCATAGAATAGTGGCACATCACCGAACTCGCCGTGTGCGAGCTTAAGCACTGCCGCAATGATGTAGATGGCGACCAGGATCAGTGTCGACCATGAGAACACCTTGACGATGCCGTAGTAGTGCTTCGTCAGAAAGAGCAGCTCAAGCGCGGATAGTTCCTGCTTCTTCTCTTCATCTAGCGTGGCCTCCTTGTGGTGCATGTTATCTCGGAAGGTCACAACTATGGTCAGCGCAGCCAGTACAAATCCAGCGAGGGAAATAGACGTCGAGGACAAGTCCGACAGCAGGTCGAGTACAGTATCGCATTGGGGGAACGTAAGGAAGCCACACCTCGGTCGCACGACCCATTGGATCAACACACACGCTAGCGCAGCAAGTAACAGATCCCAGAGCAGCGGCCGCTTGTAGTAACCGTCCAAGAGCTTGCTCATCGCCCCAGTTCTTTCTTGAAGACCTTAGCCATCTTCTCATACATGTCCAGAGGAATGATGGTCCTGAACCGTTCGTTTTGTTGGACGTCGACGACGCCTCTTACCCAAGCGTTCAGCAAATCGAACTCCTTCATACGATTCTCGTTCTCGGTGTCTTCCGCCTGCACTTTCAGCAGATCGAAGGGCACATGCTTCCTGCGGCGCACAAAGTCGATCAGGGCATTGATGGACTGCTTGATGAAACCAGAATCGGCTGTGCTGGTAAAGTCGAACTTGAGCTTCATCTCCACGTACTCCGCCCTCGATACGTTCGCGGCCGTTTCGAACGCACTAATGAGTCCCTTGTCCGGGTCATTGATCCTCGCGAGTTCATCCTTGTGGATCCTGCCGATCAAATAGGACACTCGGTTCATCCGAGCCTTGTAGCTGAGAATGTCATCCTTTGTGATTGGCATGAGACTCACGGTCTCCGCAATTGAACTTGTCTGTGCCAAGGTCTCCAGGTAAAACTCTAGATCGGTGAGTCGGGCTCCTTGGTGATTGTGCTCGAAGGCTATTTGCGGGATGCCTTTGTAGGATACGATGAAGTGGCTGGCTTCCACAATATCTTCATTCAGGTTGGCGTCCACCCCCCTTAGCTCGTCGGTCTTCCGGTCCAGCAGTTCAGGCAGCGCGTCCTCTCGGATAAGCAGTATTCGACCCCACAGCTGCTTCTCCGTTCCTCGAAAATCCACATTGCGTATGTACAGCACCTTGTCCCCGCGCTTGATGAAGCGACCAGCCATCTTGGACTTGGCGAGTGTTTGGATGTGCCGAAAAAGATCGAGCATATCCTTCTCGCTCTTCTTGTGCTCCTTCCCTACGATGAGGTCGAAGAAGTTCACATTGCGCCGTACCGTTTTGATATCCATAGCTACTATGTGGTAGTCATTTCGTTTTTATCACGACGCTGTTCTCAAAGTCCTTACAGCAGAATCCTGACTTCTGTACAGCGAACATTTTCTTCTTGTCTGCGGTCACTGTTATTGTACCGCGACCAGGCTTGTGTGTTGGGCAGGCCTTGCCTTTAACGCCTTTCTTGATCGTGTCCGCTAGGGCTTCGGTTGCGCCATTGGCGGCAAAGACCACCACGGAATCCCCAAGGCCACTGCTGCTGCTGGGTTTGCTCAAGAGCCTGGTGCGTACATCAATCATGGTTGTGTGGTATTGGTCAATGCGTGTGTGGCATCCTTCACCCTCACCACCCCCCGCATCAGCTTCGGCAGCAGCGTATCCCGCAGCGCGGCGAGGGTGCGTGATTCGTTCACGTTCGCGACGATACGCTTCCGGAGTGGAAGCACTGAGTCGAGGAAACGATCCATCAACTGCTGTGGGGGGACTTTGAATTGCACCGCGACGATGACCTTGGCGTTCATGTTCAACTGAACTGTACCGCTCTTAGCTCCTTCGCAGTATTCCAGATAGGCTGGTGACTTCAGGTAGTGGTAGAGGAAATAGCTCTGCGCGAGGTTGGAAGTCTTCAGGCGCACGAGGTATGATGCGAACACGGCATCGACTTCCTCTTCGATGATCGCTGACTTGCCGGGATCGGCCATGCGTGCAACGAGAATGTCACCGACCTTCAGCTTGTACGCGTCCGCATCCTTGCCTTCAATAACGCATTGAGGCACTGCGCTCCACTCGATCCAATTCTGCTTGTTGATGTCAGTGACACGAAGGAACTTCGGTCCAACTTCATCGGACGATGCGCTTGCTGTGTAGCCATACTGCGTCTGGACCAGATCCGAAAGTCGCTTCTCTTTCCACTCCTCCTTTGCCCCATCCACGAACCACTCCTTGAACAGTGCCTGAGCCAAGGCCTCCAGCGTGCCGTTCATCCGGCGGTTCAACTCGATTTTCTCGTCGAGCGCATTAACCATCTCCGCAATGGCCTTTTGCATCGAGAGAGAAGGATAGGCTACAAACAAGCCACGCTGTTGAGTTAGGCTGACATAGTCGAATGTGCTGTTGTTGCCCACTTGCGCCCAGAGCTGGTCCATGAATGCGGGACTGCGCATGAAGCAGTACAAGTACTTCTGATCAAGGACGTCGGGCTTAGTGCTCCGCCACACGGTTGTCCCTGGATTTGTGACAAACACAGTAGGCGCATCATCAGCCGTTATAGCAATGCGCCCCACGGTGGCGCGATGGGTCAAGATGATGTCTCCTGGCCTGCCGATTCCCTTTCGCACGCGTTTGAATCCAGCGTCGTTTATCCTGTCGCAATTCTCAAAGTCAACTCTGCCATCCTTCAAGTCAGGTGGCCGGATGAAGGCAATGCCGGTTGAGGCGAACTCATTCTGACGGGGTCGGTTCTCACCGTGGTTGCCGTCTTCCACAAAAAGCGCTCGCTGTTCGCTGAGTTGCGCAACTGTCTGTACAGTGAGTTCATCGCCGAACGTCTCAACCATACGATTGAGCGCTGCGATGCGATAAGTCTCGACTTCACTTTCCATAGCCGAGCTGCGCTAAGTTCTTCGTGATCCGCCGCTCCAGCTCTGCACCTTCACTGAACTGCTGGTTCAATTCCGCTGCCCACTTCGTCATCTTCTCATCAAAGCCGACTCCATCATCCACTTCATCTTCAGCCCCCACATACCGCCCCGGCGTCAGCACATGGTCGTGCTTGGCGATCTGTTCCAAGGTGGCATTGAAGCAGAAGCCCGGCATGTCCTCATACAGCATGATGACATCTTCGGTCCGCTTGTACTCACCGTTACGCCAACTGAGGAAGGTGCCCACCACCTGTTCCATGTCCTCTTCCGTGAAGTCGCGCAACACGCGGTCCTTCATATAGCCCAGGTTGCGCGCATCGATGAAGAGCACTTCGCCGCTGCGTTCGCGCCTGCCTGCCCGCGCCCGCTTGTCCTTGGTCAAGAACCAGATGCAGGCCGGTATCTGCGTGTTGGTGAAGAGCTGCCCCGGCAGCGCCACCATGCACTCCACGAGGTCGGCTTGCAGCAGCGCCTTGCGGATCTCGCCTTCGCCGCCGCTGTTGCTGCTCATGCTGCCATTGCTGAGCAGCAGGGCCATGCTGCCCTTGGGCGCCAGGTGGTGCAACATGTGTTGCAGCCACGCGAAGTTGGCGTTGCCTTGGGGCGGTGTGCCGTATTGCCAGCGCGGGTCGTTCTCCAGTTTCGCATCCCACCATTCCTTCACGTTGAAGGGCGGGTTGGCCATCACGAAATCGGCGCGCAGGTCGGGGTGCTGGTCGTTGGTAAAGGTGTTGGCGGGTTCCTTGCCGAAGTTGAAGTCGATGCCCCGGATGGCCATGTTCATGGCGGCCAGTCGCCAGGTGGTGGGGTTGCTCTCCTGCCCGTACACGCTGATGTCGCCCAGTTTGCCGCCGAACTGCTCGATGAACTCCTCGCTTTGTACAAAGAAGCCACCGCTGCCCATGGCGGGATCGTAGATGCGGCCCTTGTAGGGTTCCAGCATGCGCACAATGAGGCTTACGATGCTCTTGGGCGTGTAGTACTGCCCGCCCTTCTTGCCCTCGGCCAGCGCGAATTGGCCCAGGAAGTACTCGTACACATGCCCCAGGATGTCCTTGGCATGCAGGGTGCCATGATTGAAGGGGATGGTGGCGATGAGGTCGATGAGGGAGCTGAGGTTGCTCTGCTCGATCTGCAGCTGGGTGTAGGTCTTGTTGAGGACGTTCTTCAGCTTGGGGTTCTCCTTCTCCACGGCGTCCAGCGCATCGTCTATGAGCTTGCCGAGGGAGGTGATGGTGTAGGTGCCCGGCCCGCCCTCTTTCTTGTCGACCCGGCGGGTCGACGGTACAGGTGCACCTATCGTGATATTCGTTCCGGCCGGGAGCTTCGCGCTGTTCTGGATGTTCCGCCACCGCGCGAGGGCGGGTACCCAGAACACGTTCTTCGCGGTGTAGTAGTCGCGCTCTTCGAGTTCGGCGGTCAAAGCGGCTTCGTATGTCATCGCGAGGCCTTGCGAAGCGATCTTTCCCTTCTTGTCCGAGACCTCATAGTCCTTTGGGTCCAGGAAGTAGTCGCTCTTCTTGTCCTTCAGTTGGGCCAGCACCTCCTGCTGCCGCATCTCGAAGCTGTCGCTCACGTACTTGAGGAAGATGAGGCCGAGCACGGCGTGCTTGTACACGGCGGCATCGAGACTGGACCTGAGCCTGTCGGCGGCGGTCCAGAGCTTTTTGTCGAGCTCGTTGAGGAAGGTTTGTTCGGTGGGGGCGGACATGGTGGCTCAAGATAGCCGGTGGCAAATGGAGCGAAAGGCCGCCGTTCGTGAAATACCAGAAGGGGGGTATTTTTCACGGGTCGGCCGATGTGTACCAGCGCCAGGCACGGTCGCCTGGTGCTGCACAGGTGGTTCCAACTCCCGGTGCCTGTCGCAGGTGCGCGCGGCCTATCCGCGCCCTGAGCCTGTGCGCAAGCGGTGATCGCCGAAAATTACCGGGGATCGGGTATTGTGTGCGCGCTGTGCCATTAGGAAGTTCGTACCGCCAAAACCACCACCATGGCAGTTTATGACCGGGCGCGCTTGTATCGGCCGGGCGTGGTACCCAATATGACCCAACCCGCATCGGGGCGGGCACGCCGCGCATGACCCGGCAGCTGATCGGCGAGCGCCTGCGCTGTGTGCGCCTCCTGCGCCAGGTTACCCAAGTGGAGCTGGCCGGTGCGGCAGGCGTATGCAAGGAGGTGGTATGCCGCACCGAACGCGGTGACCGCGAAATGGCCTACCACGAAGCCGTGGCCTATGCCCGCATACTTTGCTTTTGCCTGAACGCCTTCGGCCGCACTGAAGCGGATGGCCGCTGGGACATCACCGCGTGCCTGCTGCCCTACACGCCACCGGCCAGGGGTTGAACAGCGGTGGGCTGTTGGCCGGGAACAGCAATGCCTTGGGAGCAACGTGCGTGCGGAGGTGTGGTCAAGTACAGGCGGAGGTGAGGGCAAGTACCAGCGGAGGTGGGGGCAAATACAGGCGGTGGTGAGGGCAAGTACGTGCAATGGTGTGCGCAAGTACAAGCGAACGTCTGCTCAACTACAAGCGGAGGTGTGCGCAAGTACAAGCGAACGTCTGCTCAACTACAAGCGGAGGTGTGCGCAA
>JBDTNF010000058.1:0-7445 GCA_039933875.1 Flavobacteriales bacterium | reverse complement strand
ACAGCTGGAAGGCGGGCCTGAAGACCGGCATGTACTACCTGCGCACCAAGGCCGCTACGGACGCCATCAAGTTCACCGTGGACAAAGCCAAACTGACGCAGCCCGCCACCCAGGAAGCGCCCGCCCTGAGCGGAGTCGAAGGGGGGCGCGGCAACGGAGTACCCGTAGGAAGCACCGTTGTTCTTGAACCCGTGCACAGCGGCCCGACCACCACGCGCGTGGCCAGCCCTGTTGCCGCACGCGTCACTACGAACGCAAGCGAAGGCGGTCATTCCGAGCGAAGCGAAGGAAACGACCTGCCCATGAGCGCCGTGGAAATGCAGAACGCCGAGCGCATGAACGCGCTCAGCAAACAAGCGCAGGCCCAAGCTGAGATCAGCTGCTCACTGGATGATCCTGAGGGATGTGAGATGTGTAGTGGGTAGAAGAGCCACCAAACAGAACCGAACTACCAAAATGAACCCAACACTCTCAGAAAGGGATCAGAAGCTGTGGGACATCATGCTCGGCGATTTATTCTCCGATGTGCTCGGTAGAGAAGCGACCATCGAAGACACTTCCAGATTCGCTCTGGTCGGAATGAAGACCGTCGTTTTCGATAGGCAGCCGATTGCTGAAATCACGGAGAATCGGGTGGTCGTTGAGGGAGAGGAGCAGTATCACTTGAGCTACTCACTCCTCTCAACGCCGATCGTATGAAGGTGCAGAACAATCAACAGCTTCGATGGCCCAAAGGATTGCGTGATGCGCAGTGGATTTAAGTAAAGAAACAGATTGGACTGGTTGCTAACCCAAGACAGCTATTAGGTCATGACCAAGCGCGGAGGAGAATGCGTGCCCAAAGGCAGTGAACGCGAGCTTTTCAATCGCGTCTTCATGGATCGCTTGGCTCTCTATCAAGGAATGAGAAGAGAAGCGACAGGTGGGAACCGCAAACAGTTAACACGCCGCATCCAGAAGTTGCTCCAGGCAAGGCGCGAAATGCACCTCACAGGTAAGCTCCCTGTTCCTTCACTTCGGCCTACGCTGTTATCTGCTTTGGAGGATTGCTACTTCCGGTCTGCCCGCACTCTGCGCAACAGATGGTATGATTTGCCGGACCATTATTTGGCGCTTTGGAGGAAGTGTGACGACTCGGATATGAACCGAGATGCTGTCGCGGTCTCGCTTTGGAATAGGCTCGTACCTGCAATGCATAAGAAATGGGCAGTTCTCGACCGAGTAATTCAGTATGAGAAGTTGCGAGCTACCTCACAGATTTACTTCTCCTATTCCGGCGACAAGCCGTACAAGCTTGCGCTCGTGATGGCCGACGGATCCGCACTGAGGATTGAACTCGATTCGAATGAGAAGTTAGGAATGCTGGTTCCGGAGTGCGTGGAGCCTTGGTGGGCAGCAAGCACTTATATGCGCAAATCGACACCGAACGAGTTCGCTACCTTCCTGGAGTCTTATGAACGTGAGCACAAACTCTCAGGAAGACATCTCTTCGTGAAGCACTTATTTGCATAGGATACCCCCCCGGCTGGCGCGAGTTTGCAACTCGTGCCCCTGCTGCTCCCGCTCCCGCTAGAGTTCGCAATTCGCTGCCGCTGGTCTCCCATTGAGTGCCCCTCGCTACCGCGGATCTGTGATCACACTACCTTCCTTGCATGGAACCGAGCCATGTCAACATGGAGCGCAGCCTGCAAGAATTGGAGGGCGCTGATTGGGGAACACCCAAGGACGATTCAAGCCTAATAACTGAGTGCCACCGTCTGCGTCGTGTCCCCCTTAAGGATTTTACGGCCGAGAACCTCAGAATGCTCATTGGGCAGGCGATCGGCTTGGAATACCTGATCGCATTGGCTCTGGATGTCCTCGAAAAGGATCCATGGACGGAAGGGACTTCTTATCCAGGTGATCTACTCAAATACATCGTCCGAGTGCGAGCTGATTTCTGGAGCACGCACCAACATCTAGCACTGCGCCTCTCTTCCATCTTGAGCAGCATCGAACAGAACTGGGAGTTCTACCAGAAGGAGATCCGGCCTGCGTGGATACGGAACTACAGTTAGACGTACCCTCGCTACCCCGATCCCCAGTGTGAACTTGACCTACCTGGCGGGCGCATGCTATTCCTGCTACTTCCATCGTTACTTCGCTATTGGATGTTGCGCGTAATCGGCCTTACGATCCTCCTGACTCCGGCATGTTTGAGCTATGCTCAAACAGACACGCTTCCAACCGCTATCGACCCTGCGGAAATGCCATCTTTTCCCGGCGGTAACATGGAGATGTACAAATACATCAAGGAGAACCTGCGCTATCCGGATATAGATGCCGAGGGCACTGTACTCGTTCAATTCTTTGTTGAATCGGATGGCTCATTGTCGCATATCCAGGTAAAGCGTGGAGTTCAAAAGCTCCTTGACGAAGAGGCCGTCCGGTTGGTCGGAACCTTCCCGAAGTGGGTCCCATCAAAAAGAGCAAAGCAACCAGGTCGCGTTAGGTACACTCTACCTATCCGCTTTCAGCGATACAACTGAGCCCCCAACTGGGCGAGGGCATGTATCTGAACGTTGCCTGTGGCTATGTTCCACGCGAACAGGAGTTCAGACCTCCGCAAGGTCTCCGCCTCGTGACCCTGCGTTCGAAGGCGATGGTTTAGATTACCACAAATCGCAGATATAAGTATATGTGCAAGCTTGATTTCGACCCGTGGGCCACGATTGAAGCGCTTAGCGCCGTCGTCATGGCCGTGTTCACCTGGAAGCTCTTCCGCGTAAGTGACCAGCAACGCGCCATCGCCGCCAATCAGCAGGCGCTCATGGCACAAGCCAACCAACACACGATCGATGTGCAGAGCGGCGTGCTTGACATAGCTTCCTGCAAGACAGGTGGGGCTTGGGTATTCTGCTCCTTCAAGAACATCGGCGGCACTCGCCTTCGACTCGAAGAGGTCAAGATCAAGCTCTTCGATGGAAGAATTCCCATTCACCCTGAAATCTGGGAGGGCGTTCAATCTGTCGCACCCTACAAGGTGCTGGAGTCCGGGGAGGTCTATAACCATGCTTTACTACTGCCCAAGGAGTGCTTCACGGAAGAGCACAAGGTGCTCGAAAATTTCCAGGTGATCCTGCGCGCACGATATAAGACCATGGGCACCGAACAAGAAATGATCCGGATATACGGGATGACGAAGACCTCGGAAGATTCTGAGGACGTGCGGTCCTCATATAGGATCGAGCACGAAAGCTTCATGAAGGGCGGGCCCTTCGACAAAGCCCCTGATTAGAGTACCCACCCCGCTAGCGCGAATCTCTCCGCTGGTTCGGATCCGTGATCCGGACCTTCTCAACGCAGGATACGATTCTCCCTCTGTACTTTTAGCTCAATGCCAAGGATCAAGGTCTCAGAACGGCTGGAGCGGATCATCGCCTCGGATAATAGGCAGCTGAAGAAGCCTGCGTTCTTAATCCCATATAGTGACGAGAAGAAACTCTTGAGAGAGTATGCCAGAATGGACAAGGAGCTGGTGATACAAGGAGGAGTGGACAAGAGGAGGATTCGGAGCGTTCCGGTTTATCCAATACCTGACGGCGTCATAGTTCACTACGAATACGATGAGGAAGAAGCGATCAAGGCCCGCTTCTGGGAGCTGGCGAAGAAATGAGTGTGCACCTTCCGTTAGTGTTCTGCTTCCCCCCGCTGGCGCGAGTTTGCAACTCGTGCCCTTGCTCCAGTCAACCATTCCGCAATCTCTCCGCTGGTTCGGTTCTGTGTCCCGGACCACTTCATCATCTTCGTATGGTGTTGTCCACTACACTGTATCGCCCGGTAGGTCCGGAGGAACTGGCTCTTATCGAAGCGTCCGGCTGGAAGGCATTCCCACCGCGTCTTCCGGAGCAACCGATCTTCTATCCCGTCACGAATCTGTCATATGCACGGCAGATCTCACAGGAGTGGAACGTTCCGGCAAAGGGCATTGGTCATGTGGTCCGCTTCCAAGTGAACAGCGACTTCCTGAAGCGATACGAAGTGCAGAACGTCGGTGGCGCGATCCATGATGAACTATGGGTGCCTGCAGAAGAACTGGATGCGTTCAATGCACACATCGTGGGGGTCATTGAATTGATAGAGACGCACCGGGGATAGCCCCTCTCTACCGCGGATCTGTGATCCGTGGTGGCTCTTCCGATATACCCCGCTCCCGCTAGAGTTCGCCATTCGCTGCCGCTGATCCACGGACCACCCACGCTGCCGCGAGTCTGTGACTCGTGGCCATTTGCCATCACCACGGATCGCAGACTTGTGGCAGCGAGGGGGAAGTATGCATTCGTGTCTGGATTGAATCTTCAAAAAGAGGCGATCTTGTCTTCCAGAAGTGATGGTACTAAGGTCCATATTGCTCTGCGCTGTCATATCCCTTGGGCCAGCTGTCTTCGCGCAACTGGGGGTGTGCGAAACCACGGAATTCTCGGGCACATTCCTCTATGAATATGACCGCGCTCTTACTGCCGAGGATGACATGATCTATCGGAAGAGAGCGCTTGTCACAGCGCACAACGGTAAGCCACGCTATAAGAAAGGTGTTTTCGTTTTCGAAGAAGGCTACTCTTATAGTACCGACTGCCCCCTCGTTCTTTCTGCTAGCATAGCTCATGGCTGGCTGACCGATTCGATACATACTGCCTTGGACGAATTCGTGCGCCGAGGCCCCTCACCTGGTGCGTTCGTACCTATTGAGTTGTCTGTGAAAGCCACCTATCTCGGTGAACAGGTTTTCTACTACAAAAAGCACGGGCGTTCACGAAGGAGGGAACACAAAGTCCCCCTATACCGGATCGTGAATATGACGCCCCTCGCCCCCGCGAGCCCGTGATTGGCAGACTTCGACGATCGGGCAATGGACAGCCTTTCGCGTCGTTGAGCGATCATGGAGGATGGAATGCCCCCGCTGGCGCGAGTTTGTAACTCGTGCCCTTCCTTCATTTAACCCGTTTCGCCGCCGCCAACCCACCAGGGCCACCTTGCCCCTGCTGCCGTACTTCTTAACGATGCGGTGCCCGCCTCAGAGTCCCTGGCAGAGCACAACCGCCGCCACCGCCGCGCCGATGGAACTGATGGCAAGCACGGCGTACGAAGTGTAGTAGCGCCTGCGTATGCGCCGCAAGGTGATGTGCGCACCCATGATCATGCACGCCAGCAAGAAATAGCGCAACGACCAGAGCAACGGCGGCATGTGCTGCTGCCCGAAGTGCGAGAAAAGAAGGGCACCAAGGCTCCCGGCGACAGCACCCACGAGGCCACCCGGTAAGAGTTGCTTGAGCCGTTCAGCCAGCATGTAGAGCCAGAACTGTTTCGAGCCCAGCGCCCGCCGCATACTGGCCGGTGTGATCCCGCGCTGCTCACAGAACCACAAGTTCTGCCGGATGAGGGTGCCGAGATCGCCGTTGATCACCTCGAATTCATCCCGGATGGCCTGCTCGATGCCCGGTGCATCAAGATCCTGGCTGAAGTGGAAGGCGATGTGATCCATGATGGTATCCACATCGTCGTACATCGCCATGTTCAGCAGCGTCTTCGGGGTACCGTCCGCCTTGGTGCCGGGCGTGATCGCCGGGTTATCCTCCACGTCGGGACCTGTGTAGAGCGGGCTTCTTCTGCGAGACCTATGGCCCATGATCATACCAGTTTGTTGCCCACCGCCCAACCGACCAGGGCCGCCTTGCCCTTGATGCCGAAGCGCTTGAAAATACGATTACGATACTCCCGCAGGGTGCTGGTGCTGCAATGCATGATGTGCGCGATCTCCTTGTAGGTATAACCCCTGGCATCCCCAGCGCTGGTTCGGATCTGTGATCCGGACCACCCCGGAACTACAAGGATCCCGTGCCTGCGATGTAGTCCTCCATGCGCTTGAGGCGGAAGATCCGCAGTTCACCATCCTTGAAGAAGACACCCACGCCATGCTCGGAGCCGGAGTCGATGCGCATGATGCTCACTTCGCCATTGGCAAGGATACCGTCCAGCAGGTCGAGGAAGGGGTAGAACGAAACGTTCTCGGCGGGGCACTCGGGCGGTATGTATAAGCAGGAGGTGTACACGTGCAACTCCACTGCTTTCTCGTGCTTGTACATGGTGGCGAACAGGGGTAACCCGTCGGGGTCGTTCTCGTCGATGTACACAGGCACGATCATCTTGCGGTCCTCCTTAATGAGCAGGTGCGCAAGTGCATAACGGTCATCGGAATCGGTGATCACGTTGTAGCGCAACATCTCTTCGCGCAGTTCCACATTGGCCCGTTCAACGGCCTCGCCTTCGTCCAGAAAGTCCATGGGTATGGGGTGTTGGTGTTGTTCAGTGGCAAGGGGTATGCAGCATTCCAGTACGTAATGTGGCGGCCATGCCATGCACCACCGGGTGCGGCAGCATGGGGCATAGCACCACGATGCGTTCGGGCGCGTGCGGCAACGCGATGTGTTGCACATGCACCAGGGCGGGCTGCACGCTGAGCCAGTGGTCGGCTGGCCGCCACCGCTGCCTGCCGGGGTGGCCGGTGTACACCAGTGGCCGCACATTGCACACCAGCTGGTGCGCTGCGGACAGCACATGGCCGGGCGGGAACAACAAGGCCAGGGCCAGGTGGCCGTGCAGGCCTTCGAGGTATTCGGTGCCGCGCAGCGGCAGTGGCCGGTCGGTGGCCCACAGGTAAGGGCAGCGTGGGCGCTGCCCGATATGGGTTTGCGGGCACAGGCTCTTGATGGCCCCGCTGTACCATTGGCTGGCGGACCGGCGGTGGTGGCGGTGGTAGCGCCACAGGCGTTTCATGGGCTGCAATTTCCACAGGTTGGCGTGGCGGCCCTCGGGGTCCTTGCAGGCGGTGCTCGTCATAAGGTGGCGCAAAGCCGCGAGGAATTTGCGGCAGCCTTGCTTGCGGCTGCGTTGCAAGGTGCCCGTATACACGGGCTCGCCATCGCGCAGCACCACAAAGCCGAGGGCCGTAGGCAGGGCCGCCTCAACAAAAAGCTCCACCGCCAGCTGGTGCAACCACATGGCCCGAAGAAGCCAAGAGGCCAGCATGCCTGCAATACCCGATCGTCGGTATTTTTTGGCCCTGGCCAGTAGCCGAAGGCCATTTTCTACCGGAATGCCGGTAGAGCGCCAAGGACCTTAAGCCTTGAGGCCCCTCGGCTGCGCCGCCCGGAAATGCACTGCGGGAATGCCGCATATGTATAGGTGTTCGCCGTGGGGTCGCATGCTTTCGCGGCGAAAGCGATGAGTATGGCGCAAATAGCATGTGAGAACGCGGCGATAGCACATGACATCACGGTGAAGTCATGTGGGAATGCGCCGAAGTCGATGGGTTTCGCGGCGAACTCACATGACATCGCGGCGAGGTCATGTAGACCTGCGGCAAAAGCAATTGACCTCACGGCAAAAGCGAAGGGTTTTGCGGCACT
>JBDTNF010000057.1:0-13329 GCA_039933875.1 Flavobacteriales bacterium | reverse complement strand
ATAGTTCACCACCGCGCCACAGGTGTCAGCTGCGACGTGCGCGCTGATGTTCGCGGGACAGGTGATCTGTGGGGCGATGTTGTCGATCACAGTGACCGTGAAGGAGCAACTGGCTGTGAGACCCGGAGCATCGGTGACGGTGTAGGTAACGGTGCTTACACCCACCGGGAAGGTGGCGCCGGAGGCAAGGCCTGAAGTACGGGCGGTGGTGGCGCCAGCGCAGTTATCGGTACCGATAGGGGCTGCATAGTTCACCACTGCGCCACAGGTGCCAGCTACAGCGTTCACGCTGATGTTCGCGGGACAGATTATCTCGGGTGCGATGTTGTCAATGATCGTCACTGCGAAGGGACATGTCGCCGTGAGGCCAGCCGCGTCGGTCACGGTGTAGGTCACGGTGCTCACGCCCATCGGGAAGGTTGAACCGCTGGCAAGCCCGGTTGTGAGTGTCGTTGTAGCCCCAGGACAGTTGTCGGTTCCGACCGGTGCCGTATAGTTCACCACCCTGCCGCAGGTGCCGATGGCGACGTTCCCAGAAATGTTAGCAGGACAGGTGATCTGGGGTGCGATATTGTCGATCACCGTCACGTTGAAGGAACAGGTGGCCGTCAGGCCGACCGCATCGGTCACGGTGTAGGTCACGACCTTCAACCCCACGGGGAAAGTCGCGCCCGAAGCAGGACCGGCGGTCAAAGTGGTCGTGGCCCCTATGCAGTTGTCGGTACCGATCGGTACGGCATAGTTTACCACAGCTCCACAAACGCCAGCCGTAGCGTTCACCACCATGTTGCCAGGGCAGTTGATGGTCGGTACGGTTACATCACCCACGTTCACCGTCCCGATGGCGGAGTACATATTCGCGCAAGCACCGCCGTTCAGTCGTGCACGGTAGGAGGAGGTGGTCGCCAGGTTCGAGAAGGAAAGTGTTGTCGTCGTGTTCGCTATCGATGCGAACGAGGAGAAGTTGTCTGTTGACGATTCCCAGTTGGTGATCGTTCCGGTGAAACCCGAAAGCACGACCGTTCCCGAGTTGTCGCCTGGACACTGTATAGCGCCCGGGGCTACGGTCATGGTTCCGGGTGTGACGACCGGGTTGACCGTGATGGTCTTGCTTGTGGAAGTAGCGCAGGGGGATGAGCCGAGCGTGTATGTGATCACCACTGGCCCGGAAAGGCCTGCTGGGTTGAAAAGGCCCGCTGATGTAACACCTGTTCCGCTCCACGTTCCGCCTTGCATGGATCCATGGAAGAAGCGTATCGCGTCCACCTTGAAGTTGATGGCGCTGATCGCGGTGTTCATGGTGATACGCACATAGCGTGTATCCGCAGTGGCCTGAACGGTGCTCGTTCTCAATGTGGAACTGGCAGCGGTGATGGTAGGTGCAGTGACCGCCGCCCAACTGATGTTGTCGCTGGATGTCTCAAGTTGGAAGGAAGCTGTTCCAGCGACCGCTGCGGTCTTACCCCAGATGATGGAGAAGGTGTTGCCGACGGGGATGGTCACCGTCAGGTCGGCCGTAATGGTGTTGCCGTTGGCGCTGAAGCTGGCGACCGTTCCATTTGGAGCACCAATGATGTTGTTCGGGTTCGTTGCGCCGGAGGAGGATGTCACCGCATCCACGTACTCGCGGGAGAAGGCGGGTAATGTGCTGGTAAGGTCCACAGATGCCGCGCTGGCGCACATGGGTGTGGTCGGGAACCAGGCTGTCGGATTGTTCGACCAGTAGGAAGGCGCCGTGTCGGTGAGTTTGGTGAGGAAGTAGCTCGGGTTGTTGGAGTTGATGGTGGTCGCTCCGGGGAAGTTGAGGTCCTCATTGTATTGACCGCCCGTGAAAATGCCCCCACTGTTATCGGCTGCAACGGCCAGGGGTGTATCATCATCACCTCCGGTCGCGGTGAGTACCCAGTCCATCTGACCATACGACGTGAAACGCGCAACAAAGACGTCCGCCTTGTTGCCACCACTGAGGCCGTTACCGATGGCGGTCCCATCGCTGAACTGGGTATCGCGTTGGAACTGTCCGCACATCAGGACGTTCCCATACCGGTTCAGCGTGAGGTCATATGCGATCGCCATCGTGGGGTCCACGCCGTAGGCGGTTCGCACCCACTTGGTGCTTCCAGTTGTCTTGTCCAGCGCGGCGAGGTAGAGGTAGTCTCCCGGGCTGCCCGCGATGCTCACAGTACTGCCACCGGGGAACACCGAGGCGTTCACCGTATTCCCGGCGATGTAGATCGCACTGCATCCGGCTGCGATGGCGTTGGCGCTTGGCGTGTAGTTCGTCGGGTTGCCAACGGCTTTGCCCCAATTCTGTGCACCGGTGTTGGAAATACTACAGACGTAGATGTTCTGGTTGCCGCTTGTTGTGGTCGTGATCCCCGGTTGTGCAGCGTTCTGCGTCACGTTGAACCAGTTCATCTGGGTCGACCCGAACGAGCCAGTTGCATAAACGCCGTTGGCGTCGCATGCGAGCCGCTCCGCGTTGTCATCCCCCGCACCGCTGTTGTATCCGACGATCTGCCACTGGAAAGTGCCGACAAGTGAGTATTTGAGCAGCGTCACATGTTGATGACCGTTGTTCGTTCCTGCGATCGTGTTGGAGCCAGAGAACGCCGAGCTACCCTTGAAAACACCTTGCACGAAGACGCCGGATGCGTTCACTGCGATACCGAAACCGATATCGACGCCGGTTCCCCCTCCGCTTTGCACCCATTGGAGCGTTCCGTTCGGGTCGTAGCAAGCGATGAAGAGGTCCTGCTGGCCGTTGTTCGCGATCGCTGGTGAGACAGCGCTGAATACGGGGTTGTTCCCTGAGAAATACCCGGTCACATAAACGTTGCCGTTGGGGCCTACGGCCACGCCCTGACACCCATCATCACCCGAACCACCGATCTGTTTGGTCCAGACCACGTTGCCGTTCGCATCGGTCTTGGTCACGAATCCATCACGAAGTCCCAATACTGTTGTCGGCGTGAGCGCAGAGACATGGTCATAGCCACCGACGGAGTAGACACCACCGTTGAGGGTGTCCGTTGCGATGTCGCGTACGTACTCGTTCGTGCCGTTGGGGCTGCCATAGGCCCAATCCCAGGAACTGGGTTGTGCCTGAGCAGCCGCGAACGCGACCATAGCAAGGAGTGTGGTAAGTAGCTGTCTCTTCCTCATTCGGATATGCCTTAGAGCGAAGGGCATACGTCGATAAATTCCGATCCTTCATGGGGCGTCCAAGCCCATTGGGAGTTGGCGGTTTCAACGCGCAAAGGGCTCAAGGGTTACCGAACCGCTTGTCGGCCAGCGGATAAGTCCCCCTTGTTACCTCCCGGGGATCCATGCATTCCTTAGGTTGTACCACCGATGATCAACGAGGAGGAGGCTGGACATATCAGGGCAGCGCAAGCAGACCCTAGTCGCTTTGCGCCTCTGTACGACCAGTATTTCGTGACCATCTTCCGGTTTATTCTCCGGCGTGTCCGGGAGAACGACCTTACCGCCGACCTCACCCAGGAAACCTTCCTTAAAGCACTGCTGGCGCTGCCGCGTTACCAGGACCGGGGACTTCCGTTCCGGGCCTGGCTCTACCGGATCGCGCTCAATGAGGTGCGCATGTACTGGCGCAAGCGCAAGGAGGTGGTGATCGACATGAGCCATGCCGAGGTGCGCGGACTTACCGAGGAGATCGGCCTGGCCATGGAGGACGATGCCTTGCGAAGGCTGTCGGTCGCATTGGGCCGGCTGGAAGAGGGGAAGGCCCGCTTGATAGAACTGCGATACATGGACGGAATGAGCTTCGCCGAGTTGGGCCAGGTGCTTGGCGTAGGAGAGGATGCGGCCAAGATGCGCACTCACCGGGTGCTGGCCCAACTGCGAACCTACCTTTTACCACTGGCATGAAACGACTCTACCGCATATCGCCCAAGGGCCGGCGGGCGGAACCCACCGAAGCCGAGATCGCGGCCTACCGCGATCCGAAGCGGCTGTTGTACAACTACCAGAAGGCCGCACAATTCCGGCACCGCAAGCCATTGTACCGCGACCCGCGCGCATTCTTCGGCTTGCTGCTCATCGTCGCCCTCGCTTGGTTCCTCGCCGATGTCGTGGACAAGCAACACCACGGGACGGGCACGGGTCCGGATACCGATACCAGCTCGGCGCCGGTCCACAGCGAGCAATAGAGGTAGTGTTGGTTACTCCACGACCACTAGCAGCGAGGTTCTCCCCGCACTGTCGGTCAATACGAGTTGGTAGAGGCCCGGTGCGGTCCTGGCCGGAAGCTGGTACGTGGTCCCAGCTTGCGGGTTGGCCTCGCGTGCTTGGTCTGAATAGTCCGCTACCAGCGCCCCACGCCCATCAAAAAGGTGCATCACGCGGACAGTTCCTTCGCGCCCATTGCCCACCAAGACAAAGGATCCTGTGCATGGATTAGGAGCCAGCAGATAGGAGGAGCCCAACGGAGGTAGTGGTTCGACGTTCGTGGTCAACTGCTGGTTCACGACGAAGGCCTTTACAACCGAGCGATGGAACGGCGACTCACTAATGGCCCCCGCGAACATCAACCGGCCCTGCGGCGTCAATGCGGTGGCGTAACTCATGCTATAGCTGTTCGCACCCAGGGGGGCGAAGTCGCGGGTGATGCCGCCATTGATCTCCGGATCAAGAATGTTCCCGGCGAGGTCTGTGCGAAGCAACAGCTTTCGACATCCACCTCCCTGGCATTCCTCTGCGATGCCGATCACCTGGCCGGTCGGTTCAAAGAAGATCCCCGTGCACGTGACCCGCCGGGTGGTGTCCGGTCTGAACATGAGAACGCCGTTCGTGGCAAAGGCCGCATCCAACGAACCATCGGGTAGGAGCTTGCCGATGGCACCGCGTTCATCCCCGTAGGTCAAGGCCACGCTGGCTCCGAAATAGATGTTGTTCTGAACGTCCAGGGTCATCGATGCGACCATCTCCTGCGCATTGGTCGGAAGAGCAGCGTTGTCGGCGACATTATCTATCACCACGACGCCGTTGCTCCCGAAATACTCGAGTGGGTCACCGGTCGGGTCCATCCCGCCGAACGCCCAGGCCGCGGCATCCGAACCCTGGTATCGAAAGCCACCGAGATACAGGTTGCCGCTGGGGGCCAGTGCGAGGCACATCGCAGCGACGGACCGGCCGGGTATTCCGAGCGTAGCGAGGCCCTGGATGCCGAATTCCGCATCCAACTGGCCCATGTTGTTGAATTGCACGGCGACCATTTCCCCCGAAACCGTACCGCCGATGATGAGCTCACCGGTGGGGCGCAGGGCGATATCCATGAACGCAGAACCACCGGTGAAGAGGTGGTTCGCAATACCCTCCTGCCCCCACGCGGGATCCAGGTCGCCATCGGGGAGCAGTTGAACAACGAAAAGCGCCAGCACCCCACCTGTCACGAAGTTGGTGCATACCACATCCAGTTTTCCATCAGGCCGTTCGATCAATGCGGAAGCGTTCGCTCCGATCGCTCCGAAAGGGATCTCCACGACGCCGTTCTGCCCGAACTCGACCAGCGGTTCGCCGGTATGCGTGTATCGGGAGATCGCGATGGAGTATGCTCCATTGCGACTGATCCTGCTGGCCGTAGCGATGCCTCCATCACTACAAAGGGTCATGGCGGATGTGATCCACTTCGTGCCACCCGCTTCTTCCTGGACCACAAGCCCGTCGTCACTGAACGATGGATCCGGAATAAAGGATTGCCCGAATGCCCGGGAGCACAGTGTGACAATGAGAAGGGTGAAAAAGGACGCCGGAGCACGGAGCATGCGCCGTTTTTACGCCAGCCCCAAAGGGAAGGTTATCGGTCCGGAAGGGCCTGCCTGGTCATCGCAACGGCCTAGGGAGGCGGTAGCTGCTCCGTGCGCGTATTCGTCGGCACGATCCCGCCGATGTTCGACAGGACCGGGTCCCGGTCGTTGTTCTCGCCGACATATCGGACCACACCGTCCAGGTTGCTGTCCTCGATGAAGTAGCCCGGGAGCGTGTTGGTGGGCACGCCGCCACCGATGCGCGTGAGGATCGGATCGCGATCGTTCCCCTGGCCGACATAGAGCAGGTTGTCGCTGAAGTCCGTATTTCCCATCCACATCACCATGGTACCGTCGATGTTCTTTGTGGCATCGGCCCCGAACGTCCCTGTTGTTGGAAGGGTCAGATCGACCGCACCATCCCATTCGCCGAGGGTTATCCCTTCCGGGATCAAGGTCATCACCGGAAGGTGATTGCGATGCCTGATCGCGATCTGGTAGTCCCCAGCATCGCTGTTCGGGAATTCGACCGCATCACCAGTGGGGGTCGCAGTAATGGCGCCATTGCGATGCAACAGGCACGCGTGCGACTCCAGCACGGCATGCGGGAAGGTGAAGGCCCTGAGTTCCACGATCACCCAATCGACCACATCGAAGGCATCGTTCTCGGGATCCAATTCATCCGGGACCGTGATCTCGCCGCCACCGCCGTTGACGAAGGTGTAACCCAAGCCACTGTACGGCTCTTGCAAAGGGATCAATCCGGCATCGAGCAGGTCCGTGCGCATATCGAACCCATTGAAAGGGCCTTCGAGGAACGCTGTGACCTCAACCCGCGCAGGGTGACCATGACAGGTGCAATCCGTGCCGATCTGATCCTGGTACGAACGCGGGTCGCTGTCATCGCACGGCGCGGTGGGATACAACTGGTCGTCCGCATCATTGCAGTCGTCATCGTCTGGAACGAACCCGGTAGGCTGGGTACAGGCGGTGGTGCTGATAGTGGGGTCCCCATAGGTGTCACCGTCAGCATCGAAGAACCAGGTGCGTGGTCCGTTCACAAAGGGGTCGGTATCGTCGCAGTCGGAATTGTCGGCCACGAAGCCAGGGGGCTGTTCGCAGGCGCTAGTGCTGCTCGCAGGGTCGCCAAGGTTATCACCGTCGGTATCCGCGAACCAGGTGAGGGGTGTGCAGATGATCAGGCGTGCGATCCTGTTGCGGGCTGTGCCGAGCGCCGTA
Source organism: Flavobacteriales bacterium (assembly GCA_039933875.1). Taxonomy (GTDB): domain Bacteria; phylum Bacteroidota; class Bacteroidia; order Flavobacteriales_F; family PHOS-HE28; genus PHOS-HE28. The sequence continues at coordinate 6,322 of JBDTNF010000057.1, read as the reverse complement.
GTGAAATCACCGCCCGCGACGAACTTCCCATCAGGTTGTTCCGCCAGGCACCAGAGGACCGAATTGAAACCGGGCGCAGGATCGGATCCGGTATCGAGCGAACCATCAGGGTGCAGCAGCACAAGGCCGTTCCGCGCGACGCCATCGAATGTTTGGAATTGTCCAACAACCACGACCGAACCATCCAGGCGCAGGCGCAGGTCGTTCACAAAAGGGCCGGGACCACCAAAGCCGGAACCCGTGCTGAACGAAGGATCGATGTCGCCATCGGGATCGAGCCGGGTGATCTGGCTTACTGCGCAGCCATCGTAATTGGTGAAGCTGCCCCCGACGATGGCTTGTCCATCCGCTTGGAGGCGTATCACGTTGATATACTCCACCGCGCCGGAAAGCCCTGTACCGGGATCGAACGAGGTATCCAGTGAACCGTTGGGGTTCAACTGCGCGACACGCGAACGAGCCACACCGTTGAACGTCGTGAAGAAGCCGCCGACAAGGACTTCCCCTGTCGCGCGCAACGCCATGGAGAAAACGTCGATATTGAACCCCGTTCCAGGGGCGAAGGAGCCATCCAGGCTCCCATCCTCGTTCAGCCGGGCTATGTTCTTCCGCGAAGCGCCTTCGATCTGGCTGAAGGAGCCCCCGATAACGATCTTTCCATCAGGTTGCACCGCGATCGCGTTCACCGCGAAGCCGTTCTCGATCAGTGGTTGGAACGCACCGTCCAGCGTTCCGTCGGTGTTGAGGCGGACCAGGTTATTGCATACCGTGCCGTCGTAGAGAGTGAAGCTGCCGCCGACCAGGATCTTATCATCGGTTTGTACAGCGAGCGTCCTTACGGTTGGTTGGGCGACACCGGCGAAACCGGTTCCTGTGATAAAGGAGGGGTCGATGCTTCCACTGGCCAGCAGGCGCACCAACGCGCCCTGTGGGTTCCCATTGAAACTGGTGTAGGAGCCACCTACGAGTATGCCGCCGTCCGTTCGCACCGCAAGGGCGTTTACCCGGTTATTGAACCCTGTTCCTGGGTTGAAACCAGTATCCAAAGTCACTCCTTGTGCTCCAGCGGGGAAAACCCGCAAGACCATAAAGAATACGATAGGGAAGGTCGTTCGAACAAAGGCGCGCATGGCGGTTCGGAAGAGTACTCCAAACTACCGTTTCCAAGGCTCATAACAATGCGCGGTCGAATATTCTGTTCGAACCGGGTACTACGATCATAGGGGCCTATCCCTGTTGGTCCCACAAGCCGGGCGATGGGCCCATGGGTTTACCTTCACGGCCCATCCGAATAGCACCCATGTTCATACGATCACGCGCTTCGATCACCGCGCTTGCCACTGCTGCCGCATTCAGCCTGCACGCTCATGAAGGCATGTGGTTACCCACCCTGCTCAAGAGCATCGAAGGGGACCTCATGACCGCTGGAATGCGCATCACGGCGGAGGATGTTTACAGCGTCAATCACGGTAGCATCAAGGATGCCATCGTCCTGTTCGGTGGGGGATGTACAGCCGAGGTCATCAGCGCGCAGGGGCTCATTCTCACCAACCACCACTGTGGGTTCAGCGCGATCCAGGAGCACAGTTCCCTGGAGCACGATTACCTGAAGGACGGGTTCTGGGCAGCGAACAAGGGATCTGAACTCCGTAACGAGGGACTCACCGCGACGTTCGTCATCCGGATGGAGGATGTTACCGACCGCATCCTGCCGCAACTGGCATCGGGCCTCAGCGAAGTGGAGCGTCGCGAACGTGTGGCGAAACTCGCCGAACCGATCATCCAGACAGCCACGGACGGCACGCACTACAAGGCCGTTGTCCGCCCGTTCAATTTCGGGAACAGCTACTACCTCATCGTCACCGAGACGTTCCGTGATGTGCGGCTGGTGGGTGCACCTCCGAGTGCGATCGGTAAGTTCGGTGGCGACACGGACAACTGGATGTGGCCTCGTCACAACGCGGACTTCAGCATCTTCCGCATCTATGCCGCACAGGACAACAAGCCCGCCGATCCCTCGGACGCGAACGTTCCCTTCGTGCCACGCCATGTATTGCCCATCAGCATGGACGGTGTACAGGAGGGTGACTTCGCCATGATCTTCGGATTTCCCGGGAGCACCCAGCGCTACCTCAGCTCCTACGCTGTGGAGTACACGATGAACACCGCCGATCCGGTGCGCATCGCCATGCGCCATGCGAGCCTGGAGGTGATCGATGGCGCCATGCGGGCCAGCGATCGCACGCGCATCCAATACGCCGATAAGCAGAGCGGCATCAGCAACGCATACAAGAAATGGATCGGCGAACTACGCGGGCTGAAGGAATTGGGGACCTTGGAACGCAAGCGCGACTATGAGGTCGCCTATCTCGCCAAGGCCAATGAAACCGGACGCCCGGAATACTCCTTCGTGATCCCGCAGTTGCAGCTACTGTACAAGGACTATGTGCCCTATGCCACGGCACGCGACCTGTTCGTGGAAATGGCCTACTATGGTCCCGAAGTGCTTCGATTCACCGATGGCTTCAGCGCGTTGGTGGAGGAGTACGCGAAACTCACAACGGATGGGAAACTGACCGATGCCTTGGCGGAGCGGCTGGCTGCGGCCGATGGCTATTTCAAGGACTACGATGTGGATGTGGACAAACGGGTGTTCAAGGCTCTGCTGCCCATTTACCGCAAGCATGTTCCGGCCGAGCTGGCGCCTGATATCCTTCATGAGATCGATACCAAGTTCAAGGGCGATGGCGACGCCTGGGTGGATGACCTTTATGCGCGCAGCGTGTTCGTCAGCGCGGAGAAACTGAAGAAGGCTTTCGCCAAACCGTCGGCCAAGTCCATGAAGAAACTTGCGGCCGACCCCGCGTTCCGTGCCTCGCGCAGCTTCTTCAAGAGCTTTCTCGAACAAGTGCGCCCGCAGCACGCGCAACTCAGTGATCGCATCGAAGCGACCATGCGTACGTACGTGAAGGGGATGACGGAGTTATATCCCGAGCAGACTTACTGGCCCGACGCGAACAGCACCATGCGATTGAGCTATGGCAAGGTGGAAGGGAGCGAGCCCCGGGACGCGGTGGAGTGCACAGCCTTCAGCACACTGGACGGGGTGATGGAGAAGTATGTTCCGGGTGATGCTGAGTTCGATGTGCCGCAACGCTTGATCGATCTCTATAAAGCCAAGGATTTTGGGCCATACGGCGTCAACGGCGTGCAACCGGTCTGCTTCACCTCCTCCTTGCACACCACCGGAGGCAACAGCGGCAGCCCGGTGTTGAACGGGCGTGGGGAACTCATCGGATTGAACTTCGACCGCACGTGGGAGAGCACCATGAGCGACATCCAGTTCGATCCTGCCAAGTGCCGTAACATCGCGGTGGACATCCGGTACGTGTTGTTCGTGGTGGATAAATACGCCGGCGCGAAGAACCTGGTTGACGAACTTCAATTGGTGCACAACGACGCAGTGCCGACGATCCACTTACCCATACACCGATGAGCGATAGCACTTGGACCGAGCGGGACAGCAAGCTCCAGCGGGATTTCCGCTTCCGCGATTTCAGCGAAGCCTTCGCCTTCATGACGCGCGTCGCTCTGGCAGCGGAAAAGATGGACCATCATCCCGAGTGGTCCAATGTGTACAACACCGTGCACATCGCCTTGAACACGCATAGCGCCGGCGGCAAGGTCACCGCGAAGGACCACGCCCTTGCCGCTGCGATCGACGCCTTGGTGAAGGCGTGATCGGTCTCACTTGAACGAAGAAGCCCCTCCTGATGGCTCAGGAAGGGCTTCGTGACAGGTTCGGTCGATCAGTGACCTGCGGGAGCGACCGCGTCCTTGCTGCCGGTACCCGGGGTCACTTGCGCCTTGATGCGCAGGGTGGTCTCCTTGGGTTCGGTGTTCGCGATCACGGTCACGGTCTTTTGCTGGGCGTTCTCCTGCTTGCCAGGCTTGTACACCACTTCGATCTCGCCAGCACCACCGGGAGGGATAGGGGCCTTCGGATAGCTGGGCACCGTGCAACCGCAGCTGCCCGTTGCGCTCTCGATGATCATGGGTTCGCTACCCGTGTTGGTGAAGGTGAAGACGAACTTGTTCTCAGTGTCCTGCTTGATGGTGCCGAAGTCGTGTTCGTACTTGGCGAACACCGCGGTGGTTTTCGGGGTATTGTCCACCACGGCAGGCGTGGCGGTTTGGGACATCGGGTCGAAAGTGGCCGGGCTCGCAGGGGACATGTTCGCGACAGCAGGATTGTTGCTGTCCGCAGCCACGATGCCGCTGGTGGTCTCGGTCCCTTTGCCGGTGAACTGGTTCACAGCGAGCGCCACGAGGGCGACCGCGATCACGGCGAGCAGGGCGATCTGGATCTTGTCTTTCATCGGTGGTCGGTTTTCGAAGGGGGTGTTTCGGTGGGCGAATTTAGAATAAGGGCCGAACCGGAGGCTCCCTCCTTAACGATCCATTAACAGCAACGCCTAGCGGGTCATGCCCATGCGCTGGAACGTGCTGTCCGAAAGGGTGTCCAAGGCCTTTTGGAAGCTGCGATCCACCGGATTGTCGGCATTGATCACCTGCCAGTAGGCGCTGGTATCCCAAAGGTCGCGGGCGATAAGTGCCTTCAGCCGCAGCGCGATCAGCGCGGCCGAGCGTTCGATCCCAGCGACGTCCGGTTCGATATCCTCCTTTGTGGCCTGGTCCTGCAATCCCTTCATGAGCGCGGCGTCCACGGTGAAGCCGGTGCGGAATTCCTCCACGGTCTTGAAGCGGCGGGCCATCTCCTCACGATGTCCATCCACATAAGCCAGTGCGTAGGTGTTCAACACGCCCTTGCGCACCAACTGGCCGAAGTAGGCTGAACTCTGCGTGGTGTCGATCGGCACGAACACATCCGGCATGATGCCACCACCGCCGTATACCACGCGCTTGTTCATGGTGTAATATTTCACCGTGTCGTTGGCATGGATACTGTCGGCATGCATCAACTCACCATTGGCCATCCGCTGGGTCTTCTCTCGTTGGTAGGCTTCCACACCGTTCTCATAGGACTTCTGGATGGAGCGACCGGAGGGGGTGTAGTAGCGCGAGACCGTCAGGCGTACCGCTGAACCATCGGGCAGCATCACCGGGCGTTGGACCAGGCCTTTGCCGAAACTGCGACGACCGACGATCACGGCGCGGTCCCAATCCTGCATGGCACCGCTCACGATCTCGCTCGCGCTCGCGGAACCCTCATCGACCAGGAGGACAAGACGACCCTTTTCAAAGCGGCCCTCCGCTGTAGAGTAGGTATCCTCACGAGGTGACGTACGACCTTCGGTGTACACGATCAGTTTGCGGTCGGCGAGGAACTCATCGGACATTTCGATCGCCGTGCGCAAGTAACCGCCACCGTTGCCCTGCAGGTCCAGGATCAGGTCCTCCATCCCCTGCTTCTTCAATTCGTCCATCTTCTCGCGGAACTCCTTCATGGTGGTGGCACTGAACCGGCTCACCTTGATGTAGCCCACATGCGGCGCGGCCATGTATGAGGCTTCCACACTGTAGATCGGGATCTTGTCCCGCGTGATGGTGAAATCGAGCGGGGCTGGTTCGCCACGGCGCGCCATGATCACCTTCACCTTGGTGCCTTTCTTGCCCCGAAGGCGCTTCATCACATCGCTGTTCTTGAAGCCCACACCAGCGGCGTTCTCCCCATCGATGCTCAATACCCGGTCGCCAGCACGGATGCCCAGACGCTCCGATGGACCGCCCGCGATCGCATCGACCACGTAGATCGTGTCCTGGATGATGTTGAACTGGATACCCACGCCTTCGAAATTGCCCTTCAAGGGTTCGTTCACCTCTTCCAGTTCATCCTTGGGGATGTAGATCGAATGGGGATCGAGCTCCTCGAGCATGCGCACGATGGCCGCATCCACCAATTTGTTCTGGTCCACGTCGTCCACATACATGCGGTCGATATGGTAGAGCAGGGCATCGAGCTTGCCGGCAGGGGTTGGCTCCTGTTGTTGTGCGGAACACCAAGCGGCGGCGCCCAGCGATAGGGCTAGAAGAAAATGGCGCGAAATGGACATGTGGGAAGGGGGACGTGAAAGACGTGTGACAATGTAACGCGGCTTGCAGGGCTGCGGTTGCCCCAAGCTGTTAAGATCCGTCAAACCGCTCATCGCGAGGTATCCGATCCGCGGGCTACTTGGAAGGTGATGTCGATGTGCTGACCGGTTCCGTCGGTGAGTGTGAGCCTATGAGGACCATCATCAAGGTCTGCGACCAATCGATGATCGCCTGTGGTGGTGCCCAGGAAATCCCCGTCAAGGTCCCA
>JBDTNF010000056.1:0-23373 GCA_039933875.1 Flavobacteriales bacterium | reverse complement strand
GCCGTCCCTCAAGGTGAGCACCAGGAATTGGCCATTGGTGCTACGGCGCATCGATCCGCTTTTCGCGCGGATCACCGTTCGGTTCCCCTGGAACGCCGCGCGGTGATCGTAGATCAGCACGTCGCCCAACTCACCGGTCTGCGAATTCTTCTCCATCACCCGGATGCTGAAGCCGTCGATACCGTTGTAGAACACACCGGCGCGGAGGTTCAACGCGGGCTTCTTCTCGGTCACGTCCCACAGGAGCGATTTGAACTTGAGGTTCGCCACCGGCAGCAGGTTGTTGCTGAAGTAGAACGAACCGATCGCCAACAGCACGGTGAAGAAGAACATCGGGTAAAGGATGCGGAAGAGCCCCAGACCGGCGCTGCGCATCGGTACCAATTCGGAGTTCTCGCCGAGCCCGCCCATGGTCATGATACCGGAGAGCAACACCGCGAGCGGCAGGGCCAGCGGAACGAAACTCGCCGTCGCATAGACCAGTAGTTCGGTCAACGTGCCCCAGTCCAGCCCTTTCCCCATCAGGTCGTCCACGTACTTCCAGAGGAACTGCATCACCAGGATGAAGAGCACGATGGCGAAGGTGATCACCAGCGGACCGGTGAATGCCCCGATGATCATGCGGTGCAGCTTCTTCATCAGCGCATCAACGGATGGGAGCGGGGAATGGTATCGGCGCCCTCAGGCGCCCAGCACGCGGAGCAGGGAGGCGATCTGGGAGGACCACAAATTGCGGGTCTCCTCCACTTCGGCCGGCCAGGCATGGTCGGTGACGATCAGCGCCACTTCGTTGGTCATGCCATCGATGCGCACGCGAAACTCGAAATACGAGGCCTCGTCGTCGTCATCGTTCCGGTGGAAGCGGATCACCTCACCGAGTTTGCGCCCGATCAGTGTGGTCGCTTCTTCCTCATCTGGCCAGATGAAGGTGTACTGATCGCCACGCACGTTCACGTCGGTGCAGTACCATTCCGCGAACCCACTGGGCGAACTGATCATCTCGTAGAGGACAGCCGGGGAGCTTTGCACCATGAATTCGATGGTCACGCGCTCCTTCAGCGGCTTCTTCACCACGATGGGCGCAGGAGGAGGCGCGGGCTTCGCGGCGACCGCTGTCTTGGTCGCCACAGCGGGCGCTGGTTTGGCCACTTGTGGCGACACGGCCACAGGTGCTGGTTCCATCGGCTTCGTCGGCACCGTCTTCGCTACGACAACGGGCTTTTTCGACGTTCCGTTCGTGCTCGCTGCCACAGTGATCGGTGCCACCTTGGGCACGATCTTCATGGGCTTCACAGGCAAAGGCTTGGTCGCCTTCACCGGTTTCTTGATCGCCTTCGCGGGCTTCGACACGATTTTCTTGAGGGGGGACTTCGCCGGGGCCTTTTTGGCGCTTTTCCTGGGCGTAGGTGCGCTCTTCTTCGCAGCGGTCTTCTTACCGGCGATCTTCTTTGGTGCGACCTTTTTTCGCGCGACTGCCGAAGCCTTCGCTGAGACCTTTGCCACCTTCCTGGCGGCTTTAGCAGGTTTGCCCGCCTTCACCGCCTTCTTCCCAGGCTTCGACGCCGGCTTGTTGCGCCCTTTCGGACGTGCCTTCGCGGCGGTCTTTTTCTTGGCCATTCGGTGGTTCTCGGGATAGGTAGGGGTGCGGCTAAAGGTAGAGAAAAGCACTACCTGCGCAAGTCGATCAGTAGCGTCCGGGGCCTCGATCACCGCCACCCTTTTCTATATTTGCCGCCCCTTGGCCAAAGCCTTGGTGAATGGCGCGGTAGCTCAGCTGGTTAGAGCGCATGATTCATAATCCTGAGGTCGGGAGTTCAAGTCTCCCCCGCGCTACACAGGCCATCCACCGAAAGGCGGATGGCCTTTTTCGTTCCTTGCATCACCATGATGCGCCCACTCGCCCTCGCCCTTCTCTTTGTTGCATGCGCCCCCCGGTTCGAACCGTCGGATGAGGTCGCCATCCGCAAGGTGATGAGCGAACAGGAAATGGCGTGGGACAGGGGCGATATCCCTGGTTTTATGGCTGGCTACGCGGATACGACCTGTTTCATCGGAAAGAAGGGGAAGACCTGTGGGCGCGAGGCTGTGACTGCGAATTACCTCAAGTCGTATCCCGACAAGGCAGCGATGGGCGATCTGGCGTTCGGGATCCATGAAGTGGTGCCGGCCGGGGCCGAGCACGCTTGGATGACCGGCACCTGGAACCTCTACCGCGCAGCGGACACATTGGGAGGTGGCTTTTCCCTCCTCTGGGTGAAAGGAGCGGAGGGATGGCGCATCGCGCGCGACCATACCTATTGATGTCGCGTCCGCGATCCACTCACTCCACCACCAAAAGTTTCGAGCGGGCGACACCCGTTCGCATGATCGGTTCCATCAGGTACGCACCGGATCCCAAATGTCCAATGCGCACGCCTTCCAAGGCGGTTTCCCAACCCACGCTGAGCACAAGCCTTCCCTGCATATCTCTCAGTTCAACACCCAATGGCGTCACATATGATACGTCCGATGCATCTCCGTGCATAACGCGGAACATTTCCCTTGCGGGATTCGGAACCGCTTTCCAATCGTTTTCCTGGTATGGTTCTTCCAAACCCACAGCACCTATCGTGGTAAAAGTCACGGGCGCAGAATTATCGGACCATCCCATGAACGTCCCATCGCATTCGGTGCGGATGTATGCTTCGTACGTCGTGGCAGGTGACAGACCTGTTATGGTGAAGGGCTTGGTCGGCGTGTGCCAGACGGTTCCTGCCAACATGGGGTTTTCATCAAGGCCAGGTTCATAGCCTGAAGGCCCGAGTTCAAGTACGTAGCTACCTGGGCAAGCCACACAATGCCAATCGAGGGTCACAGCATCCTCATGAAGGTCTTGAACATCCAGCCCCCATGGCTGGCAATCCGGATATGGTACGCACGTGACCAGCGCATACCAACTCCCCGATGGATCGGTTGGTTCGGAGATCATTCCGTAGTCCACGCGCCCGGGAATATCCAAGGTCAAAGCACCGGTGTAATGGGAAGAGACGACTTCGAAGGCAGGGTAGAGCGCGTACGGTGCTGTCGCGTTGAGTTCCACCAAGACCGGTGCATTGGGATCGGGGCCGTCATGGATCAGCAGCCGCTGTTCAGGATACAGGAGCCCAGGGTCGAAGTCCAAGCGGACCGCTTCGCCGGCTACCTCCGGGCGAATGGTCATTGTATGTTGCTCATTGTCCGATGGCACGCCGGCGAGGTAATATTCCATGCCCAACCGACCGACCCCATTCCCACAACGAGGCACTGTCCGGAATTGTACTGGCTCACTCCAGGCACCGAATTCGGTCTGGGTAAGCTGCGTTCTGACGCGTGCGGCGTACTGCGCATCGCCGTAGGGCAGGTCGGGAATGGACACATGATCCTCGGCTGCCGTCACTTCGGTCACGAGCTGCCAGTCAGGACATCCGATCAAACTGAAGTCCCGGAACACCTGGGTCGAATAGTAGGCTTGCCCTGGACCGACTGCGGGCCAAGCCAATCCGACCGATCTGTCATCCACGAAGGTGACGCTCAATGGCTCTGGCGGTGGGATGTTCTCTATTTCCACGAGGATATTGTCAATGATCGGGACCTGCCCGCTGCCATTGCCGTACTCGAATACCAGACGCATGGTGTGTCCACCGTATTCGCCGGCGATCACGTGATGTGTGTGGCACATCGATAAGGCCAGGAGATCCTTCCCGATCTGCACCCTTCCTGTGGGACCGCTGCCCGTGGGTTGAATGGTGGTCTGCGGGTCGGGAGTATAGCTTGCGGGGACCAACCAAGCACGAAGGAACGTACCACATACGGATGAGCCTTTGAAATCGAATCCGATCCCGACGGCCGATACCGGATCGGGAAAGGACATGTCGATCCAGGCATGTGTCCGAAATGCGTATTGCGTTGGAGTTCCGTCATTCGTACCGACATACATGTAGCGATCAACCGGCTGCATCTCCTGATCAACCTGCCATTCACCACCACCACCGACGTGATCCGCTTGGGTATGGAAACCGAGCACACCGCTGAAATCCTCCGACCAAGGGAACTCCGATATGACCGTTGCCTGTGAGAAGAGCGTAAACACGGTGAGCAACGAGATGGAGCAGAAGATCGTGCGTGGGGTCATAATCGATGGTTTGGGTTCTACAGGGCGAGAAAAGGTACCAGCGTCGACCGTCAATAGCGCGACCGGACGACGCAAGGATCCGAGCCGGATATACATGCCCAGCGTTGGGCTTTCTGGGCTATTCTAAGTGGCCTGCGACTATCATTGGCAGAGTGCGCGGGTGCAATTCAGGCTGAGGCTGCCGTGCGCGGCCATATTGATTGAACGCTAGCGGATATCTTCGGTGCCACCCGAACGACACCAGTGTCCGAACCTATCACGATCGCCCTCGTCCTGGTCTCCGTGCTGGCATCCATCGCCGCGTTCAACGATCAGCGGCTCTATGCGGCGCTGCTGTTCGAGCCTTTCGTGATCAACGCGCGTAACCAGTGGTACCGGTTCTTCACCCATGCGTTCATCCACGCCAATTGGCCGCACCTGCTGGTGAACATGTTCGTGTTGTTCATGTTCGGCCGCAATGTGGAGTCGCTCTTCGGCATGATCACCGATGGGTCGGTCATTCTGCCCTATCTGGGGCTCTACGTAGGGAGCATCCTCTTCTCCTCCATTCCTTCTTACCGGAAGCACATCCACGATCCGTCTTACAGGGCGGTTGGGGCCAGCGGCGCGGTATCCGCCGTGCTGTTCGCCCAGATCCTCATGTTACCGACACGGAAGGTCGGGATGCTGTTCGTCCCGGTCGATCTGCCTGCCTGGGTGTTCGGCATCCTCTATCTGGTCTACTCCTGGTATATGGACAAGCGTGGTGGGGATAACGTGGCACACGACGCGCATTTCTACGGTGCGGTCTACGGCGTGCTCTTCACCACCGCTTTGGAACCACAGTTGTTGCTGAGCATCGGTTCGTTCCAACACTCATTGGGTTTGTGATGCGCCGCGCGGTATTCCTTGACAGGGACGGTGTGATCAACCGGGAGCGTGGGGAGCACACCTGGCGGTTGGAGGATTTTGAGGTGTTGCCGACCGTGCCCGAAGCGTTGCTGGCCTTACAGGAAGCAGGACTGGCCATTGTGGTGATCACCAACCAGAGTGGTATCGGGCTGGGGCTTTACGACCACACGGATGTCGCCCGGCTGCATTCCTATCTTCGGGACATGCTCTCCCAGCGCGGTGTGCGCCTTACAGACATCTACTACTGCCCGCATCATCCCAACGGTGGCGCCTGCCTGTGCCGCAAACCGGGATCCCTGCTCCTTGAGCGTGCCATCGCACGGCATGGCATCGATCCGAAGGGTTCGGTGATGATCGGCGATCGCGAACGCGACCTATTGGCGGCGCAGGGGGCTGGAGTGGGCGGTATTCTCGTTCCTGCCAACGCACCTTTGTTGCCGACCGTGAAGGACCAAGTGCTGAACGCATGACGAGCATGGTGAACATCAACGGCCAAGTGGTGCCGGGCGATCGACCGGTGATCACGTTGGACAACAGGGCCTTCCGCTATGGCGATGGTTTGTTCGAGAGCATCCGGGTGGTACGCGGTGCGCCGTGCTTCATCGACGCGCATTGGGCGCGTCTTACCACCGGTGCGGAATTGTTGCGCATAAAGGTGCCGCCCCAGCTGGATCGACCGGGCTTCGAACGGGCGATCCTTGAATTGGTCCAGGCCAACAGCATCGATAGCGGTCGCTGCCGGTTCACACTGTATCGTGGGGGGGGTGGCTGGTACAAGCCCGAGAGCGATGAAGGGATGTACACCGTTGAACTGACAGCGGCGGAAGAACCGACCTATCGCTTGAACCCGCAAGGCCTCATGGTCGACATCTGGCCGGAGATGCGCAAACCGATCAATGAGCTTTCACGGCACAAGACGCTGAACTGCCAGTACTACATCATGGCGGCGTTGTGGAGCAGGCAGAAGGGGTTGGATGATTGCCTGCTGCAGAACGAGCGGGGGAACATCATCGAGAGCAGTGCTGGCAATTTGTTCATCGTAAGCAACGGTGTGCTCTACACCCCTTCATTGGCGGATGGCTGTCTGGGCGGGGTGATGCGTGCGCAGATCATCAACCTCGCGCTCGCCAACGGGATCAAGGTCTACGAGTGTTCGCTGAACCCGCAGAACCTGCTCGCGGCGGACGAGGTCTTCTTCACCAATGCCGTGCGCGGGTTGCAGTGGGTGGGTACCTATCGCACCAAGCGATACGCTCACCGCTTGGTCGGCCAGCTGGTGGACCTGCTGGTGAAGAGCACGCTCAGTTGAGCGAGGGGTCCTCAGGGAAATTGGCCAGCGGTGCGAACTCACGGCCCATCGCGCGCAAGGTGTCGGCCCACAGGTCACCGTCCTTCATTGTCATGATCCTGCGCTTGTCCGCCCGCGACACCAACCAGGACCGTTGGTCGAGTTCCTTTTGGAGCTGATCGCGCTCCCAGCCCGAGTATCCCACGAAGAACCGAACATGCTTGGACAGTTTTGGGTCCGTCGCGAGGATCGAACGCAGGTGCTCGTAATCGCCGCCCATGTGCACGCCGTCGACCACCTCCAGGCTTCCCTCCACATGGGGGCCGAGCGTGTGCAAATAGTAGAGGTTGCCGCTTTGCACAGGTCCGCCAATGCTCACCCGTGCCCCGATGGGCGGCATGTTCTCCATCAGATCGTTCACCGCCATGTCCATGTGCCGGTTCAGCACGAAACCGAACGAGCCCTCCTCATTGTGTTCACACAAGAGCACGACCGTGCGGCGGAAATACGGATCCGGCAGATAGGGTTCGCTCACGAGCAATCGCCCGCGCCCCGGCTTGTGCTGGTTCAGCGGATCGAGATCGAGGATGTTGCCGCTCATGGTGATGTCAAGGTAGGATGTTCACGTTCCTCGTTGCAAATGGATACGGGCAACGGTGGGTTCGATCCGGTCCACGGCGCGGGGATAACTTCGCGCACCTCAAGCCATCATCATGAGCAGCGAACGACACATTGAGCATCGGACCGATTACGGCAAGATGGAACTGACCGAGAGCGAAGCCGGGGCGGATCCCATCGCGCTGTTCGCTGCCTGGCTGAAACGGGCGGAGGACGAGGGACTGCCGGAGCACCATGCGATGTCGCTCGCGACGATGGGGAGCCTGACCATCAGTTGTCGCGTCGTGCTCCTGCGCTCCTTCGATGTGCGTGGCTTCGTGTTCTACACGAACCACAACAGCCGCAAGGCGATGGACCTTGAACGTGATCCGCGCGCGGCGCTCACCTTTTTCTGGCCCCAATTGGAGCGCCAGGTGCGCATCGAAGGCCGCGCCGAGCAGATCAGTGCGGAGGAGTGTGATGCGTACTTCGCGACCCGTCCGCGCGAGAGCCGTGTCGGTGCATGGAGTAGCGATCAGAGCAGGCCGGTGGAGAACAGGGATGCGCTGGAGCAGCGCTTCGCGCGATGGTCCGAGCGCTTCGGTGAGGAAGAGGTGCCACGCCCCATGCACTGGGGAGGTTATCGTGTGCGGCCGGTGCGAATCGAGTTCTGGCAGGGGCGGAGCAGCCGGTTGCATGACCGTCTCGCCTTCGAACAACTCTCCGATGCGAAGTGGGTGCGCACGCGATTGCAACCCTGATCGAACGAACCTGTTGAACGCAGAAGACCCCCGGGTTCGCCGGGGGCCTTTGCTTCTGTAGCGTTCGAAGAACTACTTCTTCTTGGCTGCCTTCTTGGCGGCTTTCTTCGGAGCTGCCTTCTTGGCGGCTTTCTTGGCGGCCTTCTTTGGAGCCGCTTTCTTGGCCGACGCCTTCTTGGCTACGGCTACGCGCGAAGAGCGCTTGGAGGGACGGCTCTTGCCGGTGCTCTTCCGTGCGCGCTTGCCTTTCTTGGTCTTCATATCACCTTTTCCCATTTTTCGGAGTGTTAATGGTTTGATCCAAAAGTATCGGGAGGTCTCTACGCACAATGCCTTGTGAATGTTCCACTTGTGAACCCGTACATGTCAACAACCGACCCGCGATCATACCCTGGTGCCGATGCTGTGGTGGTGTTGCGAACGCGTTCCCGATGCACGTCAACGCATGTCACGCTGCATCGTCAGCCGTTGTCATTGGCGCCTCTTTGCGCGCGTGCGCGTTCTTCGATAAGGTTTGCGCTTTGCACCACTTCCCTTGCCCAGCGAAGCTTCAGCGCGATGAGTTCCGCCTGGTCGAGTCGCCAGGCGATGTCACTTGCGCGCAGGCGTTCCATCACCGTGAACAACGTGATGGCCGCCGAAGCGGATATGTTGTAGCTCTCCGTGAACCCGTGCATGGGTATGCGCAGGTGTTCATCAGCAAGGTCCAGCAACGCATCGCTCAATCCTGTGAGTTCAGTGCCAAAACAGAACGCCATCGGTCGCTCGAGATCGATGGAGTGGGGTGTATTGTTCTCTCCGCGTGGGGAGGTGGCGATGATCCGGTAGCCTCGTGCGCGCAAGGTTTCGACGCATGCGATCGTGTTGTCAGCATGCTCGCGGTAGCGGTAGAGGTCCACCCACTTGGAGGAGCCCAGTGTCACCGCACGGTCCAGTTGGTACTTGTTGCGGTTCTCGATCACATGGATGTCCTGCAGACCGACAAGGTCGCCCGTGCGCACCACCGCGCTGGCGTTCTGTGATTGGTAGATGTCCTCCAGCACGACCGTGACGTGCCGCGTCCGCAGTGCCGCGATGCGATCGAAGAGCGCGCGCTTGTTCTCGCTGATGAACGGACTGAGGACATCGTATAGCTCGTGATCGGTCATGGTGATGGCAATGGTGCGAAAAAGAAAGTCCCCCGCCAAAGGCGGAGGACTTTCCTGATCGATAGGTGGGCCTTACTTCACTTTGTTGGAGAGGTCGGCACCGGCCTTGAACTTGACCACTTTCTTGGCAGCGATCTTGATCTCCTTGCCGGTTTGTGGGTTGCGGCCTTTGCGGGCAGCACGTTTGGTGATGCTGAAGGTGCCGAAGCCAACGAGGGCTACACGCTCACCTTTCTTCAGCGCTTTGGTGGTACTGGTGACGAAAGCGTCAACGGCACGTTTCGCATCAGCCTTGGAGATCTTTGCATCCGCAGCGATCGCCTCGATCAGTTCAGCTTTGTTCAAACCCATGTTGTTTAGTGTTAAGGAAAAAGTTGTTTGTTAGAACTCGTGAGCAAATGTATCCGCAGAACCGCGCCTGTCAAGGGTTTCCGGCGGCCCATCGGGAGAATGTTGAAAAATCAGGGGTTTTGTTCATAACTGCGTCTACTTCCCGCCCCCAGCAAGGCTTTGCGGGAGGAGTGCTTTCCTGAATTTCAGAAGTCGTTGATTCAACGATTCGCCGCGCCGCGTGATCCGATCTTCGTCGGAGGTCGATCGCGTGGATCGAGAAGAGATCGGAACGCGATGGCGATGGGACCACATTCAGACAACATGAACGCCGTTGGTGTTTCGCAGGCCGCGCGCGAAGGAGGCCGCGTCCATACGACGCTTTCCCTCCGGTTGCACATCCATGGCCTCCATCCATCCGGTGTTGGTACTGATGAGGATGCGTCCATCGGCGATGCGCACAAAACCAGGCTGCTCCGCGCCGTTCGCTGCGGCGGGCCGCGCTCGCAGGATCTTGAAATGCAGGGGCGCTGCATCGTCCGAGTTCCACGTGGTCCATGCACCGGGGAATGGACTGAGGCCGCGGACCAGGTTGTGGATCGCGTGGGCATCAGCGGTCCAATCGATGCGGCAATTCTCCGGTGTAAGCTTCGGGGCGGCATGGGTCACACCTTCCTGTTGAGGCATGGGAACAAGTGTGTTCGAGAAGAGGCCGCGCACCGTGCGCACCATGAGCGTCGCACCGATCCTCATCATGCGATCGTGCAACTCGCCCGCGGTCTCCTCTTCACCGATGGGTAGTTCTTCTTGAAGGAGAATGTCGCCCGTGTCGATCTCATGACGGAGCTTGAAGGTGGTGACACCGGTGCGTTCCTCGCCATTGATCACCGCCCAGTTGATCGGTGCCGCGCCCCGATAGTCCGGCAAAAGGGACGCATGAAGATTAACGGTACCGTGCTTCGGCCTGTTCCACAACATCTCGGGCAGCATACGGAAGGCCACCACCACATATAAGGAAGCACCTATCCCATCGAGCGCTTCCAGGAACGCAGGGTCCTTCAGTCGCTCAGGTTGAAGGATCGGAAGGCCGAGTTCGCGCGCACGGATCTTCACAGCGGACTCGCGCAACTGCCTTCCGCGGCCAGCCGGTTTGTCCGGCGCTGTGACCACACCTGCGACATCGAGACCAGCCTCGACAAGTGCGTTCAAGGTGCCGCACGCGAACTCCGGTGTACCCATGAAAAGGATGCGCTGGTCGCTCATACGTTCAGTTCAACGCTGGTGGATCGGGCGCGCTAAGGTGCGATGCGGAACCGGTATGGCAAGAGGGCATCATCCCCGGCATAGTCGACGCCAACGCGCGGACCTATGATGACACGCCTCTTCGGGATGGTCAACCCGTGATCCTCGATCCAGATGACATCACCCTCGAGATCAAGGCCGCTGTGCACGGTCCGGATGCCCAGCGCTTGGGATAACGTACCGGGTCCGCCGGTGGTGGCCGCCGCAGGTGATCGGCGTCGGGCCATGATCTCCGTTCCCTCCAGTGGCCGGATGGCCCGGATGAGCACCGCATGAGGTATGTCCTCGAGGTTGGTGACGACGTTGAACAGGTGATGCACGCCGTAGCACAGGTAGACGTATGCGGTGCCACCCCGGGCATACATGGGCGCGTTGCGGCCGGTGCGTTTGCCGGTGTACGCATGCGAGGCGCGGTCCTTCACACCCGCGTATGCTTCGGTCTCGGTGATGATGCCTGTTGTTCTCGACCCGTCGAGCTCCGTGACCAGCACTTTCCCCAAGAGATCCCGGGCTATGCGCACCACGTTCGCTCGGGTGTAGAAGGAACTGTCGAGCTTCCGGATCATGCCTGGTCCGGGGCGGTGCCGTATTCGTCGGCTTCCCAGCGTAATTCCGCTGCTGACCGATCGTAGTGCGCCAGCGGTTCACTCGCCACCGATACCTCCTGCTGGTCAGGCGTGGTGTATGTCGTCGACCGGGCCTTGCACACATCGCAGCGCCCGCAATCGGATCCGGACGGTTGGCCGAAATAGGCGAGGAGCATGCGCTCCCGGCAGCGGTCGGTCGTGTTCATATAGGCGAGCATCGCCTCCATCCGCTCAATGGCCCGCTGCTCCCGATCGCGAAGCGCAGCGGGGTCGATGGTCAGTCGCTGGGCATCCTGGCGCGGGAGAAGAAGGGTGATGGAGGGAGCGTCGCTGCGCGGACGGTAGGAGATGAGCTTCTGGTCGTTCAACTCCTGAAGGCGCGTCCTCACCGAGTCGACATGCCAATCCAGGAGCCGTGCGATGCGGACCTCATCGATGAGCGCGGGTTCCTCGAACAG
The DNA here is from genome assembly GCA_039933875.1 of Flavobacteriales bacterium. Classification (GTDB taxonomy): domain Bacteria; phylum Bacteroidota; class Bacteroidia; order Flavobacteriales_F; family PHOS-HE28; genus PHOS-HE28. The sequence goes on along the minus strand of JBDTNF010000056.1, from coordinate 11,861 downwards.
TCCACCGTGCAGGCGCAGCAATGCTTCGATCAACGGACCATTGCGGCCATCGTTCACGCGCATGTTGTACACCGCGCTCTGGGTCGCGATGATCAGCACACGTGAGGGCGATCGCGCTCCTTCGGATAGGACGAGCTTTCCATCCAACTCCAGCGCCTTGATGGCGTGCGAAACGGTGACGACCGGCAGTGCAGTGCGATCGGCCAGTGCACGGAGATCCAATTCGTAGCTCTCCATCAACCCGGACCCGAGCGCGATCCCGTTCATGTCCGCAAAGGCTTGGTACACCCGGCGGATGTCCTTCAATTCCGGGAACGCATTGCGCACACGTTCACGCAACCGGTCCTCATCGCCGGGGCCGAGCAGGAGGAAAGCGTAGGCTGTTTTTCCATCGCGTCCGCCGCGTCCTGCCTCCTGGTAGTAGCTCTCGAGGTCCGAAGGAGGATCGAGGTGTACCACGGCACGCACATCCGCTTTATCGATGCCCATGCCGAACGCGTTGGTAGCGGCCACGCAACGCACTTCACCGGTTGTCCATGCACGCTGCACACGATCGCGTTCATCGCCGGGCAGGCCGGCATGGTAAGCTGCTGCATGTACACCGTGTTGCTCCAGGAATCGGGCCGCTCGCACCGTGCCCCGTCGTTCGCGGACATAGACTATCGACGTGCCCGGAACGTTCTCGGTGATCTTCAACAAGCGACCGAGTTTGTCCTCTCCCTTGCTTGCCCAAAGCACCAACTCGGGTCGGTGGAAATCACCCCGCAGCAAATTAGGTTTTGTGAAGGAGAGCTTGTCCATGATGTCCGCGGCTACCGTCGGTGTCGCGGTGGCGGTGAGTGCGAGCACGGGGATCTCGGGACGCTTCTCCCGCACCTCGCGCACTTTCAAATACGACGGACGGAAGTCGTAGCCCCACTGCGAAAGACAATGGGCCTCATCCACGGCGATGAGCCCGAGTGGTAAGCGATGCAACCTGGCCTGCAAGAGTTCGGAGCCGAGTCGCTCAGGTGATACGTAGAGGAAGGAGAGCTTACCGACCGCGGCGCTCTCCAGCGCGTTCTCGATCTCGGCGTGGCTCATACCGGATATGATCGCCCGCGCGGTGATGCCCATGCTCTTGAGGCGTTCGACCTGGTCCTTCATCAGGGCTATCAGCGGCGAGACCACCAGGCAGAGCTTACCCATGGCCAGCGCGGGTACCTGAAAACAAAGGCTTTTACCGCCTCCGGTGGGCAGCAGGGCGAGTGTGTCGTGGCCCTTGATCACGCTGCGCATCACCTCCTCCTGCATCGGGCGAAAACGTTCGTAGCCCCAGTGCTTGCGTAGCACAGAATGAATGTCAGGCTCGTTCGCGGGATCCACGGTTCGCATCCATTAACATTGCAGGACCATTCAAGACCTACCTTGGTGGCCAGTATCGGCAGGGCCTTGGGCCATTCGTTCCACACTACAAAGCACCAACCGGATGATCACCACCGGGCAAAAGATAGCCATCCAGCGGACCGCGAAGTCCCGCTTGCCGGAGACCGACCTGGACGATGTGAAATTCGGGAGGGTCTTCAGCGACCATATGTTCGTGATGGACTATGCGGATGGTCAGTGGCAGCAGCCCACGATCGTTCCCTTCGCGCACATGCAGATGAGCCCGGCCTCGCTGGTGCTCCATTATTGCCAGACGATCTTCGAGGGACTGAAGGCCTACCGCTCGCCGGATGGGCGTGTGAACATCTTCCGGCCCGATGCGAACATCGCCCGGATGAACCGCAGTGCGCACCGCATGTGCATGCCGGAGATCCCCGAGGACGTGTTCATGGAAGCGCTCAAGACGCTCGTGGCGGTGGACAGCGATTGGATCCCCGGTGGCGACGAGGGTGCGTTGTACATCCGTCCGCTGCTCTTCGCGAGCGATGAGTACATCGGTGTGCGCCCCAGCGATGGTTACCGGTTCCTCATCTTCACCTGTCCGGTGCGCGGCTATTATAAGGAAGCCGTGCGCGTGAAGATCGAGACGGAATACAGCCGTGCGTTCCCCGGTGGAACGGGCGAGGCGAAGTGCGGGGGCAACTACGCGGCCTCCCTCTACCCCGCGAAACTCGCGGCTGACAAGGGTTTCCATCAATTGCTCTGGACCGATGGGGAGACGCACACGTACTTCGAGGAGAGTGGTACGATGAACGTCTTCTTCCGCATCGGCGATACGTTGTTGACACCGGAGACCGACGGCACCATCCTGCATGGTGTTACACGCGACAGCATCATCCGCATCGCGAAGCAGGAGAACATCCCGTGCGAAGTGCGGAAGGTCAGTGTGGAGGAAGTGGTGAAGGCGATCCGTGATGGAAGCATGAAGGAAGCGTTCGGTGCGGGCACCGCAGCGACCATCGCGCACATCGAGAGCATCGCCTACGAGGGTGTGGAATACAAACTGCCTGCGCTCGAACAACGCGGCTTCGCCAACCATGTGGGCCAGGTGCTGGACCAGATCCGTCGCGGGCGTATCGCCGACCCGTTCGGTTGGATGGTGAACGTGAAGTGATACTTGGAACGGAAAGAGGAAGGCCCCAGCGATGGGGCCTTCCTCATTTGGGGCCGATCCTTCAACTCTTCAACCCCTCCCAGCTATCCGGGATGACGGCGAGACCCGGAGCGGTGAAGAAAAGGATGTACATCGGCCAATCCCAGAACGTAACGCCGATCAGTATGCCCATGACCAGCGTAACACCGAACAGGAGTCCGGTAAGATGCAATCCATAGAACGCGAAGCGGTTCACGGGGCGGTCCCGTTCCCCGTTCCCTGCGCTGCGTCCGCCACTGAACGGATAGTGATCCCGTTTGGGCGCTGTGGCTTCCGTTGGGGTGGCCTGGCGATAGAACTGCAGGCGCTCATCGTAGCGCTGGCGCAGGTCGGCATCGCTCAGCACGGAATACGCTTCATGCACCGCCTGGAAGACAGCGGCCGCCTTGGGCGAAGGGTTGCGGTCGGGGTGCCAGTCCTTGACCCTTTCGCGGTAGGCGCGCTTGATCCGATCGGGCGTCGCGTCGCGCGGGACGTCGAGCACCTTGTAATGGTCGTATCGTAGCGTGCCTTCCATGCCGGTCAGTGGCTCAATGCATCCGATGGTCGTTCGTCACGCTATGCATTCCGTCGTTGGCGTGTATCTTCATTCAGGAACGCATGAAGATCCTCTTTCGCATCTGCCTTGTCCTGGCTTTGCTCGTCCTCCACAAGACGGCCGAAGGTCAGGAGAAGTTGCTGACGGGGATGGTGGTGGACAGTATTTCCGGGTCGGCATTGGAGGGCGCTGAGGTACGGGTCCTCGGCTCGGCCATCTCGGTGATCACCGATGTCCATGGGCATTTCCGAATTCCATGGGATCATCGCGCGCCCATCTCGATCCTTGCAACGCACCTTGGCTTTGTACCGGTCGATCTCCTCCTTCCGCCAGGCGATGTGAAGCTGGGAGAGACATTGCTCCTGCGTATGGCACCCGCTGTGATCGAGTTGGATCCGTTCAACTTCGTGCGCCCTCCGCCCGAAGTCGTGTTTCAACGCGATGACCTCCATGTCGGCGCCTATTTCGCGAACGATGATGGTCTTTGGGTGCTCGTCTACGCGAAGCCCCAACTCTGGCATAGCGAGGGCAATGCCGGTGAGCAGGTGCTCCGCGGTGCGCGGTTGTATCTGCTGGACACGCTCTTCAACGAGCGCTTCTCCTGCCCGTTGCCGTCCGACGCACGTGGCCTCTACCACGACCACAACCAGCGCGCGATCGTGGAGGGCATGACCGATGCCTGGGTCGCGGAGGTGCGCAGCATGGCGGACGGGGAGGAGGGTATCGAGTTGGGGCGGATCGACCGCACGACCCTGCATGAGGCCGTATTGCCTTGGACGGACAGTATCCCCAGCTATTTGTTGGGTAGCAACATCTCCCCGATGTATCCGGCGTTCGACCACATCGCCTACGATCCGGGCACGGCCAGCAGCCGGTTGATCTGTTCGGTGGAGGATACCCGCTTGATGGACCTGTTCCGCTCTCAGTACAAATACATGAGCGGGCACGACAAGGTGGTGGCCATGGATCTTGAGCAAGAGTTGGGTGTCGATCGTGAGGTGATCGCGGGATACATGACCGCCTTCTACAACGATCCTTATTTCGATGTGCCCTACGCGCCGCTCTTCGTAGTGAACGACACGCTCTGTGTCTTCGATCACTACCGGGAGCGCATCCGCCGCTTCGCACCTGACCTTACCGCGTTGGACGAGATCACGATGACCTACCAGAAGGAACGGACCTGGAAGACACGGTTGTTGCAGGACGCTGTCGATGGCAGGATCTATGCCCAGTTCGCACGAGGGGTGCACACCTGGCTGCGCGAAGTGAACCCCGGTACCGGCGGGTTGGGTCGTGTGATCACGCTCACCTATCCGTTCCCCGAGGAAGTGCAGGTGCATGACGGACATGCGTACTATGTGTATCGTCCGTACGGATCCCTCCAGCACCGCACGCTCTACCGCGAAGCGTTGCGCTGATCACTCCTGCCCGGGATGGCGCTTGGGGTGATCGAACCAGACGAGGTTACCCAGCTCGCGCGAGATCTCGTTCCACGTTTCCACGGGAAGATCGACGCGCACCATCCCACAGGTGGGCATGTTGCCGACACCCACATCGCAGAGGTGGTCCACCAATTCCGTGAATCCCGGATTGTGGCCGAAGAGCATCACGCGGTGTGCGCTGTCCGGCAGGTTTTGCACAAGGTGCATCAGTGCGCTGCGCTCCGCATTGTATATCGACTTGTCCTGTCGAAAGCGATCCGGTGGCAAGCCCAACTCGCTTGCGAAGAATTGTGCGGTGGTGAGCGCCCGTTTCGCAGGGCTGCTTACGATCAAGTCGACCGGCTCGCCGCGTTCCTTGAACGTGCGCGCCATGTGCGGCGCATTGCGCAGGCCACGGTCGTTCAGCGGTCGCTCGAAGTCATCCATCCCCGGGTCGGCCCAGCTGCTCTTGGCATGGCGACAGAGATACAGTGTCTTCATTCGATCCGGGCGGCAGGGCCGCTCACATCACCGTCACGTCCTTCAGTGAATTGAGCAGGCTCAGCAGCAATTTGTTGGGGTCGGCTGTGATGGGCAGTTCGAATTGCACCTGGCGTGCATCGCTGAACTGGTTGCCCTGGCGAAAGCCCTTGCTGATGGAGAGGTAGAGCGCACGCGGATACTCGCCCGTGAAGTGCAGTTGCGTTTGTGAACCGCCAGCCACGCGTAGCACGTAGCGCGGGAAGTGGTTCACGCCATCGTTCCAGCTCGTGTCCTCCTCCAGCACATGGCCTTGCTCGCGCAGGTCCGCGGCCCATTCGTCCATCACGTAGTACAATACGTCCTCAACGAACATGCGCGGGTCGCGCGGCAGTTGTTGTTGTTGGAGATCCAGCGGTGCGAGCAGGCGCGAACGCGTGTGCCGCAGGGCTGTGGTCAAATCGTCGATCTGTGCGGTGAAGGTCATTTCTTCGGAGCTTTCTCGAACGGCAAAGTAGTCGGGTAGTGTGAGCAGCGGTGAACTCTTTTGGACGGGTTATGCACGATCGATCCAACGATCCGTCCAAAGCGAAAGGCCGCACCCGTGATCGGTGGCGGCCTTCGCTGAGGAGTTCGTCGAGCGTCAGTGGCTTTCCGCCTTCGCCTTTTTCGCTTTGTTGTTCCCGTTGCGCTCCTTCTCGTCGATGGGCTTCCGGAAGACGATCTTCCCATCGAAAACATCGATCACCATGGGCGCGCCGGTCTCGATCGTGCCAGCGATGATCTGACGGCTCAACTCATTGAGCAGTTCCTTCTGGATCAGGCGCTTGATCGGACGTGCACCGAACTGCGGGTCGAAGCCGGTGGTCGAGATGTGCTCGATCAACTCTTCGCTGGGGATCAGGTGAACATCCTTTTCGGCCAGCTTCTGCATCAGCATCTGCAGTTGCAGCTTCACGATCTCCCGCACTTCGTCCTTGCCCAGCGGGTGGAACATGATCAGCTCGTCCACGCGGTTCAGGAATTCGGGGCGCACGGTTTTTCGGAGCAGGTCCATCACCTCGCGCTTGGTCTTCTCAATCACCGCCTCCACATCTTTCTCCTTCAGGTTCTCGAAATTCTCCTGGATGATGTGCGAGCCGATGTTGCTCGTCATGATGATGATGGTGTTCTTGAAGTTCACCACACGGCCTTTGTTGTCGGTGAGGCGACCATCATCGAGCACTTGCAAGAGGATGTTCCACACGTCCGGGTGCGCCTTCTCGATCTCGTCAAGCAGCACCACGCTATAGGGTTTGCGGCGCACGGCTTCGGTGAGCTGGCCGCCTTCGTCGTAGCCCACATAGCCCGGAGGCGCACCGACCAGGCGGCTCACGCTATGGCGCTCCTGGTATTCGCTCATGTCGATGCGCGTCATGGCGTTCTCATCGTTGAACAGGATCTCGCTCAGCGCCTTCGCCAGTTCGGTCTTGCCGACACCGGTGGTGCCCAGGAAGATGAATGAACCGATCGGCCGTTTCTCATCGCCCATCCCCGCGCGGCTGCGGCGCACGGCGTCCGCTACAGCGCGCACGGCGTCGTCCTGTCCGATCACGCGCTTGTGTAGTTCGTCTTCGAGCTGCAACAGTTTGGTGCGCTCGGCTTCGAGCATGCGGGTCACCGGCACGCCGGTCCAACGGCTCACCACTTCGGCGATCTCCTCCACATCCACCTCTTCCTTGATCATCCGGCTGCTCGCCTGGATCTCGGCGAAGTCCCCCTTGGCCTTGGCCAGCGCATCCTCGGTCTCTTTCATGCGGCCGTAACGGATCTCGGCGACCTTGCCGAAATCACCATCACGTTCCGCTTGTGCCGCGTCGAATTTGAGCTGCTCGAGTTTGTCCTTCGCGTCGTTGATCTTCTCCACCAGGCCCCGCTCGCTTTCCCAGCGCGCTTTCAATCCGTCGCGACGCTCGCTGAGATCGGCCACTTGCACGTTGATCTCGGCCAGCTTGGCCGTGTCGTTCTCCCGCTTGATGGCCTCGCGCTCGATCTCCAGTTGCATGATCCTCCGGTCCACCTCATCGAGTGCTTCCGGCTTGGAGTTGATCTCCATCCGCAACTTGCTCGCGGCCTCATCGATCAGGTCGATGGCCTTATCCGGCAGGAAGCGGTCGGCGATGTAGCGCGAGCTCAGTTCCACCGCAGCGATAATCGCGCTATCCTTGATCAGCACCTTGTGGTGGCTCTCGTACTTCTCCTTCAATCCACGGAGGATGCTGATGGCGTCCTCGCGTGAGGGTTCATCCACCATCACTTTCTGGAAGCGACGCTCCAACGCCTTGTCCTTTTCGAAGTACTTCTGGTATTCGTTCAAGGTGGTGGCACCGATGGCGCGCAGTTCGCCCCGTGCAAGTGCTGGTTTGAGGATGTTCGCAGCGTCCATGGCACCTTCGCCACCACCGGCACCGACGAGCGTGTGGATCTCGTCAATGAAGAGCACGATATTCCCTTCGGCGGAGATCACCTCCTTCACAACGGCTTTCAGGCGCTCTTCGAACTCGCCTTTGTATTTCGCCCCGGCGATCAGGGCACCCATGTCCAAGCTGAAGACCTGCTTGTTCGCGAGGTCCTCGGGGATGTCGCCGCTCACGATGCGCTGCGCGATTCCCTCGGCGATGGCGGTCTTGCCCACGCCGGGTTCGCCGATCAGGATCGGATTGTTCTTCGTCCGACGGCTGAGTATCTGCAACACACGGCGGATCTCCTCATCGCGCCCAATGACAGGATCGAGTTTGTTCTCCTTCGCCAGTTGGTTCAGGTTCTTCGCGTATTTGTTCAGCGCGTTGTAGGTCTCCTCCTGGCTCTGGCTGGTCACGCGTTGACCCTTACGCAATTCCTTGATCGCTTCCACGAGGTCTTTCCGCACGACACCACTGTCCTTCAACAGCTGGCTCACCGTGTCGCCCGCGTCGAGTATGCCGATGAGCAAATGCTCCACGCTGGCGAACTCATCACCGAACTCCTTGAGCGCGGCAAGTGCCTTGGTGAGCGATGTGCTCGCATGGCGCGAGAGGGTGATCTGTCCGCCTTGGACCTTGGGATAGCCCTGTGTGATGCGATCAAGAGCCGTCGTGATCACCGGCATGTTCACGTTCAGCTTCTTCAGCAGGAACGGTGTCACGTCCAGATCCACTTCAAGGATACCCTTGAGCAGATGTCCGTTCTCCAACACTTGCTGTCCGTAGCCGCTGGCGATGGTCTGTGCCTGCTGGATCGCTTGCTGGGATCGGATGGTGAATTTGTTCAGGTCCATGATGTTGTGGGGTCGGTGCCGCATCGCTCAAATACCGGTCCAGTGGCCGGATCGACATGCCGAACGATGAAGTTCACGACAACGAGGCGGGAATGGCTCGCTGAAGTGGACATTTTTTCAGGCAACGGCAGCATCAGGCATCTTTTAGACCTTCGTGGTTGTCTACCAGCGAACGGATACTCTGTCCAGACCTTGTCCCATGCGCCTGAATTGTTCGCAGCTCACCGTTTTTGGATGTTGATCCCGCAGCGGTGCTTCCTCTTCGCGTGCCTTATGGGTTCGTCCCTGCTGGCTTCAGCCCAGCCTTATTGGGCAGAGGATGTGGGTGGTATCGGTAACGATCATGTGGCGGACGTTGTGGTGGACTCGGATGGGGCGATCTACATCACCGGGGAGTTCGGGGGCACGATGGTGTTCGGCGGGCAGACCTACTCCAGCGCTGGTAGCATCGATATGTTCATGGCCAGGCTCGACCCTGCGGGGGATGTGGTGTGGTTCTGGAAGGGTGGTGGAGCGGGGATCGATCGCGGGTTGAAGGTGTCCCTGGGTACCGGTGCCGTGCTCGCTGTCGCGGGCGAGTTCCTAGGAACGGCCACCTTCCAGGGACAGACCTTGACCAGCGCGGGTGGAACAGCCGACATGTTCGTCGCGGTGGTGAACAAGAGCGATGGCCAGTTACAGTGGATCCGCAAAGGAGGTGGGTCGGAGGGTACCGATCGCCCTTACGGTGTGAGCCTCGCCGCCGATGGCCGCGTGAGCGTCGCAGGGGAGTTCCGGGGCACTGCCACCTGGGAGGCAAGTTCGCTGACCAGTGCCATCGATCCGATCACCGGGCAGCCGAGCAGCGATGTCTTCGTGGTGACCTATTCAGCGGTCGGAGCCCTGCAATGGTTGAAGCAGGGATCGGCGAAGTACGCGGATCGTGCCATCGATCTCGCCCACGACGCCGCTGGCGACCTGTATGTCACCGGCCAGTTCAGTGACACCATCACCTTCGACCAGGAACATACCAATGCGCTCATGAACGCCTCGTTCATCGTGAAGTTCGACGACGCGGGCAACGAGGTCTGGTTCCGCAGGATGGGTGGGGCAGGGTTCAACCATGTACGCGACCTGATGTGCAAGCCGGATGGACGCCTGCTGCTGGTCGGTGACCTGCAAGGGACGATGAGCTATTTCGGCCCTCCGCCCGTGAGTGTTGCAGGCGGAGATCCGTACGCCTACTACCTGCTCGAAGTTGATGGCTCCGGTACCTTGATGGATCAGGCCACGGTGGGTTCGGAGAGCGGTGTTAGCGTGTCCGGTTTGAGCCTGCAGGGTGGCAGCGTTGCTGTCCTCGGGCAGTTCAACTGCCGGTTCGGCGATCTGAGCGTGATGTACGGCAGTGGTGTGTTCATGGCGGTCGGTGATGAGGATCTGTTCATCGCGAAGCATAGCGCAGTGGGCCTGGACCTGGTCGAAGGCCAGCAGTTCGGTGGTCGAAGAGCGAAGACACCGGGAGGCATCGCTTTCCTGCCAGGCGGTGATCTTGTGTTCAGTGGTTCCTACGAGGACAACCTGATCTTCCCGGCGGCGCTGGGTTTCACGGCGGATGTCACCAGTTGGGGTGGTGGGATCCAAGGCAATGGCATCGGCACCTATTGTGGTGATGCGGACTACGGCTTTTTCGCAGCGAATGTGGCCGATGAACTGAATGATGGCTTCATAGCGCGGGGTTATGTCCTCGGCAGGGAGCCCTATGATTGGTGGCGACGCACCGATACCGGTTGCAACCGTATCGAGTTGGAACCCTGTATCCGGCAAGGTTCAATGACAGAATGCCCGGACACCATCACCGCTTGTGGTTCCATCCAGTTGAACGTGAACACGCGATACTCATACAGTACGGTGTCCACTGCGAATTACCTCGGACCGCTTATCCAATACCTCTGGTCCACGGGAAGTACCGCACCGACCATCACCGCGTCGACCACGGGCGAGTACTGGGTGCGGCTAACGTCGAGCAATGGCTGTTGGGTCTGGACGGATACCGTGCAGGTGGTGATCCTTCCGGTGCCTCCGATACCGCTTCTGTCGGACGATATCGTGATCAATCAATCCGCGAGCGGTGTGGCCACGGTATACCTGTGCGATCCCGAAACGCATTGGTTCTGGGCTGAGAACGCCGATCCGGACTACGACTACTATTGGGCGATACCGTTCGGCGGGGATGTGGTCCACAGCGACTCGGTGATGATCGATACCACCGGTACCTACTCCTTCGTGATGGTGAACGAGTTCGGGTGCGTTCGACAGAATTCGTTCAACGTGGTCGACAACCCTTCACCGGAATGGCCGGACCTATTGGCCGATCTGGACATCAACTACCCGGACGATACGGACCTCAACGACACCCTGGTGATGTGTGGGAACGGAACGATCGCGTTCGAATACGTACCCATATGGACCGTGGACGGTGTGATCGGTGATCTGCCCGAAGACCTTACGGTAACGTGGGGTTTCACAGTGCCACCCACCATATTGGGCGATGGTGGCTCCCAGAGTTCGGAATTGGCGCAGACCGGTAGCGGCTGGTACGTGCACGAACTGGTTGTCATGGTGAGCAACAAGCCCTGTGGCGAGGATAGCATACTGTTCTATTTGACCGATAGTATCTATGTGCAACTCTATCCAACGCTGGGTACGCAGGTCTTCCTGACAGGCTCGTCGGTGTTGTGTGATGGTGACACCGCCCTGTTGGTGGCGAGTTGTGTGGGCTGCGATACACTCACATGGACCGGGCCGGGGCTGATCGTGATCTCCCCGGATAGTATGCTGGTAACAGGGGCGGGCAATTACACGGTATCGGCCACCGCGGTGGATACGAACGCATGCACCACATCAGCATCCACTTCCCTTACGATCACGGTCCCGACAGGACCGGTGCTTGATGTGACACCGGCGGATGGCATCATTTGTCCCGGTCAGACCGCCACGCTTTCCACAACACTTGTAGGTACTGGCTATGTGTGGTATGGCCCGCAAGGTCCCATCACCGGCATGGGTGGCACCTTGGTGACCGATGTTCCCGGCGACTACTACCTCATCATGCAGGTGGGCGGATGTTCGGTGACAAGCAACAGCGTGTCCCTGGCCAACTACGGCACGCCTTACCTCAGTGCCGCCCCCATGGCGGTGCTTTGCTCCCTCGACGATGAAGTGACGTTGTTGGTGATGGCCACCGCCGGGTCGAACATCCAATGGCAGTCGCCGCTGAGCGGGTCAGCCACTTCACAAACGATCGGCTCTCCAGGCACCTATACCTGTGTGGTCATCGCATGCGGCATCACCACACCGCTCAGTATCGATGTGACGCTCTCCCCCGTGAGCGCTGCGGTAAGCACGCCAGGACCCTACACGTTGTGCAATGGCGACAGCGTGGTTCTTCACGGCGTTACCAATGAGGGGATACACCACTGGCTGCCAGGTCTGGAGGATGCGTTGGATCTGATGGTTACGGCAACAGGTTCGTACCAATTGGTGGTTGAAGGCGTCGAAGGATGTGTGGAT